>JBHHWB010000058.1:0-21340 GCA_046756305.1 Gemmatimonadota bacterium
CGAACCCAAGCCCGTCGTGGTTCGCTACGAGAAGAAGCGGCCGGGCGAGCTCCTGCACCTGGATACGAAGAAGGTCGGGCGTATCCGGGGCATCGGGCACCGGATCCATGATTTTGGGCAGCGCGTCCAGAATTCCGTGTTTGAGTGTAACATGTCCTGGGAACAATGGACGCCTCTGAAAGCCCGGCTACTTGAAGCCTTCGAGGCTGAGGAAGACAGCCTGCGCCTTTACTTTCTGGGGAAGAAATGGCGGAGGAGGGTGGAGCATTATGGGGTGAACACGGCAGTGGATATGGAGGGTCCGCTCATTGTGTAGCCGCGTTTCGCGAACCTCCTCCGCAATCCCGCTGAGAATGGGTGATTTAGATCGCTGGGGTCGCCCCCCGCGTGGGGGGCGCGGATTGAAAATGGAATGAGGGACGGAATCGTGCTCTGTTCCAACAGCTCGGATCGGAACGTCGGCGCGGCTCAACGGCGCAGACGAATGAGATAGGCCCCGCCGCCCTGGTCGAGGGACCACTCGTCCACGAAACGCCGGAGCCACCCCGAGAGGGCTTCAAGGAGAACCGCGCGCAACACCGGCTCACCCCGGGAGCGGGTGCCCTTGCCCGTGATCACCCGCACCACGCTTCCGGGGGCCGTGACCGAGACGCGCTGGAAGAACATCTCCAGGCGCTGTTCCGCGGCGGAGGCCGACATGCCGTGGAGGTCCAGGGTTTCGGCGACGAATGAGCCCTGCAGGGTGTGAATCTGCGGGGGATCAACCCGGGGGATGCGACGCTTTCCCATGACTCATCCTACCCTTGGCGATTGGTACGTTCCGGCCTCCGGATCAGATCAAGGGTCCCGCTGCACCGCTTTGCGTCGGACTCCCCCGCCGTCAACCGCGGCTCGGCTCCGCGGTGTGGGGCGTGAACGCGTTGTACGCGGCCGTGAGTCCCAGCACGAGGAGAGCGGCACCCAGGCCCAGTGCGCCGCTGATCACCGGCGGCGACACCAGAGCCAGACGCAGGATCACCGTGGCTGCGGCAAACCCGGAGTTGCGGAAGACGACCTGGTAGTCCGTCGTGTAGATCATGGAGATGAGGACGATCAGGACGTCGCTGAAGATGAGAAGGGTATAGAAGGCGTGGAAGAAGTCATACGTGGGCACGCCGGACAGGAGATACCAACCGTCCAGAATACCCAGAACGACGAAGCCGGACAGGAGTGCCAGCGCAACCATCTTCTTGCCCAGGATGAAGTTCTCCTGCTCCGTCTCGGAAGCAACGATGGGTTTGTGGCGCTGCAGCCTATAGTAGAAACCGATGACGACGAAGATGAGGAGTGCCCCCAGGATGTCGGCCAGCGCCACCATGACGCCGCTCGACGCCGTTTCCCATGCGATGGGCTCACCCGATTTCCCGAACTCGAGAAATGCCTTACGTAGTAGGATCAGGGAGAAAAGCTCGAACTGCTTCCCTACCGAATCGGCCACCGATTTCACCAGACCGAATACCAGGGCCAGGATCTCCACGAAAAGGAGGAGCATGAAGGCCGTACCGACCGCGGCGAAGTGGTTCGTTCCAACAAGGCTGCCCATTGCCCGGGGGAGGAGGCCGGCGCGGTTGAGCTCGACGGCGACGAGCACGCCCAGGAATACCGCCACCAGGAGGCTTCCCATGGCCCCACCGGCTACGAAGCGGTTCCAGCGGGCCTCGACGGCGGCGAAGGTTCGGTCCACGGCGGCGGCAAGGATCCTCATCTGAACACGCCCGTCTACTGCCCTCTGAGCGACGCGTCGGAAACGGAGACCCCCGCGGCGTGGCGATACACCCAGAGGATGCGCTGCACCGCGGTCAGGTTGGTAAGGACGGCCACCACCACGAGGACGCCGCCCAGGACCAGCCCGTTCCACGTGAGGCCGAAGGCGAGGGATCCCGCGCCCAGCAGCACCACGCGCTCGGGCCTCTGCATGAGGCCCACCCGGCAGTCGAGCCCCAGCCCTTCGGCCCGTGCCCGCGTGTAGCTCACCATGAGGGAGCCCGCCATGGCCAGGAAGATCACGTAGACCATCCACACGTCCGCAAGCTCGCGCCCGTAGCTGTTGTACAGGGAGAGGAGCCCCAGGTACACGACGATTTCGCTGATGCGGTCCAGAGTGGAGTCGTAGAAGGAGCCGAACTTGGAAGCCATCCCGCTCACCCGGGCGACCTGTCCGTCAAAGATGTCCCACAGCCCGCCCAGAAGCACAAGCGCACCTGCCCAGCGCACGTGGTCCTGGTGGTAGAGGATGCCGGCGCCCACCACGGTCACGAACCCCAGGGTGGTGAGAAGGTTGGGGTGCACCCGGCGGCGTACCATCCACGCCACGACGGGGTCGAGGATGCGGTATACGGGTGTGCGCAGCGCCTCCAGGCCGAGCTTCATTGCGGTGCCGTCCTCAGGCTGAGGGAGACGGGAAACTACCGGGGAGATTCTACCGCAAGCGCTCGGCCAGTGCCACAATCTGGGTGCGGCTCCCCGTGGAGGCGTAGGCCACCGTGCCGTCGGCTTCCATGAGGTAGGTGAGGGGCGTGTGGGTGAGGTCGCCCGTCTGCTCGTCCCGCACCCGGGCCACCTGCCACGCGTCCAGCGCCGCCTGCACATCCTCCACCGAGCCGCTCAGGATGAGATCGCCGGGCTCCAGTTCCCATTTGGCGGCCAGGGCTTCCAGGCGCGACGGCGTGTCGCGCCAGGGATCCATGGTGAGGACGACGATGGCAAAGCGATCCGTTCCCCCCAGCTCCCTGCGGGCGTCGAGTGCGTTGCGCACCAGGAGGGGGCACACCGTTGCGCAGTGGCCGTAGGTGAAGGTGACGAGGGCCGGCCGTCCCTGAAGGAGCTCGAGGGAGAAGGGGCGTCCCGTCTGGTCCACGACGCCCGACATGGCGGGAAGAGCCATGTCCAGGCGGGGATAGCCTTCGGAAACCTCCCCCGAGGGAAGGGTGGCCGGCGGGATGCGGGCGTCGGCCACCCGCACGCCGGCGCCGGTGATCCCGCCGAGGAGCAACAGCGCCATCCCGCTCAGGAGAACCTTGCCGGGAGCGGTGCGCCGCAGGTGACGCAGGGTCTCGCGCACCCGCGCTCCCCAACCGGCCAGGAGGATCCCCACCATGCCCAGAGGCTGCCCGATGAGGAGGATCCACCCGGACCGGTCGGGGAGCCCCGACTCGGTGGTGTTGAAACAGACGTAGCGGGCACGTTCCAGCCAGGGCGGGGCCGTGGCGGGCAGCGGCCACAGGGCCAGCGCCCACCACAGTCCCGTCGTCAGGAGGAGGATGCCCATGGCCCCCAGGGGCCACAGGTCATCCCTCCTGAGCCACGACCTCGAGGCCATGGACCCTCCCGAATCGCGTGCTATCCGACCTTCCATACGAAGGAGAGCAGCTTCCAGTTGGCGAAGTAGTACACCACGAAGGCGGTGAGGAAGATGAGCACCAGGATCATGGTGCCGGGCATCATGCCCAGGGTGCCGTGCTCTTCCAGCTCCACCTCCTCGGTGGGCAGCTCGGTGAAGGGCCGGTTGTACACGCCCGGCGGTACCGACCCGGCCAGGGCCTCGGAGGTGCACTCGTCTCCCAGGGGCTTCCCGAAGAAGACGGACCAGACCGTGATGATGATGTACATGGCGCCGCCCAGGATGCCCAGGAGACCGCCGATGGCCATGACCCCGATGATGAGGTCGACCGCCGGGGAGTACGCCAGGTCGAAGGGCGCGCCGGTGAAGGTGATATCCCAGTGGCGCCGTGGCACGCCGAAGCTTCCGGCGAAGGTCATGGCCATGGAGAAGATGAGCATGCCGATGGCGAAGATGTACGGCTGCCATCGCGCCATCCCGTAGAATGCCACCTTCTTACGAAAGATGAGAGGGATGACGTAGTAGGTGATGCCCATGAAGGCCATGGCGGTGCCGCTCACCACGGTGGCGTGGAAGTGTCCGGGGACCCGCAGCGTGTTGTGGGCGATGATGTTGATCTGCTCAGTGCCGAAGGTGACTCCGGTGATTCCGCCCACGAAGCCGAATACCACCACGGAGAGTACGAGAGCGCTGAATCCCGGATCCCCCCAGGGCGCCCGGCGCAGCCATCCGAAGATCCCCTGGGTGAAACCGCGCAGCCGCATCCCCATCTCCACGCCGGCGGGAACCGTGAAGCCGTGCAGCATGGACGCCAGCACCGCCATGTACATGAAGTACGAGGTGTTCACCACCTTCCAGCTCGGGCTGAACCCCGGGTCCACCAGGAGGTGGTGGGCCGACGCCATGGAGATGAAGGCGATGTAGAGCACGAAGGCGGTGCGGCTGATCTTCTCGCTTACCACCACCGCGCCTACGGTGAGAGCGCCCAGCAGGTACCAGATGGCCACCATGGCCGCCACATTGATCTGCTGGGAGGAGTGGCCGAGACCCCACCAGACGAGCCGGTACACCTGCGGATCCACGTTCATGATCCCCATGGACCACAGGTAGGTGGGGATGTAGATGGCCGCCCCGTGCACCAGCGTGATGACGGCGATGATGGCCGCCGTCAGGGCGCCGAAGGTCACCAGGGGAATGGATCCTTCGTAGGTCTTCTCCCGCTTGGCTACCACAAGCGTCGCGAAGAAGATTCCCACGACGGTGAGGGCGCCCACAGCGAAGAGGATCACCCCCAGATAGTAGTTGGGATCGGCGCGCAGGGGCACGTACGAGGTGAAGAGCACGTCGGCTTTGCCTGTGATCATGGTCCACTCCACCATGATCGTTCCCACCACCATGAGGGCGAAGGCGCCCCAGGCCAGTTTGGGCGCCGCCACCCTCGAATTCAACAGGACGGCCGACGCGAAATAGAGCACCGCCATCTCGAAGAAGAGGATGAAGAAGATGAGCATGTTCATCCCGTGGATGGTCAGCACCCGGTAGAACCAGACGGCGGGCAGGAGGTGGACCGCCTGCCAGCGCGTAAGGAGCACCAGGACGGCCGCGATGCCGCCGATGAGGAGGGCCACGGTGGCCACGACCGCGTTGGCCTTGATGAGAGCGTCGGCGTCCCTGTGCACCTTGAGCCCCGTGGTGGGACAGGTGCGGAAAGCTCCGATGCCGGTGTCGGCAGTGGTCACGTTCATTGTTCACCTCCCGTGGTTGCCGGCACGTCGCCGTCTTCGAGGGCGGTTTCGGATCCCTGCACCACGATCTTTCCCAGCATGAGGTGGTGCCCCACGCCGCAGAACTCATTGCAGACGATGCGGAAATCCCCCGCCTCCGTGGGGGTGATCCGCAGGGCGTAGTCATAGCCCGGGACGACCTGGAAGTTCACGTTGAAGGGGAAGAGGTTGAATCCGTGGTTCACGTCGAGGGATGAGAGGTGGAGCGTGTACTGCGCGCCCTCCTGAAGCTGCAGTACCGGGCTCCACTGCCACATCTGTCCCATGAGATAGATGTCGCTTCCCGGGGGTGGAGACACCACGGGGATCCCGTTGTCGGTGCCCACCTGGTAGTCCTTGATGAACTGCTGCACCCTGGCCTGATAGTCCGCGGGATTCACCCGGGAACGGATGCCCGAGGGATTCTGTCCGCCCTTGAGATGCCAGAAGGGCATCATGGCGAACAGGATCAGACACCAGATAAAGGCGATGGTGAACCAGACTTTTTCCGAGCGATGGGCGGGCTTCCACCAGATCCCCTTGGGAGGGGTCACGCCGGTCGTATGCATGTCGTCCTCCTACGGAAGGGTGGCCTGGGGAAGGTGGAGAACCTCCCACAGCCCCCAGAAGGTGAAGAGCACCAGCATCACGGCGAGGCCGATACCCAGCAGTACGAACGGCCGGTCGAAGAGCCGCTGAAAGAACGGCACCTCTCCTCCGGCGTCTCCCGCCGGACGGGATTCATTCATCAGGTCCTCCTTGCTGGTAGGGAACATCTCCGGCCGTGTCCGCCCTGCCTCTCGCGCCACTTCCTACGGCCAAATCTTCAATGGACCTGCCGTGCTCGGTCAGGTCGCTGATCCTGGTGTTCTTGAGAAAGTCCTGCAGAGCCCGCGACACCTCTCTCCACCGGAGGTGCGCGGCGCACGGCTGCTCGTCGGTGCACGTCTCCCGGCCCAGAAGACACGCCGATTCCTCTGCGATGGTGTCAAAAGGGCTGATGACCACGCCCAGCGCAAGCTCGGCGGGGGGAATGGCCAGGACGAACCCGCCGTGGGGTCCGCGGGTGGAGTCCAGGATGCCGTCCCGAGCGAGCTGGTGAAGGATCTTGCTCAGGTAGTTCCGGGGTACGTCCAGGGCCTTTGCGATGTCGTCCACGCGCACGGGCTCGGCGGGATCGGCTTCGGCCAGGTGAAGGACCGCCTTGAGTGCATAGATGGCCGTCTGGGAAAGGACCATGACCCCTTGTCGCCGCGAGGGTTCGACACAATCTTACGAAACATCATGATTAAATGATCTTTCTCCTTTCGCAAGAGTCGCATGCTTCACCCCTTCCGTCGGCTGGCATACCGCGCGCAGCGCATGGTCCGATGGGGCCTGGCGCGGCTGGACGCATGGTTCAACGCCGTCTACACCTGGCGCTACAACCCGCTGTACCACTCCGGCGCGCTGGTGGTGCTCTCTTTCCTGGTGCTGCTGATCACGGGGCTCTACCTCCTCTTCTTTTACCGCATCGGGGCGCCTCACGCCTCGGTGGCGCGGGTCACGGACCAGGTCTGGGCCGGCCGCTGGATCCGCACGCTGCACCGCTACGCGTCGGACCTGGCGGTGGCGGCCACGGTGATTCACGCCCTGCGCATGTTCGCTCAGGGGCGTTCCTGGGGTCCCCGGGTGCTGGCCTGGGTGTCGGGCGCGGTGCTCCTCTTCGTCCTCTTCCTCTGCGGGTGGACGGGGTACGTCATGATCTGGGACGAACAGGCGCGCCTCCTGGCGGAGGAAGGGGCCCGCCTCATGGACATCCTGCCCCTCTTCGCCCAACCCATCAGCCGGGCGTTTTCGGGGGATGCGGCGATTCCCCCGGCGTTTTTCTTCCTGAATCTCTTCGCCCACATCGCCGTGCCGGTGGGGTTGGCGCTCCTCCTGTGGGTTCACGTGTCGCGGTTGGCCCGGACGTATCTCCTGCCGCCCCGCCCTCTCCTCTGGGGGACGGTGGGTCTTCTTACCGCCCTCTCCATCGTGTGGCCGGTGGGAATGGAGGAGGAGGCGCATCTGCTGCGCATTCCGGGGAACGTGGTGCTGGACCTCTTCTATTCCTTCTGGCTTCCGGTGAGCCGCGGGCTGCCGGTGGGCGTGGTGTGGATCGCTTTTCTGGCGGTGAGCGGGGTGCTCCTCCTGGTCCCGGTGCTCCAGCGCCCTACGCCGGAGCGGGCCCCGGCGCCCTCGGTGGTGGTCGAGCGTCTGTGCACGGGGTGCGAGCAGTGCTACCACGACTGTCCGTACGAAGCCATCACCATGGTCCGGCGCAGCGACGGGCGGGAGGGTTACGTGGCCCGTGTGGACCCGGCCAAGTGCGTGAGCTGCGGGATCTGCGTCGCGTCGTGCGCCCCCATGGGCGTGGGTCCGCCGGGGCGCACGGGCCGGGACGAGCTGAAGGCGGTCAAGGAGTTCATCGAGCGGGTGGCACCCACCGCCGAGGACGTGGTCCTTGTCGCGTGTGACCGAGGCCCGGCCAGGGGCGGCGACTTCATGGGTGCCCCCGTCTTCAACGTGGCGTGCACCGGGAGTCTGCATACCTCGGTCATCGAGTACCTTGTACGGGCGGGCGCCGGCGGCGTGATGGTGGCGTCCTGTCCGCCCCGGGACTGCTGGAACCGGGAAGGTGTCCTCTGGCTCCAGGAGCGAGTGAATCACGGGCGGGAGGCGGAGCTGAAGCCGCGGGTGGACCGTCGGCGGGTACGCCTCGCCTACGCTGCGGAAGGTGAGCCGCTGACGCTCCTGGCTGCCCTCCAGGAGTTCCGCGACGACATCCGCAAGCTGGACCGCGGCGAGGCGGAAGAGGAGATCGTCATCGATACCGAGTGTGAGACGCCTGAGGTATCGGTGGCCGAGGAGGTGGGCACATGAGCTGGCGCCAACGCATCGCCGCCACCGTTCTGAGCCTGGCCCTCCTCCTGAGCATCGCGGCACTGTCCAGAGTGCCCGTCTCCTTCTCGGACCCGGATCAGGCGCTGGTGAGACTCTCCTGGAAGGTGCAGGGCGTCACCCTGGAGAAGTGTCGGGAGCGCACGCCGGAAGAGCTGGCACGGCTGCCCGTGCATATGCGCAATCCCAAGGCCTGCATCGGGCACATCGCACCCTATCTCCTCACCGTGGACATGGACGGGAGGCGGATCCTGTCCGATACGGCGCGGGCGCCCGGGGCCCGGGGCGACCGACCCATTCCCGTGTTCGCCGAGATTCCGGTCGCGCCGGGGACGTATCGCTTCGATGTCCGATTCGACGCCATCATCCCCGAGGGTGCGGAGCCCCCGCCGGGGTTGCCCCGCGTGGATTGGGCCGGCCAGGTCACGGTGGGGAGCCGCGAGGTGGCGCTCCTCACCCTGGACGAGGAGAGCGGTCATCTGGTGCTGCTGACGCCGGAAGGCTGAGGGCGTCGGCCCCGGTCCGCCCGCCGGGCCTTGGAAGCGTCGGCCCCGGTCCGCCCCCCTACGCGCCGGGATCGCGCTCCAGGAGCCGTTCGAGGATGGCCTCCAGCTCGGCCACGCTGCGCCCGTCGAAGTGACGTGCGCAGACCCCTTCGTACGCCGCGCACAGGCTGCGGCACGCCGGCTCGGGGATCATCTGGTCTGCCCAGTTGAAGAGGATGTTGTCCTCCTTGAGGATGTGCTGGCGGATCAATCGGATGTAGCCGAAGGCGGCGTTGACGAGACGGTCGTGGGCTTCTCGGTCGCCCTCCCGGGCGGCGGGGAGGGCGTCGGCCATGGCGGCGGCGTACTGGCGGCCCTGGCGGTGTTCATGGAGCATGACGGCCACCGGCCCTGAGTCCCGGGGCATTCCCACCTCCTCCAGGGCCGGGAAAAGGAGATCTTCCTCCTTGCCGTGGTGGAGGGCGTCAGCGTAGAGGCGGATGAAGTCGATGCAGTCCGCCACCCCGTCGAAGTCCAGCGAGCCCGTCACGGGCTCGTCTTCCAGGATGCGCTCCAGGACGGAGGCGACGCGCAGAATGTTCTGATGCTGCCTGCGAAGTAGATCGGTGGGGGTTTGCCTCGACATGGGACCTCCTCCAGGCAAGGGGACGTGGACGCTGAAAGGTCGCCCCCCTCCTACGGGGGGTAAATACCGCCTCCCACCATTCCTTCCAGCTCCCCCGGGCTGCGCGGCAGGCCCGCAGTGAGCACCTCGGCGCCGTCCTCCGTTACCAGGACCACGTCTTCAATGAAGACGGAGATGCCCCGTGCGTGGTTGTAGTACCACGGCTCCACGGTAAAGACCATGCCCGGGCGCAGCGGCTCGTCCGGGAGGATGGGATCGCTGGTGGAGAGCCCGAGGGGATGCCCGAAGAAGACGGGGGCCTGCATGTAGGGCTCTTCGGCGTCGGGAATGGCCTCGTAGGCCACCTTCAGCAGGTCGGAGAGGGTCACGCCCGGCCGTACCGCGGAGATGACGGTGTCCGAGACCCGGGTCGCCATCTCCAGCTTTTCCCGCTGGGAAGACGTGAAGCGCCCGCTTACCGGGAAGGTGCGCCCTACGTCGCTCACGTAACCCTCCACCTCGCACCCCACGTCCTGGATGACCAGCTCGCCGTCCTCCAGGGTCCGGTTCCGTCGGTCGTAATGCGCGGCGAGGATCCGCCAGGGCCAGAGGCTGTTGGGGCCCGACTTGATGATGGGGGTGAAGGGGATGCGCTGGGCTCCGCCGTCCCGGCAGGCCGCCTCGAAGACGCCGCGGAGGTGGTTCTCGTCCACGCCCGGCCGGATCTCGCCTGCGGTGCGAACGATGGCGGCGGCGGTCACCCGTGCGGCCCGGCGCAGGAGACGGATCTCGCCGGGGCGTTTGGCCCCCCGCACGTGGGCCAGGGCTTCGTATCCGTTCTCCAGGTGTGCGGTGGGATGGCGCTCCAGAAGGTGGAGGATGAGGGATGCGAGGGGACCCAGGGTGCCCAGCGCCGGTACCGTCGGCCGGGAAAGACGGCCCGGCGCGCCCCCGTTCACCACGAAGGTCCGTCTGCGCGCCGCCCATTCCCGCAGTGAATCGGGGAGCGATGCCATGGCAGCGGCGCCGGGGAGTCCCGCCAGAGCCGCCACCTCCGGATCGGCGCCCAGAAGGCGACCCGGAAAGTCGTTGGGGCGGCCCGGGTTCTCGAAGCGCGCGTCCCGGGTGGGCAGAAAGAGGATGGCGCGCCCTTCGTCGCCATCCACGGCCAGGAGGGAGGCGGGTGTTTCCAGACCGGTGAAGTACCAGAAGTCGTCGAGCTGGCGAAAGGTTCCCCCGCGGGTGGATCCATCGGCCGACGGGAGGAGAAAGATCCCGCCTGCCCGGCGCTTCAACTCCTCCACGAGGAGCCGGCGACGGACGCGGTATTCTTCCGGCGCAAAGATAGGGTGTGCCCAGTCGGTGTAGCGCTGCTCAGGCGTGGCGGCGGCCGGCTCGGATGCCCGCTGGGCCCGCGCCCCGGCAGGTGCGAGGAAGAAGGCGACGGCGAGGGAGGCGACGGCGAGGGAGGCGACGGCACCTGGACCGGCCCGGAGGAGGGTGCCGGGTACGGCGCCCCTCAGGTCCCGCGTCCCGTCCTCCGCCCTCATCCCCCGCTCCCGTCCTCCCCGGGCCGCAGGTTCTTTTCGAACCACTTGAGGATCAGGGGCGACACCGCCGCCTGCAGCTTGGGCTCCCGGGGTCCGTGGGGGGTGCGGGGCAGCGTGATCATTTCGGTGGGAACGCCCCTGCGCAGGAGCGCCCGGTAAAATTCCTGACCCTGAGTGAAGGGGACGCGCAGGTCCCTCTGGCCGTGGATCACCTGCACCGGCGTCTTCACGTTGGCAATGCGATAGATGGCGGAATGCCGCTGGTACTCGGGGTAGTCCTCCCAGAACTCCTTGCCGCCCATGTGGGCCACCAGGTACTCACCGATGTCGGTGGTCGTGACCATGCTGATGAGGTCGGGAAGCCCGGCGCCCATGCTGGCCGCCTTGAAGCGGTCGGTGCGCGTCACGGCGAAGGAAGTCATGTATCCGCCGTAGCTCCACCCCATGAGGAGAAGGGAGTCGGGGTGGGCCACTCCCATTTCGATGACCCGGTCCACGCCCGCCATGAGGTCGTCCATGTCCCCGAAGCCCCAGTCACGCACGTTGGCGAAGCGAAATTCCTTTCCGTAGCCGCGGCTCCCCCGGGGATTGGGGCGAAGCACAGCGTACCCGTTCTGGGCGAAGTACTGGATGTTGTAGATGGAGGGGCCGCCGGTGAAGGACTGGACGTACACCCCGGCGGGTCCGCCGTGGACGTTGAGGATCAGGGGATAGCTGCGGCCGGGCTCGTAGCCCACCGGGTAGGTGAGGAGCCCCTCGATCTGGAAGCGCCCGTCCTTGGAGCGCCATGTGAGCTTCTCGGTGCGCCCCATGGGCGGCGTCTCCATGGCGGCGTGAAGGTTGCTGATGCGCGTCCGGTCGCCGCGGCCCACGGCGGATACGAAGACATCGGCAGGGGTGTCGGGGGTCTGCCAGGTGAAGGCCATGATGTCGGCGCCCGAGGCGAAGGAGACGGCGCCCACCACGCCCTCTCCCGAGGTCACCCGCTCCAGGGGCCCGCCGTCGGCGGGAAGGGCCGTGACCTGGCGGGTGGTGCCGATGGACTCGGTGAGGTAGACCCGGGAGCCGTCCCGGGACCAGTCCACCAGCCCGCCGCTTCGGTCGTGGCTGAAGGCCAGGAGCCGGGGCTCGCCGCCCTCGGCGGCCACCACGTACACGTCAGCCAGGCCCACCCGCTCGGGACGGTCTCCGCTGGAGGTGAAGGCGACCCAGTGCCCGTCGGGCGAATAGCGGGGGTTGCCGTCGGTACCGCCCAGAGTCACCAGGGGCGTGACCTCCTTGCTGCCGTCGGTGGGGACCGTGGAGATGTCCTGGGAGACGGCGCCCACGTCCAGGCGTGGATCGGGCTGATGTCCGAAGGCGATGGTCGAGCCGTCGGGCGCCCAGTCGAAGCTGTTGATGTGAAACGTACCCGCGGTGAGGCGGGTGGCCTCAGGAGGATCCTCCGCGTCGGGGTGGAAGGGCACCATGTAGAGGTGAGCGTACTTGAAGTTGCGGTCCACGAGGATGGGGTCCCGCTTTTCCTTCTTGCGGGCCTTCTCCTCCTTCGTCTCGGGATCGCGCATGAGGTAGGCGATGCGCGATCCGTCGGGAGACCAGGCGAAGGACCCCACTCCCGACTCGGCTTGGGTGAGCTGGATCGCTTCCCCGCCATCCAGACGCATGGCCCATACCTGATTCTTCCCACTGCGGCTGCTGGCAAAGGCCAGCCAGCGCCCGTCGGGGGAGAAGGCCGGGCTCGTGGCGGACTTCTCGCCCCGGGTAAACTGACGCGCCCACGATCCGTCGGTGGCGCCCACCCAGATGTGGCTCAACCATTCGGATTTCTCCCCCTCCGTCACCGGGGTGCGCACCACGAAGGCCACCCGGCTTCCGTCGGGGGAGAGGGTGGTCTGCTGGATGGCACGGAACTTCAGGCTGAACTCAGGCGTCCATCCCGGCTCCCGGGCCTCCTGCGTTTCCTGTGCGGCGGCGCGGGCGGTCTCCTGGGCCCGAAGCGTCGGAGCGCCGAGTGCGACGCCCAGCAGCAGGGCGGCCTGGACGATGAAGCCGTTACGGTACGGACGGGCGGACATGATTCTCCTCCTCCACAAACGGATGATTTCCGCCAACGTAGGGGGAGGGGGCGGGAGGCGCCACTCGGCGTCGCATGGGCCTAACGACGCTCTTTCGCGGGTGCCAGCGCGATCCCATTTTGCTATTGTATTCAATGTAACCCGCCGTCCTTCCTGCCCAGGAAAGCGTATGACCTCACCGATCCCTTCCGCAGGGATCGAAGATGCCGGCGGTGAACCCCTGGAGGGGGAACTCGCTCGGTTCTTCTCGTATTCCCACGACGTTCTGACCATTCTGGACGGCCGGGGGCGGATTCTCATGGTGAGTCCCTCGGTACAGCGGACCCTTGGATACCGGGTGGGGGACGTGGAGGGAGGACACTTCCTGAGATGGGTCTTCCCGGAGGACCGGCGTCTCATGAAGAAAAGGCTGCGGACCCTGCGCGGAGGGCATTCCCTTTCGGACCTCGACGCGCGCGTACTCAATGTGGACGGACATCCCGTGCCCATGCGCTGGTCCGTATCCCTGGGATCCGACGGGCGCGTTTACGCTGTGGGCCGGGACCGCACCGACCAACTCCGCCGCCGAGAGGCGCTCCTGCGCCAGGAACTGGCCGAGCTGCGCCTGCGCACCGCCCTTGAACTCCACGATGGAATCCTCCAGACCCTCACCGGCACGAGCCTGCAGATTGCAGTGGCTCGGCGGCTCATTGGCACGGATCCGGCGGCTGCCGGGGAAGTGCTGCAGGCCCTCGGGGAGAGTGTGGCGTCGGAGCAGCGCGAAATGCGGCTCTACGTGGATGAGGTGAAAGGCCCTCCGCCGGCCTGGCGCGATGGGACCCTCGGCTTGGCCGAGCGTATCGAAAGCATCATCGAGAGGGTGGGCGCCATCTGGGGGGTCACCACGTCGGTGGATCTCCACCTGCCGGACACGGTGCCGCCGGAGCTGGGACGCCAGGTGCTGCGCATCATCCAGGAAGCCACGGTCAACGCGGTGCGCCACGGGAGTGCCACCGAGGTGTCTCTTTCCGTGGCGCCGGAGGGTGCGGACATCGCCCTGACCATCATGGACAACGGGGTGGGGTTCTCCTTTCTCGGGGAATTCGATGACAAGACTCTGAAGGAGAAGCGTTTGGGGCCTCTGAGCTTGAAACACCGCGTTCAGGCGGTGGGTGGGAACCTCTGGATCAATTCCACGACGGCGGGCTCCAAGGTGGTGGTCCGTCTCCCCCTCTTCAGCGAGGCCGCGGAATGACGCTTCGTATCGTTGTGGCGGACGACCATTCGGTGGTCCTGCACGGGCTGCAGGCCATCCTGGCGCTGGAGCCGGACATGGAGGTCGTGGCTGTCTGCACCGACGGGATCGAGGCCATGGAAGCCGTGGAGCTCCACCGTCCCGACGTGGTGATCATGGATGCCCGAATGCCGAAATGTGACGGCCTGGAGGCGTATGACCGCCTCGGGGATCGAGGGTTGAAGACGCCCACGGTGATTCTGACGGCGACGCTCAATGACGCCACCCTTCTCCGCTGTGTTGAATCCGGAGTGGAGGCCATCGTCCTTAAGGAGGCGGTGGCGGGCGGCATCGTGGACGCGGTGCGGGCCGTGGCCCGTGGAGAGCGGTGGATCCCGCCTGAGCTTTCGGCCCGGGCCGTCGAATTCATGGGGCGACGCAAGTCAGAGGATGTGCTTACGCCGCGGGAACGTGAGATCGCGCGGCTGGCCGCCGCGGGCAAGTCCAACAAGCGCATCGCCACCGAACTCTCCATCTCCCAGAGCACAGTGAAACTGCACCTCCACAGCGCCTTCACCAAGTTGGGGGTCTCCAACCGCGTGCAGTTAAGTCTCCTGGCAAGGGAGCAGGGCTGGATCTAGAAGCCTAACTGCCTTCCTCCAACAGGGCGCGATTCGCTGCCACAGCCTGTGTGAGGAATGCCCGGGTGACGTCGCGGGCATGGGCCTCCGCCTCTGCCGCCGCCGTGGCGGTGAGGACGGCGCCGAACCACCCTTCCTGATGCCAATGCCCGCCCGGGGGCAGCGGAGGGAGCTCCTCGGCCTCGGGGTAGGGATAGGGAGTTACGTACCAGTAGGGTTCAGGATATCCGCCGTCGCCGGGCGACATGCCAACACCCACGCTGCGCCCCTCGCCGGCGCCCAGCTCCGGGTCGAGCAGCAGTAGCCGAGCAATGTCGAAGTGGTGGGGCCAGCAGCGCACCGGGGTGGCGTGGGGCTCGGCGGCGGCCAGCTCGCCCAGGAGCGCCGCCGCTTGGTCGTAGCGTTCTTCCAGGTCCGCGAAGTGATCTTGGGGAGTTCCGGTGAAGCGACCACCGTGGGCCAGGGGATGGTCGGGGAGCTCGTATTCGGGCCACTCCAGGTCTTGGGCATCGGGTCCGAAGAGGGGGGAGAGAACGTCGGCGAGGCGGGCCATGGCTTCCCCCGGTGTCAGCCCCACCAGGGAGAAGGACGCCCGCTCCTCCCCGTCCTGCCGGACCGACGCCGTGAGGTGGCGCGGCGCGATGTGGACCCGCACGCCGGATACCGAACTGTCGGAGGGCTGGGAGAGAAACGAGCGCCTGTCGGGATCCCAGGTCATGGAGCGGTGGCTGTCGTCGTCTCGAGCCGCCACGTAGGAGCGTCCGAACACGGGGATCAGTTGTACTGCGTAGTGGAGTTGGAGGCGGGCGTCGGTCAGGGCGCGGGGGTCCGGTGAGCTCATGCGTCCTCTGGCGTATATCGAGGGGGAAGGGCGGGAAGAGGGCGGCGGCGTACGGCCGACGTCCAGTTCCGGCCCCGGTCTTCAGAGATCGTTTCCCTAAGCGAGCCGGCGGGAGCGGAGTTCCCAGGGGGGAGGGTGCTCCCGGCGTTGCCGGGTATGGACCCGCAGAGGATATCCTCCGTGAAGGTTGTAGGTTGCTCATCACCGGACATGACGGGGAGGGAGGCCATGCCGCGCCGGATACAGAGGGAAGGGAGGATGAGGCGAAGCATTTTTCTGGTACTCGGGGCCGCCCTGGCCGCCGGACCGAATCCGTCGGCGGTGGATCTCCCCTTTTTCTATGACCTCTACACCTTCCGGGGGCGGCCCGGCGTCACGCGGGTCGTGGCGGCCTTCGCCGTGGAGGCGGGTCGCCTCAAGCGGGAGTGGGAGAGCCGGGGTGTGCGATACCGCTTCGACGTCTCGCTGGTGCTGGCCGACACGGCGCAGCAGACGGTGTACCGTTCCGATGATTCGGTGTACGCCGCCGTGCCCGAGCGCCTGGGGAGAAATCATCTCCTGTACACCCAGGTGGAGCTGGAAGCGCCGGCATCGCGGAGCACGCTGGCCCGAGTGACCATGATGGATGCCGGGCGGGCTGGGGTGGGGGAGCTGTATGCCGTGCCTTTTGCCGTTCCCGATTACTCGGGCGAGGACTTCATGATCAGCGACGTGGCCATGGGCGTACCCGGCGCCACGCAGGGTTGGCGCCGCGGCGACGTGACGCTGGCTCTGCTCCCTACCCAGCAGTTCCCTGGAGGATCGTTCGATCTCTACTACGAGCTGTACAACGCTGTTCGGGGCGGCCTCTACACCACCGACATCAGCATCGAGCACCTGGGCGCGAAGGGCCGGCGCCGCGGCGAAGAGGCCGAGGTCGTGCACACCCGCTTCACGGAAGAAGCGCGTACCGATCCCTCGGGAACGGTAGCGGCCCTTCGCTTCGTCCGCGCCTCTCTCCGGCCGGGGCACTATCTCCTGACGGTGAAGGTCACCGATGAGACCACGGGTGCCTGGGTGGCCCGCTCACGGCCCTTCCAGGTAAGGCGCGGTGCCCGCAACGCCACCATGGTGCCGGCGCTGCCGGCGGGGAAGGGGGCTGGGGGGGTACCGCTAAATCCAGAGATCGGAGAAGCTCAGCGCATTTCCCGCCGGGAGGTTCCGGCCAGCGGCGGCGATAAGGGCCGCGGCCGCCCCCAGCACGACGGTGTAGGGCAGACGGCTCAAACGTGGCACGCGGTGCTGCGTCCCGACGGGCCCCTCAGGAAGTTGAGGAACCAGCCTCGATCTTCATTCTTCAAGAAGTCTTTAGCAAAGAGACCGAGTGTCGTGCCGAAGAAGAGGTGGGTCACCAGCGTGAGGATGAACAGCTGCGGCCAGGCGAAGTTGTAACCGAAGAGCCCCGTCATGGCCCCATGGGCGGACCTGTCATCATCCCTAACTCCACGAAGAGCGCCCACACATTGGACCACAGAACCGCCTCCTTGAAGGAGCGGAGACGGCCCCAGAAAAAGGCGTAAAAGAGCCCGAAATCGGCACCGTTGAGCACGAAGATGAGGAGGCCCGCAGGTAGAACCTGGTGAAGTCGGGGCTGCTGGTGGTCATCTTCCCGAATACGGCCGGGGTGTCACCCGGGAGCCAGCCGTTGATGACGCCGGTGCCCCGGACCGCGTGGAGGGCGATGGTCGATACCGCGCCCATCCCGAATCCCACGACGCTGCGCCGGGTCGCGTCCGGATGGCGGCGCCGCGATGGCATTCGGGCCCATGGGGATCCCCTTGAGGCATCGGGCCTGCCCGATGGAGTGGGTCACGGGCTGGACCGGACCGCCGCGCCGACCCGGTCTGTCGCGCCTCTCAGTTCCTTGGCGATTCCGGCGAGTCCTTCATACGGCGAGAAGAGAGGAGATAGGATCGTGATGGCGCACCATGACGCCGTTGGGCGTCTCCATCACGAAAATATTCAGCGGCGGCTCGATGCCATCGTTGCGGTTCGCCTCGATGATCTCCTTCATAAAGCGGGGGTGAAAGTACATGATCTGTCGCATTCCGTCGGTGCGCCCCCACTATGCGCAGCATATGCTGTAGATTGATCTCGTGCACCACCATGAAGTTCTCGCCCTCGATGGCCTGCTTGAGGAGGGTGACGGTCTCGTCGAACGGGTGTGACGACGGAACGGTGACGAGGAAATCGGGCGGCGGGATCATCTGAGCCGCGGCGCGGTCGGAGGTCTGCAGTGCGGATACGATGGCGAAGAGGACCGGCCATGCCGTGCGCGTACGGGCGGATGCAGGTGCGTGAAGGTGGTCCATGGGTTTCCCTCCTTGGCCGAACTCGAAGCGCGAAGGTGAATGCTCCCAGGTGTCCCGCACACGGTACACCCTGTAGGAAGGTACGGAGTCAAGGGTCGCGTTCGGCCCTCCCCAAGAAAAGCATTGCCCATTTTGTACGTGACGGTGCATTATGGGTGACTGCGGCGGTCCACACCCTCCCACTGCCTAGGAGTACATCATGCTCCGCACGAACCCCCCTCTGCTCGCCGCGCTCACGGCATGTGCTCTATCGATGCCGGTCGGCGCCCAAGAAAACCTCGTCACGCTTGGGGCCTTCGTTACGGTTCGAACCGAGAATGTCCCCGATTTCGAATCGGCGGTCCGTGAGCACACCACATGGCATGCGAGTCAGAGCGACCCGCAGGCCTGGGTCGCCTACCAGGCGGTCACCGGAAGCGGTGAGTACGTCATCCTTGCGCCGGACATGACCTGGGCGTCTCTGGATGGGCCCATCGTGGATATGGGAACGGATCTTGCACACTGGGCAAAGACCGGCGCCCACTTGGTCGATACCGAGGAAATCGTCCTCTGGTCGCAACTCCCGAACGGCAACCCGCCGGAGGACGCTACCCAGTATCCCGTAGTCCAGGTTCTCGAGTTCGACATCAACTCGGGGGGTAACGCCGCGGCCATGCATGCCATCGAACAGGCGAGTGAGGCTCTGTCACGGACCGGCCTGCAGTTCGAGTGGTCCACGGTCGTAAGCGCGGACGCTTCGCCTTCCGTCTTCCTTGCCCTATGGTTCGAGAACTTCGAAGCCCTGGGCACACCCGGCCCGGGAGCGGATCGGATCATGGCCGACGCGTTTGGGCCCGGGCAGGGTGCCAGGGTCCTGGCCGACTTCAGTGAGGCGACGACCGCGAAGTCCTCTCAGATCTGGGTCATGCGTCCGGATCTTTCCTACGTCCCGAGCATGTAGCGGCTGAGAGGCGGGGCTCCCGCGGGCGCCCCGCCCCGCCGGCGTGCCGCCGCGTACCCCCTCCCCCACCCGCAACACCTCAACCACAGCCAGAATCACGCCGTTGATGGAGAAGAGGCCAGCCGCACGTCATCCTCGATTCACCGGACGGCTCGCCGACTGGGTGTGAACCACCTTCCACGCCCCGTCCACCCACCGGAACAGATAGGTTCCGTGGCCCTGGTTGTGGATTTCACGTCCGTCGGGCGTCGTCAACTGGATGTCCGTGTCCACCAGGGCCCAGGCGAAGTCTCCCTCGAAGTGCGGCTGGATGTTCGAGAACTGAAGCCGCAAGCCCAGCTCCGCCTCCGGCTCCACGTGGTGCTCCACCAGGTCCTGCAACCCCACGTTCTCTCCTCCACCCTCGAAGTAACGCGCCCCGTCCCAGTCGAGAAAATGTGCATAGAAAGGCTCGCCGTTCCCTTCTTCCCACCCGACCCGGATGTCCTCCAGGATGGCCTCAATGAGAGCCGGGTCGTGATGCGCCGCCTCTTCCGGTTCCACCGGTTCCGCCTGATTCGCTTGGTCCGGCCCACGGCATCCCATGAGCGCGGCGGTGAGAATCACAACTCCGAACAGCTTTCTTTTCATCGATCGTTCCTGGGCAGAGGCGTCGTGAGGACATGGCGGTCGCCGAGCAGATGTCTCTGCGCCGTCATGAGGGTAGCTTCACACGGTAAATTAGCCGCAGCTTGACGGGGCCGCCAGCCGCCGCAGGCGCCGCCGCCTAGGAGCCTGTCCGAGTAATGCAGCGGGCCGCGTTGGGGACGCCACGGCCCCAACGCCGCCAGGGTATGGCAGCCGTGCGGGATTGCCCACAGACAAAGGCGCGCCTGGCGGGCCACCGCACGCAATGCCGAACGTATGTCGCGGGCCTACTCCCCTACCTCCTTGCCCATCTCCTTGAAACGACGCCGCCCCAGGCGCCGGGCGAGGGCCCGCATATCGACAGCCTTGTCGCCCTCGTCCACGATCTGCAAACCCAGCATGTCCTCAAGGACATCCTCCAGGGTCAAGATGCCGTCCATGCCGCCGAATTCGTCAATCACCAGCAGGATATGGGCCCGGCGATGCAACAGTTCGTCAAAGGCTTTCAACAGCGACGCCCCCGCGGGGATGACAGATAGATCACGGCGGTAACGCTCGACCGGTGTTTCACTCTGGCCTCGGGCCTGGGCCAGGAGGAGATCACTGCGCAGGACAAAACCGGTGACCTCGTCGCGGCTTTCGCCATACAGGGGGATGCGTGAAAAGGGCTCACCGCTGTGGGTTTCAAAGAATTGGCCGACCGTGCTGCGGGCAGGTAGGCCGAAGACCACAGACCGCGGAGTCATGGCGTCCTTGACGCGCTTTTCATCAAGCAGCAGGAGGCTTTTGAGCATCTGAGACTCACGCCGATCCAGTTGTCCTTCTGAACCGCTGAGTTCGGCCATAACGGCGAGCTCGTCACGGCTGAAACCTCTGTGTCTGATGCCCTTACCCAGGATCTGCGTCACCTTCTCGGAGAACTTGACCATCGGGTACATGAAAACGATGAGGTACTTGAGGAAATGGGCGGTGAACGGCGCCAGTTGTCTCCAGTAGTGGGCCCCAAGGGTCTTGGGGATGATCTCAGAGAATACCAGAATGAGCAGGGTCAGAACTGCCGAGGCCAGACCCAGCCAGGCGCTGCCGAAGACGGCGGTGGCTTGAGCTCCCGCCCCGGCCGCCCCTACGGTATGGGCGACGGTATTGAGCGTCAGAATGGCAGCCAGAGGGCTATTGATGTCATCCTTCAGCCGTCGCAGAATGGCGCCGGATGGCTTGCCTGCTCTTTCCAACAGCGTGATGTAGGGCACGCTGACGCTCAGGATCACAGCTTCGGCAATGGAGCACAGAAAAGAAAAGCCCAGGGCGATGAAGACGTAGACGGCGAGTAGGAGCATACCCTCAGTTGTTTATGCGTAATTCGCGGACGCTCTGAAAGACTCGCCTGGTGTTCTGAAACGCTCATCGAACCCAGGACGGGACCCTATGTTTCTATGCGGGCCAACCTTGATACTACTGCAGGATCGACCTCCACGCCCGCACCATGTACCTGTGCATCCTGGAGCACGACTCGGGCAAGATCCTCTTACCCCGCAATCTGCGTGCGGAGCCCGAGGGCTTCCCGCGGGCCATCGAGCCCTACCGCGACGACCTCATCGGCTCCTTGGAGGGCACCATCCGCTGCCGGGCCGAGATGGACGATCCCGACACCTTCAAGCTCCTGCAGACCATCCACCAGGTGGGGCGTGTCTCCGCCCATCCCCTTGCATGCGCCGCTTCCCAGGGCCTTCAGCAACATGCCCTCGTTACTGTGGGCATTTTGCGTAATGCTTGTTACGCGGCGTCCCCTCCCTCACGCGTCATGCGACATGGGCGGTGGCTGGTCTACGAGCCAATCTCCTCTGCCTCCGCTAGGCCAGCGATGCAAGGGTGTCTAGTGCTGTGTAGCCAAAGTCTCTTTCGCTTTGTTGACCTTGGCAATGATGGAT
>JBHHWB010000059.1:0-21281 GCA_046756305.1 Gemmatimonadota bacterium
TGTCTGTCCCTACCATTATAACCCCCACCCCCCCGCCCCGCGGCCCACTGCATTACTCGGACAGGCTCCTAGTGCCCGACGCGCTGCCCGGACGGCCCGTACGCGGAGAACAGCAATGATGATGCGCCGAATCCTCTTTCTCGTCGCCCTCGCCGCTCTTCCCTCGGCTGCATCGGCCCAGGACCTCGTGCGCTCCGATGTGGCGTTTCCTCCCGAAGTCTACGCGGAACGAAGAGCGCGTATGGTGCGGACACTTGGCGGTCCCGTCATCGTCGTGGGGGAATACATGATCCGCCACGGAGGGGAGAAGAAACAGGATCCCGACTTCTTCTACCTCACCGGCGTCGAGTCTCCCTACGCCGTGGCCGTCTTCGGCCCCGACGGCTCGGGAGGGGAGTGGGACGCCCTCTTCCTTCCCGATTCCTTCCAGTTCGCCGGGGCGCAGTACTCCTTTCCCGACCCCCGTCTCCGTCACGCCGCGTGGAACCGCACCATCCGGCGTCTGGCGCCGGGGAGGGGGGCGGAGGAGGCCGCGGGGTTCGATGGCACCTTTCCGGTGAACGAGATGGCCCGTCGCATCCCCGAACTCGTGGGGGATGCCGATACCGTCTACTTCGTCGGGATGGGCGGCGGCGCCTACGCCCCGCCGGGACTGACTCCTCCGGTGGGGCACCGTCCGGCGTTGGCCGCGAGTCTGGAGGAGCTGCTGGGGCGGCCTCTGCGGGAGGCCCGGCCCATCGTGCGGCGCATGCGCCTGGTGAAGGATTCCCTGGAGGTCGGGGCCTTGCGGAGGGCGGCGGCCATCAGCGCCGACGGGCTGCGCGAAGTGCTCCGCCGGATCCGGCCGGGGATGAACGACCTGGAGGCGGCGGGGATCATGGAATGGGTGTGGAAGCGGGAGGGCTCGCCCCGGGCGTCCTTCGGGCCCATCGTGGCGTCGGGCCCCGACGCCGTGTCCCTCTATACGCTGCGCTCGGAGAACTACAACGCCGTGGACCGGGTGATGCAGGACGGGGACCTGGTCTTCATCGACTATGGCGCTGCCGAGTGGGCTATGTACACCTCGGACCTGTGCCGCACCTACCCGGTGTCGGGGCGCTTTACGCCGGAGCAGCGGCGGCTCTACGAGACCGTGCTGGAGGCCCAGGAAGCGGCGCTGGCCAGAATCCGGCCCGGCGTCATGATGGCCGACGTCATCCGGGCCGCGGCTCAGGTGTTCAAGGATCACGGCTTGCAGCACTACGAAGACATCGACGCCCTGGGGGCGGAGCGGGTGTGGGGTCTCATGCCGTCGCCCACCTACTGGGTGGACGGTCCCGGCGAGCCGACGCCCTACAGCGGGGCGCGGGGCAGGGGCGTGCGCGACCTGGGCCACCACATCGGTCTGGACGCCCTGGACTCCCGGGACTACTCCATCCCCCTGGAGCCGGGGATGGTCTTCACGGTGGAGCCCAAGCTGTACGCCCCCGATCTCGGGATTGCCATCATGATCGAGGATATGATCCTGGTGACGGAGCACGGCTACGAGAACCTTTCCGCCGGGGCGCCCAGGACGGTGGAGGAGATCGAAGCGGCCATGGCGGAGGGCCGCGCCGGATCCTGAGCCCCCCTTCAGTAAACATTTAGATCTTCATATACTTATATGTACCGTTCCGCGGCACCGGATGGGCGCGGTCGGGCCGTGGGCGGGTCTCCGGCAGGTCGGGAAATCATCCATGGAGGAGCGAGGCGCGAGGGTGCGGAAGACGACCCGGGATCTTACCCGACAGGCATGGTTCCGGTGGACGGAGGCCGTCCTGTGGTTTCTGGTGGTCGCGGCGCTGGCCTACCGCTTCCTGCCGGCGGCGACCCCGCCCGTGCTGGGCGAGGGCCTGGAGGCCCCCGGCTTCTCGGTGCGGACCCTCGCGGGGGAGCGGTTCCGCCTGTCCGACCACCGGGGCGAAGTGGTTCTGGTGAACTTCTGGGCCACGTGGTGCCCTCCCTGCCGCATGGAGATGCCCGGCTTTCAGCGCGTCTATGATGCGTACAAGGAGTTGGGCTTCACCGTGGTGGGGCTGTCCGCCGACGTGGGTGCCGGTGCCGAGCGCGCCGTGGCGGACTTCATCGCCGCCAACGGCATCACCTACCCGGTGGCCATGGCCACGCCCGAGATCCAGCAGGAGTACGGCGGCGTGAGTTCGCTCCCCCAATCCTTCCTCCTGGACCGGGAGGGGAGGCTGCGCAGGCGAGTCACGGGCATCTTCGATGAGTTCCGGCTCGAGAGCGCCGTGAAGGATCTCCTGGCTGAGGAGGGAAATCGATGAAGATTCCGCCCCTGGTGCGCCTGGCCCTTCCCGCAGTGGTCTTCGTGGCCCTGGTGGCGGCTCCGCGCGGTTGGGGTCCGTCCGAGGAGGCCCCCGATCCGGCTCCGGTGGTACAGACCGACGCCGAGCCCCTTCCGGAGGTCCCCCTTGCCGAGCTGTATCATCAGTTGGGCTCCCCGGACGCGACGGTGACCGTGGTGGAGTTCAGCGATTTTGGATGCCCCTACTGCGCCCTCTTCGCCCGGGAGACCTTCCCCGCCCTGAAGAAGGAGTTCGTGGACGGCGGAGGCGTGGTCTGGCGAATGGTTCCCTTCGCCCTGGGCATCTTCCCCAACGGTGCGGAAGCGCTGCGGGCGGCGGCGTGCGTTGCCGAGCAGGACGAGGACACCTTCTGGCGCATCCACGACATCCTCTTCCGGCGCCAGGAGGAGTGGAAGGGCGGCCGCGACGTTGCTTCCCTCTTCCGGGACTACGCCGCAGAAGTGGGGGCCGACCCCGTCCTTTTCGACGAATGCTACCCCAGCAGGCGGGCCCGGGAGCGCGTCGCCGCCTCCCAGGCCCTGGCCCACCGCATGGGGGTTCGCTCCACGCCCAGCTTCTTCGTGAACGGCCAGCTCATCCAGGGAGCCATACCCCTGGAGGACTTTCGTCGTATCCTGCGTGCCGCCCTGGCCGGGGAGGGGTAGGGCAGGGCAAGAGGACCTCCATCGGAGAGGGCCGGTGGGGCGCGGTGAGGCCTGAACGCCTCAGGAAGGCCACAGCCATCCGAAGACGCCTCCGGTGAGAAGACCGTAGACGAGCCCGTCGAAGGTGTTCTTCAGCGACGTGCTCCACGCCTGCTTGTACCAGATGGAGCGCTGCCAGTGGCCCAGGGCGTACCCGATGAAGGCGGTGGCGCCGGCGAAGCGGAAGACGTGGAGGTATTCGGCGCCCGGCCCCAGGGCGCGGCCGGTGATGTAGGCGGCAAAGAGGGTCACCACCAGCAGGTAGACGAACCACTGAGTGAGCTGGGCCTTCATGTCGAAGGGGTCTCCCTCGGGAAAGACAGTCATGACCACCACGGGCCCCCTCCGCACCTTCTCCCGGAACGCCTCATCCTTGAAGGCGCTGGAGTCTCCGCCGTGATGGGGCGCCATGTAGTCGCCGGGTGCCACGCCGGCGCTGCGGACCGCGTCCAGGATGTCGTCCTCCGCGGGGAGCTTCCTGAAATCGCTGTTGTGGTACTGCAGCATGGTGTGGATGACGGAGCTGGCGATGAAGACGACGACGGCGGCCACGACGATGGGCAGCCAGAGTGCGGGGATCCCCACCATGGTCTTCTCCTTGGGGCTCAACGTGCCCCGGGCAGAGGGTTGCCGACGGGCCGCACCGGGTGGTCGGTGTCGGACGCGCCGATGGCAAATGGAATGAGCTCAGAGTGGGTCGGACGCGCCCGGTGCGCCAGCATTTTCTTTTTCGTGTTGACGGGAAGGATCCGGGAGAGGATGTTGACGCCAGCAAGCCCCGCCGCCGTGCCAACCGGATCCGTTGTGGAGGATTTCCATGCGTAAGAATGTCTTCGCCACCGTCTCGCGAGCCGCCTCCGTCCTGCGTAGCGGTGCCTCCGGGTTGTTCCGAGCCGCCGTTGCCCTGCATCGCGGCATCCCCAGGTTTTCCCGAGCAGTCGCGTTTCCGGTGGCGCTGCTGGCCCTGAGCTTCTCCGTCGGAGCGGCCCGGGCGCAGACCACCCCCACGGAGCGAGCCGCCGCCGCCGACGTGGTGCGCAGCATCGACGAGCTGGAAGCGCGGCTGGCGCCGTCCAAGCTGGCCGCCAGGCTCGTGGGACGGGACGCCGACGCCAAGGACGCCATCATGAGCGAGGTGGAGCGCCTCTGGTATGAGGAGCTCCAGTCGGTCTCGGACTACATCGGCGAGCACCCCGAGCCCGGGTTCAAGGAATACGAGACGGTGGATACCCTGTCCAAGATCCTCGAGAGCTATGGCTTCGAGGTGGAGAAGGGGGTGGCGGGGCTGGAAACGGCGTTCGAGGCCACCTGGGTCTCTCCCGCCGGATCCGACGGTCCCGGCCTGGGGATCATCGTGGAGTATGACGCCCTGCGCGGCACCACCGAGGACTATCACGGGTGTCAGCACAACGCCCAGAGCCCCGTGGGCTTTGCGGCCGCCTTCGCCCTGGCACGGTACATGGCCGAACATGACCGGGCCGGATCCATCCACATCTACGGAACCCCCGCCGAAGAGATGGGGCCGCCCTCCAAGGTCATCATGCACAAGGCGGGGATCTTTAACGATGCGGATATCCTGATTCGAAGCCACGGGTCCGGTGAGACGTCACGCAACCGGGCCGGATTCGGGGTCTGCTGCCTCAACATCAACGAGGTACGCTACATCTTCACGGGACGTCCCGCCCACCAGCGCCAGTCCTGGGCGGGACGCAACGCCCTGGCGGCGGCGGTCCAGTTCTACACCTCGGTGGATCACCTGCGGCCGACCTTCCGTCCCGAGGCCGTCATCCAGGGAATCATCTCCGAGGGCGGCAAGGCGCCCAACGTGGTACCGGACCGGGCCGTGGCGGACTACTACATCCGCTATCCCGACGAAGTGTATCTGGCCCACATGGACTCCATGATCGCCAACGCCGCACGAGCCGCGGCGCTGGCCACGGGCACCGAGGTGGAGATCGACGTCTACGGCGAATACCGGGACGGCATCACACTGGGCACGCTGGAGGAACTGAGCTTCGCCTACGCCAAGAAGTTGGGGGCGCCCAACATCAACCCTGAGCCGCAGCGCCCCGCTGGCTACGAGGAGACGGGGTTCGTCACCCGGGACATCCCCGGCGTGGGGGTGAGCGTATACTCCTCGTCGGCCCCGGGCCATTCCTACGAGCGCTGGAGGGACTCCATGATGGAGGTGGGCCACACCGGCTTCCTCCTGGACGCCAAGATCATGTCGGCGGTCCTCTACGACTTCCTGGAGAACCCGGATTTCCGACGGAAGGTGGCGGAGGAGCACGGGACCATGGCCGGCCTCTTCGACCAGTACCTGGAGGGGCTTCGCAAGGCATACGCCGAGGAGACGGGCATCTACTGAGCTCTGCTTGAGGGATGCGGCGGGGCGCCCGCCCCTGCGGGAGCCGGAGGGTGGCGCCCGCCATAATCCTTGTGCGACGACCCTTTCAGGTCCTATCTGTTAGGCCGTGTCCGGGGGACGGAGGGATGGATCGTCCGGGCATGACCGTTCGTTGCGCTCAGGACTCCGACTCCGACCTGAGGTGTGCCCGTGGCCAGTGAACCGCGTCTGGCGAGTGAATCCCGGCAGGGGCGGCGGCCCTACCAGGAAGATGCCGTCCTCACCACCACGCTCTCCGACGGCCGCATCCTCGTTGCCGTCGCCGACGGAATGGGGGGGCACGCGGCGGGGGAGGTGGCCAGCGCCCTTGCCCTGGAGACGGTTCTTACCGCACTGGAAGAGGGAGAGGAGCTGGCCGAAGCCTTTCGCCGGGCCAACCGGGCGGTAAGGAAGAAGGCGGAAGAACCCGGCAAGCACGGAATGGGCACGACCCTGGTGGCGTGTGTCGTGGACGGCGGGGCGGGCACCTATGAAGCCGCCAACGTGGGGGACAGCCGCGGATACGTCCTTGGCGCGGACGGAATTCGCCAGATCACCCGGGATCACTCCTACGTTGCCGAAGCGATGAAGAAGGGGCAGAGCGAGGCCGAGGCCATGGCGTCGCCCTACCGCGATGTGCTGACGCGCTGTATCGGCGCCGACGACGCAGTGGAGGTAGACGTCTTCGGACCCTTCCCCATCGAGGAGAACACGGCCGTCCTGCTCTGCTCCGACGGGATGTACAAGGTCATGTCGTCGGCGGAGATCCTGGGGGTGTTCCGGCGTTCCGCCGGGCCACAGGAAGCGGCTAAGGCGCTGGCCGATGCGGCCTTCGCCAACCAGAGCGACGACAATATCTCGGTGGTGGTGGCCGAGTTCGGAGAGGTTCCCCGGGAGCTTTCCGGCGGCACCATGCAGTTGGACTGGCAGCCGCCCCCCGAGGAGGATCCGCCCGCCGGGGAAGAGTCGCCCGCCGGGGCGGACCCTCTAGCCGGGGAAGAGTCGGCCGCCCAGGGGTGGGATCCTGCCGGGCGGAGCGGCCCGCCCGTGGGTCTCATCGTTCTGGGCGTGGTGATCGTGGTGGCCGTGATCGCCGCCGTCGTGGTGATGGGGCGGTAGCCGGGCGACCTCACCCCTTCCCCGGAGCTGCAGGACCCGGTGTTTCCTACGCGATATCGCCCACGAAGGTGAGCTTGAGGCCGGCGATCTTCACCACGTCGCCGTCCTTGAGGGTGGCCAGATCCTTCACCTTGCCCGAGACCTTCATCTTCTTCCACGCATGGAGGTTTCGTACCTCGCACCCGTGGCCCCGATTCACTACCAGGACGTGGTGCTTGGGGCCTTTGGGGACACGAACGTCGCAGAGATGGCCGGTGCCGAAGAGGGCCGCAGGCGCCTCCGAGAGGTAGTGGGTCCCTTTCTGGCCGCCCGATTCCCATACCAGGTGGGCTCGGCGCTTGGCCTCCGACTCCTTGAGGATCTCCTTTACCTCATGGGGCTTGATGTGCATGGTCCCTTCCGCGCCACCCAGCGTAGGACGCGGCTTGGCGGCGGCGGGGGCCGGGCTGGGTGCCGCCTCACCCACTTCCTTGCCGAAAACGATGGAGAACTTCCCGAAGCCGATCTCATCGCCGACCTGGAGGGGATGAGGGCCGGTGAGGCGGTTGCCTCCGAAGAAAGTGCCGTTGGAGGAGCCCAGGTCTTCCACGACCCAGGCGCCTTCCTCCATCCGGATCTCCGCGTGACTGCGGGAGATGGAGGGGTTGTCGATGACTACGTCTGCGGATTCGTCCCGGCCGACCCGAATCTTCGGCTGATCCAGGTCGTACACCTGGAGGACCTTGCGCCCGAGGAGGACCGTGAGCTTGGGCATGCAAAACACTCCTGACGGAATCGGTGGAAAACCGCTGCCGCATTATGTGCCGCCGCCGCGTCCCGTGTCCAGCAAACATTTGACGGGGAGAGCGGCCCGGGCCGCGCGCCGCCGGGTGCCTTCAGGAGCCCTGCCGGAGCTTGAGACAGCTGGGATGGTCGGGGACCAGCTCCAGGCAGCGTGAGACGAGGCTCGTGGCCTGCTGGATGTCGCCTTCCCCGGCGGCCGCCTCGGCATCCCAGGACATGCGCTCGCCCACCTTGCGCAGGAGAGAGCGCGCCTCGGGGCTTTCCGGATCCAGGGCCTGGATGCGCCGGGCCAGGGAGGCTACATCGCTCCCGGGACTGCCGAAGTAGGCCTGTCGCTTCTGGGCCCGGGCGACCTCATCCAGGAGGCGCGCAACCCGGGGCCACGGATCCACCGCCAGGCCCTCTTCGCGAAGCCTGCGGAGCACTTCGGGGGCGGCGTCGGCGGAGAGGGGGAGGGTGAAGGGCACCCTCACCGGTCCCCGGGCGATGAGCCCGTGGATCCCGTCGTCGGCGAGTACGGCGTCGGCGACGGCGCCCCGGGCCACCGCGGCTTCGAGCTCCGCCGTCTCCAGGGAGCGGCCCCACGGCTGCAGCCAGAGTGCGCCGGCAAGGAGGACGAGGGCCACGGCTCCCGCGGCCACCACCAGGGGGCGCCGCCGCGAGGGGGCCCCGGCTTCCCGGGCCCGGGGTCGGGCTTCCCGCCCCCCACCGGCGCGTTGAGGGGAGCCGCCCGCCGCGATGTGTGCCAACGCTTCACGGAGCTCCCGGGCCGACTGGAAGCGCTCCTGGGGGTTGCGTCTCAGAAGGCGCAGGACCACCTGCTCCATGGCCTCGGGCACCTCCACGCCGCATTCCGACATAGGGAGGACCCGGCCCCGGTCGGTGGCGGCCATGAGCTCGTAGATCTGGTGGGTGGGCTCGCTGGCCGGGTTGCCCAGCCAGGGGTCCCGGCCCGTAAGGAGTGAGTAGAGGATCACCCCGAAAGCGAAGAGATCCGTGCGGGCGTCCACGTCCTCGGCCCGGATCTGCTCCGGCGCCGCATAGCCCGGCGTGCCCAGGGTACCCACCGTGGTGAGGCGGCTGTCGGCTTCCTTCTCCGCCAGCTTGGCGATGCCGAAGTCCAGGACCTTCACGATCTCCTGCCCTGCCCGATCCCGGGTGAGCATGAGGTTCTCCAGCTTGAGGTCCCGGTGAACGACGGCGTCGGGGCCCTCGTGGGCCACAGTGAGGGCTTCACAGACCTGGAGCGCCAGGCGGATGGTGCGCTCCACGGAGAAGGGACCTTCCTCGGCCAGTGCGTCGGCGAGGCTCTTTCCCTCGACGAACTCCATGAGGAAGTAGATCATCCCGCCTTCCAGGTCCTCTTCGTAGGTGCTGAGACCTACGATGTGCGAGGACTCGGTGCCCAGGCGCTTCATGATCTGGGCCTCGCGCAGGAAGCGCTTCCTGGCCGTCTCGGCTTCGGCGCCGGTGATCCGGTCCACGCCCAGAATCTTCAGCGCCTCGATCCATCCCCCTTTGACGTCCTGAACCTTATAGACGGTTCCAAAGGACCCGGCCCCCAGGCGCTCCAGGACCTTCCACTTTTCCCGGAGGAGTTTTCCGACGAGAGGGTCCTCTTCCCCTTCGCCCGGGGCCGCGTCGTGAGCGCCGCCCCCGCCTTCGCCGGCGGCCTCGCCGCCCTGCATTTCGGCCAGCTCCTCGGGCGTCCACGCCATGGTACGGCCGGGATCCGGCGGGGGGGCCTCGTCATCCTTGTCGCGGAGATCGTCTGCGTTGGACACGGTCGGTTCCACCTTTGGAGATGCGGGCTGGAACGAAGCTACTTCGGGAGGGTCCCGCTTCGCCAGCCTCCTCCTCCCCTTGCATCTCCGGGTCCGGCTGCGTCCATTCCCCTGGTCCGTTCCACGTTCCACCGTGCCGGTCATGCGTCCCGTCCGTCTTCTCCTCGTCTCCGCGCCGCTTCTCTCCGTCGCCTGTCAGGTGGGGGTGGATATGCCTCCGCGCCCGGCCCAAAGCGCGCCCGAGGCGACGACGCTGGCCTTTCAGGCCGTGGACGCCGGCACGGGAGGCCCCCTCGCCGACGGCCGCTTCACCGTCCGGCATCTGGTACGCACCCCCATCACCCTGGACGACGCCGGGACGGAGGTCGTTCCCGCCACCCGGGAGTACGAGATCACCCATGAGGTGGGGACGGACAGTCTGGTGGTGGAGCTCCGCCTGGAGGCTCCGTCCTATCACCGTCTGGACACGGTTCTGGCCGTAGCGCGGGGCGTGAGGGAAGGGCCCTTCACCCTGCGCATGGCGCGCCGTCTGGCGGGTGCCGCTGCGGCGGGCTCCAGTCGGCCGTCCCGTCCCCGTCCGGCAGCGGGGGATCGGGCATCCGGAGCACCTGCGGGCGGAGGGGCTTCATCGGGCGGCGGAGCGGCGGGCGTACCGGGCGAGTCCCCTGCCAGTGGCGCAGCGGGTGGGGGTGCGGCGGCGCCTGCGTCGGCCGCGCCGGACCGGTCGGCCATGCGCCGGGGCGACGCCGCCTTCCGGCAGGGGAGCTGGCTGGCCGCCGCCGATGCGTACAGGGAGATGCCCGAGCCCCGGGATCCGGCGAGCGACTACGCCCGGGACTACCAGGATGCCCTGGTCCGCAGGGCCGTGGCCCACATCAACCTGGGCGAGTACGGGGGGGCGCTGGACGCGCTGGAGGCGGCCACCGACCTGAACTTCCCCAACGCCGAGGCCCTTCTCCGCCTGGGGCAGGTCCAGTGCGCCGTGGGCCGCATCGAGGAGGGACGAGGCACCCTTGCCCGGGTGCAGCGCGTCGCGTCACGCATCCCGAAAGCGGAACAGCCGGTGGTGAAGGCCCTGGCCGAGTATGAACGGGCCCGCTGTAGCCAGACCGAGTTCGACAAGGCGCGGGGCGCCGTCCAGGTGGTGCGCACGGGAGGCCAGGCCATCCGCGAGTTCCAGGCATTTCTGGACCAGGCCGGCGCCCTCTCCGATCCGCCGAGCCGCGTCACCGACGCCGTGGCCGACGCCGAGAAGCGCATCGAGGCCATCCGTGAGCGGGTGAAGCGGGGAGGGTGAACGCAGAGCGCGTCCATCACGGCTGCGCTCTCAATTGATCGCCCTCCTGGCAATCCGTAAATTCCCCTACGTGCGGGCGATTCCAATCCGATAGGATGCACCAGGTCTTTATCGGTCGGAAATCCGGTCCGTCCCAGCGGGGGCGACCCTTGCGCGCCCGGATCCCGGGAAGGGCGCGGGGACATGGATACGTCCTCCCGCGCTGCATCTTGTCCCCTTCCCGCATCCTCAGGAACGCGCCCCCGGCCCAGGCGCCCTCCCTCCCTCCCTCCCTCCCTCCCTCCCTCCCTTCCTGCCCGGTCCTTTCCGTGCACCCGTGCAAGGAGGCTTCTAGAGAAGCGATCGATCTATCGCTGGTAGGGTCCATCCAGTGGGCCGACTTCGCCCCCCGCTTCGTGCTGGTGAAGGACTCGTTGGCCTACGTCTCGGGAGACGCCGGCTTTGGCGACAATCTGAGGGTGGTGAATGTGAGCAATCCTGCATCGCCGGTGGAGGTGTGGGCCGGCGCCACGGACCTCGAACTCTACGGGTCCTATTCGATCCCACGGCGCCCGTGGATGAAATGGCGACCTACACCGGCGCAGACACGGGTGTGGGTATCGCCACGCAGGGAGACTACATCTACGTGGCGTGGATATCCGACGGTCTCGTCATCCTCCGGATGGGGTGAGAGAGTTAACGACATCACCTGATGCGTAGAGGCGCGCATCGGTAGCGGCTTGACCGCTGCCGGCAAGCAACCTGGGAGCTGGCGGCGGAGGAGGGTTTCTCGTCTCCTTGCCCAGGCTCCCGCTCCCCACGAAACTTCCTCCTTTCTCTTTCGCTTTCCCACCTGCGGGTACCGAGATCCATGAAACGAGTCGTGTTTATGCTGCTTGCAGCCGTTGTCACTTCCGCCGCTTCTTCTTCGGCCCAGGAGGATCCGGCCATGGCCCGGGCCCTCCGCGTGCTGGAGGCCACGCCCCTCATCGACGGCCACAACGACCTTCCGTGGGCCATCCGCGAGAGCGAGGCCGCTCCCATGGCCGTGGAAGCGCCGGAAAACGATCTCCGGGGCGATCCCCCCTTCCACACCAGCGTCGCGCGTCTCCGCACAGGACACGTGGGGGGACAGTTCTGGTCCGTCTACATCCCGTACGAATCGGTGGAAACGGGCGCCGCCAAGATGCAGCTCGAGGAAATCGACATCGCGCTGCAGATCTTCGACCGCTACCCCGACGTCTTCGAGCAGGCCTTCGACGCCTCGGATGTGGAGCGCATCTTCGCAGACGGGCGCGTCGCCTCTATGCTGGGGATGGAGGGCGGCCACGCCATCGAGAACTCCCTGGGCGCCCTGCGCGCCTTCTACGCCATGGGGGTGCGGTATATGACCCTCACGCACAACGGGACGCTGGACTGGGCCGACGCCGCCAATGACGAACACCGCCACGGAGGCCTCACCGAGTTCGGGAAAGAGGTGGTCCGGGAGATGAACCGCCTGGGAATGTTGGTGGATCTCTCCCACACCTCGCCCGAGACCATGAACGACGCCCTGGATGTCTCGGAAGCGCCGGTAATCTGGTCCCATGCCGACACGCGGGGCCTCCGGGACCATCCCCGGAACGTTCCGGATCAGGTGCTGCGCCGCCTGCCCGACAACGGCGGCGTGGTCATGATTACCTTCGTGCCCTCCTTCCTCACGGACCGGGACCAGGCCACCATCGCCGACGTGGCGGACCACATCGAGCACGTGGTTGAGCTGGCCGGGATCGACTACGTGGGAATTGGCTCGGACTTCGACGGAATCACCTCCACGCCGGTGGGGCTGGAGGATGTCTCCACCTATCCGGCTCTCTTCGTGGAGCTCATCCACCGGGGCTGGAGCGACGAGGATCTGGCCAAGCTGGCGGGAGAGAACGTTCTGCGCGTCATGCGGGAGGCCGAAACGGTGGCGCGTAAACTCCAGCGAGAGCGGGGTCCCTCCCACGCCACCATCGAAGAACTCGACGGGACGGCGGGGGAGATGGGCAAGGATGCGCCGAGCGACAGCGGGGAAGGTGCCAACGCGGGCGCGTCGGCACGATGACGGAGACGGTGGGGCCGCCCCGACCGCGTCCCGGGGATTACCACGAATACTACGCCACCTACGTCACCCGGGTCCCCGACGGGGACATCCTCCGCCAGTTGGAAGAGGAGTTCGAGGCCTCACGCGCCCTCCTGGCGTCGCTGCCTCCCGCCATGGAGGTGCTTCGCTACCGGCCGGGGAAGTGGTCGCTGCGGGAGGTGGTGGGTCACCTGGCGGATACCGAGTGGCTCTTTGCCTTCCGGGCCCTTTCCATCGGCCGGGGGGATCCCGCGGCCCTTCCCGCCATGGACCAGGACGTGTGGGCGCACCACTCCAACGCGCACGAACGATCCATGAGCGATCTGGTGGAGGCGTGGGCCGCGATACGTCGCGCCACGCTTCTTCTTTTCCACTCCTTTGACGACGCGGCGTGGCGCCGGAAGGGAGTTGCAAGCGGTCGCGAGGTTCCCGTGGGCGCTTTTCCGTGGATCATCGCCGGACACGAACTCCATCATATGGAGGCGGTGCGCGCACGGTACCTCGGGGGTGTATCGTGACGGAGGGCATGGGCCACGCGGTGGATCCCCGGACGAAGCTGCGGCGGAAAGATCGGGAAATGGATGACGCCTGGATCCGCGCCTTTCTTGCCGTGGCGCCGTGGGGGCAGCTCGCTACGGCCGACGTCGACGGGCAGCCCTTCCTGAATGCCAATCTCTTCGTCTTCGAACCCGGGCGCCGGTGCATTTACCTCCACACAGCGAGAACGGGCCGAACCCGGGAGAACGTCGAGGCAAACCCTCGCGTCTCGTTCAGCGTCCAGACCATGGGGCGTCTCCTTCCTGCGCTGGAAGCGCTGGAGTTCAGTGTGGAATACGCCGGCGTGGTGTGCTTTGGTCGTATCGGGGTGGTGGGGGACGGCAGGGAAGCGCAGGCGGCCCTGCGTCTTCTTCTGGAGAAATACGCGCCCCATCTGGAATACGGCGCCGACTACCGGGCGATCACGCCGGAAGAGATGGACCGCACTGCCGTCTACCGGCTCGACATCGAGGCGTGGAGCGGAAAACGCAAGATCGCCGCGGAGGATTTTCCCGGGGCATATGAACTGCCCGAGCCGGATGGAGTGTGGCGCACGGGGTAGGCGCGAGGGAGGAATGAGATGAAGGTTAAGCTGGTCGTGAACGGCGAGCGCCGGGAGGTGGACGTCCCGGAAGACACCCCGCTCCTGTGGGTTCTGCGTGATAGGCTGCACCTCCACGGGACCAAGTTCGGATGCGGCATCGGCCAGTGCGGCGCGTGCACCGTGCATCTCAACGGGTCGCCGGTACGCTCCTGCCAGGTTCCGGTGAGCGCTGCAGCGGGCGTGGAGATCGCCACCATCGAGGGACTTTCACCCGACGGATCCCATCCGGTACAGCGAGCCTGGGTGGAGGAGCAGGTTCCCCAGTGCGGCTACTGCCAGTCGGGCCAGATCATGTCTGCCGTGGCGCTTCTCCGGGAGAACCCTGCGCCCGACGACGCGGCTATCGACACAGCCATGGCAGGCAACATCTGTCGCTGCGGCACGTACGGCGCCATTCGCCGCGCCATTCACCGTGCGGCGGCGGGAGGCGGATCATGACCGGGCCGGCGGCGGAGAAGGGAGGGGTTTCGAGACGGACCTTCATCAGGATTGTCGGCGTTGCCGGGGCCGGTCTCACGCTGGGCATCTCCTACCGTGCGTTGCGAGGTCCCCCTCCCCTGGAGGTGGACGCCGACTTCGCACCCAACGCCTTCCTGCGCATCGACGCCGACGGTGCCGTCACCGTGGTCCTTCCCCGTTCGGAGATGGGGCAGGGTGTGTCCACCTCCCTCCCGCAGCTTCTCGCCGAGGAGCTGGATGTGGGCCTCGAGCGGGTCGCCTTCGTTTTCGCGCCTGCCCATGAGGAGTACCGGGTCTCGGAGATGGGGATGCAGGTGACGGGCGGCAGCACCAGCGTCCTCGAATCGTGGGAGCCTTTCCGCAGGGCCGGCGCCACGGCGCGCCGCATGCTCCTCGAGGCCGCAGCACGCCGGTGGAGGGTGGATGCCGAGGGACTCGGCACCGAGAACGGACGGGTGGTGGATCCGTCGGACGGGCGCGCCCTGGATTACGGCGAACTGGCCGTGGAGGCCGCCGGCCTCGACGTACCCGACGACGTGCCCCTCAAGGATCCTGCCACCTTCCGGCTCATCGGCTCGTCCGTGCCGCGCCTCGACGCGCCCGTGAAAACCACGGGAGCAGCCGTGTTCGGCCTGGACGCGGGCCCCCGGGAGGCCGCCGTGGCTGTGGTGGCGCGCTGTCCCGTCTTCGGCGGACGGGTCCGCTCCTTCGATCCCGGGTCGGCCCTGGCCGTGCCGGGGGTCCGGCGGGTGGTGGAGCTGGAGGGGGGTGTCGCCGTGGTTGCCGACGGATACTGGGAGGCGCAGAAGGGCCGCAATGCCCTCGTCGTGGAGTGGGATGAGGGTCCGTGGGCCGCGCTGGACGACGCCGAGATCCGTCGCCGCTTTGCCGATGCGCTGGAGGGCGACGGAGGCGTGGTGCGCGACGATGGGGACGCCGATGCCGCTCTCGCCGCCGGCGGGACCGTGCTCCGCGCCACCTACGCGTTTCCCTATCTGGCCCACGCCACCATGGAGCCCATGAACTGCACGGCGGTGGTGGCGGACGGCCGCTGCACGGTGTGGGCGCCCACCCAGTTCCAGGACGGTCCGGCCTACGCCGGAGGGGGATCCCGCCAGGTCGCGGCGCGGAAGGCGGGGGTGGACGCCGACGACACGACGGTCTACACCACCTTCCTGGGAGGAGGGTTCGGCCGGCGCGCCGAGGTGGATTTCGTGGAAGAGGCCGCCGAGCTCGCCGCCAAGGTGGACGGACCCGTGAAGGTGGTCTGGTCCCGCGAGGACGATATGCGCCACGACTTCTACCGGCCGGCGGCGCTCCACAGGATCGCCGCAGCGGTCGGGACGGACGGTCGGCCGCTGGCGTGGAAGCACGAGATCGCGAGCCAATCCATCCTCGATCTGAAGGTTCCCCGCTGGATTCCCCGGGCCGCGCTGCGCCTTATGGGGATGATGCCCGAGGGGGTGGATCCCACCACGGTGGAGGGGGCGGCGGACCCTCCCTACCGGGTGCCCGCGGTGCGCGTGCGCGGCGCCCAGGTGAATCTGCCCATCCCCGTGGGGTTCTGGCGCTCGGTGGGCCACTCCCACAACGCCTTCGTGGTGGAGTCGTTCGTGGACGAGCTGGCCCATGCCGCAGGCGCGGACCCTGTGGCGTACCGTATGGCGCTCCTGGACCATGACCGGCGTGAGCGTGGCGTTTTACGGGCTGTCGCCCAGGCGGCCGACTGGGACGGCCCCGTGCCCGAAGGGCGGGCGCGGGGCGTGGCGGTGCACGCGTCGTTCGGGTCCTTCGTGGCCCAGGTCGCCGAGGTTTCGGTGGGGGAGGCAGGACGGCCCCGGGTGCATCGTGTGTGGTGCGCCGTGGATTGCGGCACTGTGGTGAACCCGGCCATCGTGAAGGCGCAGATGGAGAGCGGGATCATCTACGGCCTCACCGCCGCCCTCTACGGCCGCATCAACATCCGGGGCGGGCGCGCGGTGCAGAGCAATTTCCACGACTACCCCATGGTGCGCATGAACGAAGCGCCCGAGATCGAGGTGGTGCTGGCGCCCAGCGGAGACCCTCCCGGCGGCATCGGCGAGCCGGGCGTGCCCCCCATCGCGCCGGCGATGGCCAACGCCCTCTTCGCTCTCACCGGGGAGCGGGCCAGGGAGCTGCCGCTGGTGGTGGCGCCCTCCTCCTTTATCCCCCGTATTTCGCCGCGATCCGGGCCAGGCGACGGTCGATTCCCTCCCGGGGAATCCACCGCCCCCGCACCATGACGCCCACCCGGGCGGTGAGGTTGTCCAGGTCCTCCAGGGGATTGGCGTCCAGGAGTACCAGGTCGGCGCGGTTGCCCTCCTCCACCGTGCCGAAGTTTCCCCGACGGTGCAGGTGTTCCGCGACGTAGCGCGCCACGTTCACCGTTCCCGAACGCAGGATCGCGTAGCGGCTCATCCCCGCCTCCTCCATGAGACGGATCTCGCGGTGGAGGGCGAAGCCCGGAACGTTGAACATCTGGGGGGAATCGGTGCCCATGAGGATGCCGGCGCCGGCGTCGGAGAGCTCCTTGAGAATGCGTTTGCGCAGCGTGAAGAAAGCCTCCAGCTCCTCGGGTGTGCCGCGGGGTCCGCGGGAGGCTTGCCGCCGCCACGCCTCCTTCTGCGCCTCGGAGACGTAGCGCATCTCCGGGAGGTTCAGGAAGGGTTCGGGGTCGGTGGTGCCGTAGAGGTTCTCCCAGAGATAGAGGGTGGGGACCACGTATGCGTTGTGCCGGAGAGTGAGGTGGATGACCTCCTGGAGCTTCTCGTCGTCGGCGCCACGGGCCAGTCCGCCCAGGCTGATGGGCCGGCCCGTGTTGATCTGAGCCACCACGTCGTCTCCCGCGATGGCCTGCACGTAGCCGTCCAGGTGGTCCACGCTGGACATCCCCGACTCGAGGGCGTGGACGAGTCCCACGTCGGCGGGCACGTGGCCGCCGAAGGGGAAGTCCAGCTCACGGGCCACCGCCGCCATGCGGTCCCAGGTGGCCAGGGATACCCCCGGGTGAATCTTCTGCAGATCGTATCCCTGGGCCTTGTGACGGCGGACGAGACGCTCCGCCGTTTCCGGATCGGGCGCGCTGTTTCCGTTGATGGAGGGCGCGCCCACGTAGAAGGTGGGTCCCAGGATCCTCCCGGCTTCGAGATCCCGTGCGAGCTGAATCTGATACGTCTGACCCAGCATCCCCCGGATGGTGGTGATCCCGTTGGCGATGTAGAGAAAGAGAATCTCCCGCACCTGATCCATGTCGGGGTCGGGTCGGGGCGGAACGTGGGCGTGCATCTCGGCCAGCCCGGGCATGAGGATGCGCCCGCGCCCATCGATGACGCGCGCGCCTTGCGGAACCTCCACCCCGGCGGCCGGGCCCACGGCGACGATGATGCCGTCGCGCACCACCACCGTCCGGTCGGGGTGAAGGTCGGGCGACGCCATGCTCAGCACATCCACATGGGTGAAGGCGTAGGTTCCGGGAGGCCCGGCCTCCTGCGCCGCCGTCTCCGCAGCCAGGAGGCCGGCAGCGAGGAGGGTCGCCACGGCGCCGCGCCTCATCGGTCGCTCCCGATGAGGGGCTTCACCTTGGCCCACTCCCCGGAGAGGGTGGCCAACATCTCCGCCAGGAAGGCGTGCTGCGACTCCTGGTCCGCCGACAGGGGACCGACCCAGCCTTCGGCGCCGAATCGCAGCCGGGCGGTACGGGACACGAGCTCGGAAAACTCCCGGTCCAGATCCGCGACCTTGTCCAGGAGCTCAGGGGGAAGGTCCTGCTCCGAGTCCCGGGCCAGGGTGTGGGTCCGGGATACCTCCCGCGCCGCCTTCTGGGCAGCCGAGAGGAGGTCCGTGAGCTGCTGGACCGTACGGCTCCACCCCCTTCGCACCCACGGGTCGGTGTCCATGCGCGGATCGTCGCGGACCTGGACCACCTGCCGCGCCTCTTGCCCGTCGGCTGCGACCACCACCGTGTAGAGCCCGGGCGGCACCAGCGCTCCGCCGGAAGGTCCCCGGAAGCGGCGGCCGGCGGCCCGGGATTCTCCGTCGGCTCCCTCTCCCGTCCCGTAGCGCAGGTTCCAGAGGATGCGGTTCATCCCCTGTGTTCCCCGGGGGCGCAGGGTGGCGACGGTGCGCCCCTCCTCATCCAGGACGTACGCCGTCACATCCATGTCGCCGCGGCCCAGCCAGTAGTCCACGACGGCGCCCCGGGGTGGATTGGCGCCTTCGAAGATCATGTTGCCCGTGTGGGCCCGCTCCCGGCGGTAGCGGATCTGTTCCGCCGGCTCCATGGAAAAGAGGTGCAGCGTGGCGGCGGCCACCTCCTCATTCATCTCCTGGAAGGCGTTGATCTGGTCCAGGATCCATACCCCCCGTCCATGGGTGCCGAGCACCAGGTCGTTTTCCCGGGGATGCACCACCAGATCGTTGACGGCCACGGTGGGGAGCCCCCCGTCCAGGCGGATCCAGTTGCGCCCTCCGTTCCATGACCAGAAGGCGCCGAACTCGGTACCCATCCACAGGAGGTCCGGGTTGCGGGGATCGTCCTTCACCACGCGCACCACCCGTTCCGGCGGAAGGTCGCCCACGATGGAGGTCCAGCTCATCCCGTTGTCGTCGGAGCGCCAGGCGTAGTTGCCGTAGTCGTCGTTGCGGTAGTTGTTCGCCGCCAGGTACACCCTCCCCGGCACGTGCTTGGAGGGATGGATGCGGTTCACCCACATCATCGTCGGCGCGCCGGGAATGCGGTCGGTGACGTCGGTCCAGGTGCGCCCGTCGTCCAGGGATACCTGCACCAGACCGTCATCCGTCCCCACGTAGAGGATGCCCGGCGTGAACTCGGATTCGGCCACGGCGCTGAGGGTGGGCCAGTAGGGAATCCCGTCGTCCAGAGAGAGGGTGAAGGAGTCGGGAAGCTCTCCCATGATTTTCAGCTTCCGCCGGTCGGTGCCGGTGGTGAGATCCCCCAGGCTGCGCCAGGAATCTCCCCGATCCGTGGTCTTGAAGAGCTCGTTCAGCCCGGCGTAGAGGGTGTTGGCGTCGTGGGGACTGATGATGAAGGGTCCTTCCCAGTTCCCCGGCGGCATGGCGTTGCCCAGGCGCTGCGGCGTGTCGGAGAGGTCGGGCCAGGTGGTCCAGTTGCGGCGCGCCGCGATGAATCCCTCGGGCTGATTGGGACGGATGTTGCGGGTCTCCCCCGTGACCAGGTCGTTGCGTGTAAGCCCGAGGTATTGGCTTTCCACGTAGCTGATGCGGTTGTCCGTCGTGTCCACCAGGGTCAGGAACCCGTCGCCGCCGCCCCATCGCACCCAGTCCTCGTTGAGAATGCCTTCGGAGCGATACACCTGGTTGGGACCGCGCCAGCTTCCGTTGTCCTGGAGCCCTCCATAGACATTGTAGGGGTGGGCCATATCCACGCTCACGCGGTACCACTGGCTCAGCGGGAGATTGGTCACGTAGAGAAAGTGGTCGCCCCGGTCGTAGCTGATTCCCAGGCCGCCGTCGTCGGCCTTGAGGACGTGGCGGGAATCGTTGGGATCGACCCACACCAGGCGGTCGTCGCCGTGGGTGCGGTGTCCCCGCGGCACGGTGAAGGTCTTCCCGCCGTCGTCGGAGTAGGAGTAGGCGTTGAGCATGTAGATGCGCTGGTCGTCATTGGGGTCCACCAGGGGTTGGGACGCGTACATGGGACGCGGATTCCAGTCGCTCATCAGGGTCCACGTCTCACCCCGGTCCTCGGAACGGTAGAGTCCCGCGCCTCGCTTCTCGTAGGTGGTGGACGCCGAATAGCGCTCGCCCTGTTCCATGCTTACGTAGACGATGCGCGGGTCCTTGCGGTAGATGCTGATCCCGATGCGCCCCAGAATGCCGGTGGGAAGCCCGTTCTCCAGCCCCGCGTTGGTGAGGCGCGTCCAGGTGGCGCCTCCGTCGCTGCTCCGATAGAGGCCGCTGCCCGGCCCCCCGCCGTGAAAGCCCCACGGCCGCCTCCGTCGCTGGTACATGGCGGCGTAGACGATCTGCGGATTTCGGGGGTCCAACGCCACGTCCACGGCGCCCGTGTTCTCGTCCACGTACAGGATGCGCTCCCACGTCTCGCCTCCGTCACTGCTCTTGTAGAGCCCCCGTTCCTCGTTGGGTCCCCACAGGTGCCCCATGGCGGCCACGTACACGGTCCGGGGGTCGGTGGGGTGGAGCGCGATGCGCCCGATATGCTTGGAGTCGCGCAGGCCCATGTTGGCCCAGCTCTCGCCCCCGTCGGTGCTCTTGTAGACGCCGTCGCCCCAGCTCGAGCTCTGTCGGTTGGCGCGCTCACCGGTGCCCACCCAGACGATGGAGGTGTCCTGCTGATGGACCGCGATGTCCCCGACCGAGTGGACCGCCTCCCGGTAGAAGACCGGGGTCCAGCGGATTCCGTTGTCCGTGGTCTTCCACACGCCCCCGGTGGCCGCCGCCACGTAGAACACCCGGGTGTCTTTCTCCACCACCGCCAGATCCACGATGCGGCCGCTCATGGTGGCGGGTCCGATCTCCCTGAGGGCCAGAGCGTTCATGGCCTCGGGGGTGGGGGAAGGAGCCTGTGCCCCCGCAATGGCGGGGGAGAGGGCGAAGCCGGCGGCAAAAACGGCGAAGGAAAGGGCCGCGGGTACGGCGGCGCGGAGGGTAGAGCGAAGGAGCGTGGGAGCGTTGCGAGGGCGTCGCGGGATGCTCATGGGTCGCGGTTCCTGGATCGTGAAGGGGTAGTTCGGGGAGGGAAACATCCGCGGGTGCGGGGAATCCTGCAAGCAGCTTTCTTCGGAGGGCGAGCACGCGGCGTTATCATTTGAGGTTCGTGCTCCCCGGGAGGAGCGAGAGTACGGAAGGCATGAGGAGGACGCATGCTGCTGCGGCGCTTTTACGAAGACACGCTTGCCCAGGCCAGCTACCTCATCGGCTGTCAGGCCACGGGGGAGGCCATGGTGGTGGATCCCAACCGGGATACGGAGATGTATCTGCAGGCCGTCGAAGCTGAAGGGATGGCGCTGCGATACGTCTCGGAAACGCACATCCACGCGGATTACCTCTCGGGGGCGCGGGAACTTGCAGCCCGCTCCGAGGCCACCCTCCTTCTCTCGGGCGACGCCCCACCCGAGTGGGAGTATCGCTTCGCCGAGGAGGCGGGGCCCGGGCCGCCGCGAGGCGCGCTGGAGGCTCT
>JBHHWB010000060.1:0-20212 GCA_046756305.1 Gemmatimonadota bacterium
GCGCTCCCAGATCTCGGCCCACTTCAGGTATGTGTTGCAGGCGTTGGTCAGCACCCCGATGGCCGGCGGCGGAATGCGCCCCATAGGGTGCTCGCCGCCCCGGAGCTGGAGTGCGTAATCCGCCTTCACGTAGCCGCAGACATCGGGACTGAATCCGTGGTCTTCGGCCTCGCTCAGGTACTCGTCGGCCACGTGGCGCACGGCGGTCTGCAGGGAGTTGATCTCGGGGAAGACCACCGGCAGGTCGAAGGTGCGGATCACCTCCACCAGGCTGCCCATGACGAAGACATAGGCCGCAGGGTCGCCCTTCTCCGCCGCCGCGCCCAGCTCCTTGAACCATTCCCGGAAGAGGGCCGCGCCGTCACGGGCACCTCTGCCCAGAAGGGGGTGGTCTACGGTTGTGGCGTTCATGGGCGGCTCACTGAAAGAGGATGTTCTCGGCAAACGTCTCGAGCTGGATCTGCAGGTGATCGAAGGAGCTCATGCGCTCCTCGAACTCGGTGATGAAGTACGGAATCCCCTGGGAATCCAGCGCTTCTCCGTAAGCCACCTGCTCGTCGAGGCCCGGCTCGCACATCTTCGCCGCGGCGACGATGGCCGCGTCGGCGCCCGCCTCGCGGATACGGGCCAGGAGCATCTTCTCCTTGGGCTTGCGCAGGTCGTGCTGCACGGGGCTGTAGGAGGATTCCTCGATATAGGCGGCGGCCAGATTCGCCACCGGATCTCCGTGAGCAGGGACGTCGGAGAGGATCCACCGCAGCCCGATGAGGAGATCGTCATCCACCACGTAGCAGAAGTCGGAGATGGCGCGCAGGAGGTCCAGGGGCGGCTGCTCGCAGAATCCGCCCTCGAACACGACGCGGATCTTGTCCTGCCTGCGGGCGGTGCGTTCCTCCAGCCGCGGCAGGGCCCAGCGCAGAAGCTCGTTGTGCTCCTCCCTGGGGATGAGGCCGCCCAGAGCCATGAGGACGTAGACCTCGTGGACGGGTGCCAGCCAGGGGCGCTGGCGCTTCAGGGCATAGAGCTCTCGCAGGAGCGCACGGTTCTCGTTGAAGACTCCCAAGGAACGGCGAAGGTCGTCGTCACTCACCCGGCGGCCGCCGATCTCTTCCAGCACCCCCAGCATGCGTCGGTACTCCTCGGTGAGCCACGCCGCGGCAAAGGAAGAGTTGGGGTTCTGAGGCAGATAGAGGATCTGTGCGGGCTCGGGCCGGTTGCGGCTCCAGATCCCGGCCAGGTTGCGGGCTCCGTCGCAGATGGGGTGGGTGACGAAGAGATCCAGTTCCAGCTTCCCGGTGATGGCGATCTCCAGGGAGCTTCGCAGGATGGAGCAGAGGTAGGATCCGAAGCGGGAGTCGGCCTGGTTCCGTTCCACGGGCGCGCCGCGCACCTTGACGGGAAGGAGTCCGGCGGCGTGGGCCAGCTCCTCGGGGAAATAGACCTGGAAGTGGCCCGCCACCTTCCCGCCCCCCTCCCTCCACGCCCGCACCGTGGGGAAGTCGGTGTCCTCCAGGATGTCGCGACAGTAGCCCAGCACCCGGTCGAGCCCTTCGTCGAAGGGCGGATCCAGGAGGCGGACCGAGGGGCCGGACGAATGGGATCGAGGCAGGGTAGACATGGTGGGCTCCTATGCCCCTTTCCAGACGGGTGGACGTTTTTCCATGAAGGCCGCCAGTCCCTCCTCCGCGTCTTCCAGCTTCATGAGTTCGTTCAGGTAGATCTCCTCCATGCGGCGCAGTTCTTCCCGCGTCACACCGGGGGCTGTCGAGCGCAGCGCCCGTTTGGCGAGGCGCACCACGGCGGGGCTCAGGGCCGCCAGGTCCGCGGCATACTCGCGGGCCGCCGCCTCGAAGTCTTCCCGGGGATGCACCTGCTGCACCAGACCCAGGGACAGGGCGTCCTCCGCGGTGACGGTCCTGCCCGAAAGACAGAGATCCATGGCGGCGCCCATGCCGATGCGCGCCGGCAGGACGGCCACGGCGTACGGAGGAAAGACGCCCAGGCGGATTTCGGGCTGGCCCAGCTTTGCTCCGGCCCGGGCAAGGATCACGTCGCACGCGAGGGCGAGTTCCAGCCCGCCCCCCAGGGCGGCGCCGTTCACGGCAGCCACCACGGGGATCTCCAGCCCGGAAAGGGCCGTCAGGAGATCGTGAAAGGTGACCAGCATCTCCTCCACGCGGTCGGCGGTGTGGTCCGCCACGTCCACCCCGGCGCAGAAGGCCTTCCCCTCACCGGTGACCAGAAGCGCTGCGGCCCCCGCGTCCCCCCCCACGGCGGCGACGACGCCGGCCATTTCCTTCATCATCTCGATGGTGAGGACGTTCACCGGAGGGCGCCGCAGCCGGAGCACACGAAGCCCACCGTCCTCCTCGAGGGAGCAGAAGCGGGGGTGAACGGCCCCGGGGGCGCTCACACCCCCTCTCCTTCCGCCCTCCCCTTCGCCGCGGAGGCGTACTCACCTGTCCCGCCCAGGGCGGCGCCGCATACGCCGCAGAACCGGAAATCACCTGGCAGGCCCTCGGCGCCGCATTCGGGGCATTCCCGGGTGGGTGGTCCCCAGATGAACTCACTGGAACCGCCCGAGGCGGCGCGCTCACGGACCTTCATGTACTCGGGCTTGCGCTTCTGCACGAAGGCCCGCATTCCCTCCCACGGCTCGTAGCTCGCGTAGTGCAGGGCGAGCCAGTCACGGGCGTGTCCGATGGTTCCGTGCCAGGACAGCTCCTTCCAGAAGTTCACCTGCTGCTTGGTGTAGCGGGTGCACTCAGGGAACTGCTGCAGAAGCTTGTCTGCCAGTTCGTCCACCGCCTGATCCAGGCGGGAGAGGTCGATGGCGTAGCCGTCCTCCCCCTTCTGGGCTTTGCGGATGTCCTCGGGGGTGGCACCCTCGATGAACGTCCCGTTCCGCGTTACGGAAGGCACCACCTGGTTCACCAGGCCCCACTCCAGACACTTGGCGGCGGAGATCTGCCCGTTGAAAAAGAGCATCTCCCGGGCGCGCCGGTCGCCGATGAGGATGGGAAGCCATTGGGTTGCGCCTCCCGCGGCTACACTGCCCACCCGGGTGCCGACCTGACCGATCCACGCGTGTTCGGCCATGACGGCCAGGTCACACGCCATCTGAGATTCATTCCCACCCCCGACGGCCATGCCGTTGAGGCGGGCGATGACGGGCTTGCCCGAATCGAGAATGCTCTCGATGTAGGCGCGGAACAGGCTCATGTACTTCCAGTAGTCCCGAGGCTTGGTGGTGTAGAGGGCCTCGTACTCCTTCACGTCACCGCCGGTGCAGAACGCACGGTCCCCGGCTCCGGTAAAGACGATGACGCCTACGGCATCGTCGAAGGAGGCGTCGCGGAAGGCGGCAGCCAGTTCCTCCAGGGCGGAAGTGGAGTAGGCGTTGTAGTTGAAGGGCCGGTTGATGGTGATGCGGGCAACCCAGTCCCCCTTCTCGTACAGGACCTCCTTGAAGTGGAACGCTTCGGCCGGGCGGCTCTCAAAGGCTCCCATCTTTCCTCCCTGTGCGGTCTGCGCGGAATCGGAGGCCCGGCGGGAGGGAACCGGGCGCTCCGGGGGACGGATCGTTCCCCCTGCAATATGTATAGCACTTTCCCTACGACCGCCATAATATAGCTAGGCCCTGAGGGACGCAAGGAGAATTTTCCGCCCGGCTACCGCGCCTCTTCGGGACTCGAGATCTCGCCCCGGAGGAGCTTCCTGTAGAGCCACGGCGCGCATGACGGCCCTCGCGATGGGGGACGCCCCCCCCTCCCGCCGGGCCCGCTACCCCAGTTCGCTGCAGGATGCCCCGAAGGCGAAGCAAGCATAGCAGCGGTGGTGCTTCAGCCGGATCCGGGGCCGCAGGCTTTCGGCCAGGGTGCCGCCGAGATCGTAGTCGGGATCGTCGTCCACCAGGGTGCAGGCGTAGACCCGCATGCGCCCCTCGGACTTCACCACCATGCGGCTGGAAGCGCACATGAAGGACGCCCGGGACTCGGCCGTGTGGTAGCGGGTCATGCAGTCCTCGGTGATGAGGGGCACGTCCGCCGTTTCTCCCGGGCCCAGGAGGTCGGGAAAGGCCACGATGCGGATGGGCTCCTCGATTCCCACGCCGGCCAGAAGCTCCCGGTACCGCTCCTCCACCTCGCGGCCGTTCTCCCCCTCGTCCATCTGGCGGGCCACCGAAACGCCGAACCCCCGCCTGTGGAGCTCGCCGAGACTCTCCAGCGCCAGGGCGAAGCTGCCGGCGCCGCGTCCCGCGTCGTGGCGTTCCGGCAAGGGATAGTCCAGGCTGACGCGGAAACTCAACGGATGGGGCTTGTTCTGCAGCCCTTCCAGCTCGTCCATACGGCGCTGCAGCGGCTTGGTGCCGTTGGTGAGCACCAGGCACGCACCCCGTTCCAGGGCATAATCCAGGATGGCGGGGACGTCCCGCACCACGAAGGGTTCGCCGCCGGTGAAGGAGAACTGGCGCACCCCCAGTTCCACGGCCTCGTCGATGAAGGGAACGACGTCGTCCAGCGTCACCCTCCCCAGTCGGTTGTCGCCCGGCCGGGAGCCCTCGAGACAGAAGGGGCAGGCCAGATTGCAGATGGTGCCGGTGTGGAACCAGACCTCGGCGAGGCGCTGCGCCTGGATGTAGCCCCGGGGGGCCCCTTCGGGCGTGCGCAGCCAGTCGGACCGGTGGGTCAACTCGATGGGCTGGGCGGCAACTGCGTCGGGCATGGGTTGAAGCTCTGTTCTCGTCGTGGTCACGGGGAATCCAACGCCGGAGAGGGCGGGCGGCGAAAATACACGATCTTCCCTGGAAGGAAAACGTGGGACGGCGCGGTGGTTCCCGGCCGCGGGAAGCGCGGGCGGCGGGTCCACCCCGGGATGGCGACCTCCCGGCGACCGGATCCGGTCCTGCACCGCAGCTTGCGTTGCGGCCCGCGAATCCCGAGCATGGATTCCCATGGAAATGATGAACACACCCTCCGGTACCTTTGTCGGGCACTGGGCGCCCGGCCTCCTGGCCCGCCGAGGCAGGCTCTCGCCCCGTTCCACCTACCTGGCCCTGGCCGGCGCGGCCTTCCTGGCGGCTCTCATCTTCCTGGCGGCTCTCATCTTCCTGGCCCACGGCAACCACCCGGGTGTGGAGTCTACGGCGCACAGGTTGCTCGCCTGGTCTTTCGCAGGCGTAGGCGCAGCAGCAATTCTGGAAGCCGCGGCGCCGACCTGGCGCCTCCACTGGCTCCGCATCGGTTCGATGATCTCGCTGGGCACGTGGTTCATCGTCATCGCCTGGATCCTCTTCCGTTCGGGCTGGGACCTGCATGACCCCATCCGCGAAGCCTGGACCTATCTCAGCTTTGCGTGGAACGCACTCGTGGCCGCGGCCATCACATTCGTCGCCTACCTGCTCGCGACGCGGAAGGCGCCGCGAGGATGAGCTCCTGCCGACCCCCTACGGAACCCTGCAGCGTGGAGCCGACCCCGGGGGCTACACGAACGGAGGACTCCATTGATTCCCGGTAGCCGGGAGCCACGACCAAGACCTCTTTCGTCCCGTCATCCATGGCACTCATCATGACGAGCAACACCGCCTTGACCCGCTCCAGGCCGGCCTTCACGTAGAGCCCCGCAGCCCCAACTCGAAGTCTCCCCCGGCCAGGCCGTGCAGATAGAGTTCGGGAATCAGCTCTCCAACCTCCCGGAACCCGCCATATGCTTCCTCATGGGGCGACGTTCCTTCCCCCGGATGGCGACGCGGGGATCGCCGCCTAATCCTCGGCGGAAAGGTACTCCGCCTCTCTTATCCCACAACTTTTCACCGACCGAGGCCGAGTGGGAGGCCCGGTGCCATCAGACACCACCGACCTCGAAACAGACAAACCACAAAGCTTAAAGAACATGTTCCGGGCAGTCGCGCTCCTACCGCCCGACCAAGACCAGCGCGATATGCGCTCGCACTTGTTCCATTTGGGATCAAAGTAAAGACGCGACGGCCGGAGACGATATTGTGAAGGGTACCCCCCCCCCACCGCGAACCCTATACGGATACGGAGTCTCAACCACACTCCGCTTCCTCAGGAACACGCTCATCTCATGAAAGCACTGGTGATAGACGACGACGTAATCATGCGCTTGACGCTGCGGGGAATGTTGGCCGGCACGGCGGTTTCCGAGACAATCTTCGCAACCGATGGATCAGAGGGCCTCAAGATTCTGGAGACGGTTCGGCCAGATATCATCCTTCTAGATCTCGGAATGCCTCAAATGAACGGAATGGAAACCCTGCAACGCATCCGGAAGGATCCCGCGCTACGCAGGATTCCCGTTGTGGTCGTCACAGCGTCCGCCGAAGAGGAAGCCATCGGCGAGCTGATGGCGATGGGCATTTCAGACTATCTCCTCAAGCCGCTTGATCCCATCGTTGCGGCCGCACGAGTAGATAGGATCCTTCGCTACCAGCTCACGCAGAACCAGTTAACGGAGTGATCCATGTCTACAGCCTCATCTACGGCAAGAATCCACATATTAGTCGCGGAACCAGACGCCACTACACAGCTCCTCCTGCGGAGGATCTTCGAGCGACTCCTGGAAGCCGAGGTGACCGTCGTGGATTCGGGACCCGAAGCATTGGTCGCCCTTGAGTCGAATACACCTGACCTGGCGCTCCTGGCCCACGAACTCCCTATCATCCACGGCCTCTCCGTTCTCGCAGCCGTCCGCCGCAGTAAGGCGCTGGCCCGCCTCCCAATAGCGTTCGCGAGCCGTAACTCGGACAAAGCGTTCGTCCGAAAGATCATCGATCTCGGTGTCTCAGACTATCTCCTGAAGCCCCTGGATCTCGGCGTGACCGAGGCTCGTTTGGCAAAGACGCTGGCGATGCTTCGCGCCAGACGGGAACGCTTCAAGTCCGACTCCATGCCGGACCTGGTGGCTCGGCGTACCCTCCTTCTCGTAGGAGCTGACCTCAACTTCCTCACCCTCGCGGAGAGCCTACTTGAGGGAAAATTCGATTTGGTTTCGGCCACCAATGCGAGCGAAGCACTCGAGGCGTACGCCAAGTATCAGCCCGAAGTTGTGGTTGTTGACGAGGGGCTGGACGTGTTCAACGAAACCCTGTTTGCCCAAACACTGCGCTCATGGCCCGGTTTGGGGGCGAGAAACGTGTATCTCATCTCAGAGCGAGAGGACTGCGATGCCATCGAGCCCGGGGTTTTTGACGGCGTTATCAAACGATGCTTCGTCCCGGACATTTTCCTGGATTCCTTCAACCGCATACTTTTCGGGGCCCCGACAAACGTCAGTCGCCTGGACAATTTCCTTCAGGACAGTGTCCGATCTGCGCTCGTCACCGCGGTCCGCCAGACCTTCGGCGTCATGCTGTCGGTTGAAATTACGGAGCTGACCGGCCCCGACGCGATCGCTAACGTGTCCAAGGAAATACTCGCCTCCGTCCGCCTGAGAAACGTAGGGAGTTCGCCCGAGGTAGGCTTCCGGCTCGGCTTGATGGCCTCCCAGTCGGATGTCTGGAGCTTTGCGGGTATCCTCTTCGGAAGCGAAGACGGTCTGGGGGAAACCGATGTCTACGAGGCTCTCGAGGAGATCGGCCGTTCCGTAGCAGGTCGTATACGTGCTGCGCTCCACTCCATGGGAGTCACCGTGGAGCAGGGAGATTCGGGTGTTTCAAAATACAGCGAGATTGAGTTCGATGCGGAGCAATGGAGTTTGCACGTAGCATGCGAAACCAAGGAGGGGCATAAACTTGTTACGGCAATGAGAGTCTGGTAACCTGCGGAAGCTCAGCCGTGGGGCTCTGCAGTGCGCCCCAGGTCGGCCCCCTTCAACAGGTGATGGGCGATCAGGTCCAGAGCACGTCCCCATTCGCACCGCTCACCGTCCGACTCCGTCAGAACCTCGGACAACGCGTGCGTGAACGCCTCTCTAAAGGACGGGTAGTGCTCTCTGCGCATGCCGTAAGCGGCGTGCTTCCGGCCGAGTTCCTGAAGGACGGGTGCCAGGGTCTCGGTGCTCCTGGCCCCCGATACGATAAAGGCCATCGCCTGATGGAGCTTCCTGCGTTCCGCTTCCTCTCCGACTCCGTCGAAGAGCCGCGCCAACGCAGGATCCGACTTGAATCGAGAGTAAAAAGACGCAACAAACTCATCCAGTCGAGGCCGGAGCTTCTCATAGCTGACCTCGAGAAGATCGACGTCGATGTCCATTCGAAACCATCTTTTTGGGGGAGCAAGATTTCATCTTAGGGAGGAAACCCAGAGAAGGCAAGAATTCTGATTTTCCACGCGCCTCACAGGGATTCGGCGATGGACTCACCGGCATGGGACTCCTCGTCTCACCCTTCCTCCCCGCGATTTCCCGACTCGCCCCCCCCACCGAATACTCTCTCCTGCCTTCCGGCGCATGTCCTCCACCGCCTGCGGGGCTTATCTTGCCGACGACCGATTCCTGACCTGAGCCGGGAGCCGATTCCGTGGGGTCCATGACCCGTCCCACCATCATTTACGTAACGTATGACGGCCTCCTGGAGCCGCTGGGACAGAGTCAGGTCCTGCCCTACCTGCTGCGGTCGGCGGAGCAGGGGTTCTCCCTGGAGCTGATCTCCTTCGAGAAGCCTGAGGACCTGGCCGACTCCCGCCGCGTGGAAGAGGCGGCGGCCCGGGTCCGCGACGCGGGAGTGGCGTGGCGGCGCCTTCCCTATCACCGGACACCCTCCCTCCCGGCCACGGCATGGGACATCCGAGCCGGACGAAGAGCCGTCGCGGCAGCGGTGGAGCGCGCCCGGGAACGGGGCGCCCTCCCCGTGGTCCACGCCCGCGGATACGTGCCGGGGCTCATGGCGCTGGCCGGCAGGCGCCGGGGAGCCCGGTTTCTTTTCGACATGCGGGGCTTCTGGGTGGACGAACGCATCCAGGGAGGTTACTGGAGCCCTCGGAGCCCCGTGGCCCGCCTTGCGCGCCGCGCCGAACGAACGCTCCTCGAGGAGGCTGACCACCTGGTGCTCCTGACCCGTCGCGCCGTGGATCGGCTGCCCGATCTGGCGCCTCCGGGGTGGATGCCCCCTCCCCACACGGTGATCCCCACCTGTGTGGACCTTCGCCGCTTCGAGCCTCCGGCCCCCGGCGAACGGGAGCGTCTGCGGGAGGAGCTGGCGCTGGGACCCGGACCGGTCCTGATTCACGCCGGCACGGTGACGGGGTGGTATGCCGGCATGGAGACTTTTCGCGTAGGCCGAGCCTTCGTGGAGGAGACGGGCGGCACCTTTCTGGTCCTGACCCGGGACCGCGACGCCGCGCTCGCCCTGGCGCGGGAGACAGGCGCGCCGGCACGGATCGAGGAGGCGCCTCCCCACGAAATGCCCCGCTGGCTCAAGAGCGCCGATGCCGGCCTGGCCCTCGTGCGTCCCCTTCCCTCCAAGGACGCCTCCTTCCCCACCCGCGTGGGGGAGTACCTCGCGACGGGGCTGGCAGTCCTCGCGACGGACATCGGAGACATGGAGCGCCTGGAGGACGGAACGGCCGTGCGGCTGTATCGCCCACCGGAGGACACGCCCGAGGACGCGGCGAGGTGGTTGGCCCAGGCCGTCACCGACCCCGAAACGCCGCAGCAGGCACGGGAGACGGCCCGCAGGCACCTGGACCTGGATGAGGGGGTCAGTCGGCTGGCGAAAGTGTACCGGAGCCTGGGCGGAACTCCGGTTGGGGACCGGGTCGCCCGGCCCTGGATCCTGGCCCTGGCCCTCTATCCCGAGGTGGCGCCCAGCACCCGCTTCCGTCTGGCACAGTTCGTGGAGCCCCTGAAGGAGAAGGGATTCCGGCTGGAGATCGCCCCCTTCCTGACTACCGAGGAGTACCTGCGTTTCCGGCACATGGGCCCGGCCCAGCAGTTCCGCTTCGCCGTGGGAGCGCCGCTGGCTCGCCTGCGCCGCCGCATTCGCCGGGCGGCGTCCGGCGACGTGGTGGTGGTTCAGCGCGCCGTGGCTCCCCTCCTGAACCGCCGTTTCCTTTCCCGCCTGAGGGAGAGGGGGGCGACGATCCTCTACGATTTCGACGACGCCGTGTATCTACCTCAGGAGGGAGGGCGACGCCTTGCGGAGTGGATCCGGCGGCCCGCCGAAAGCACCGGGGCGTTCTGCAGGGAAGCCCACCGGGTCTTCGCCGGAAACCGCTGGCTGGCCGACTTCGCCGCCGAAGCCCGGGGAACGTACGACGGGGTTGAGATCCTCCCTTCGGTGGTGGACACGGAGCGCTTCCGTCCCGCGGAATCGAGCCGAAAGGGCGAACCCCCCACGGTGGGGTGGATCGGATCCTCCAGCACCCTCAGGTACCTGGAAGAGCTGGCCCCCCACTTCCGGACGCTGCAGGAGCACAACGCCTTCCGGCTGCTGGTGGTGGCGGGGGACGTCCCTCCCGAGCTGCCGGGAGTGGACTTCGAGTACCGGAGATGGAATCCCGAAGCGGAAGTCTCGGTATTCCAGGAGTTGGACGTGGGCCTCTATCCCCTGGAGGATACCGAGTGGGGCCGGGGCAAGTGCGGCTTCAAGGCCATCCAGTACCTGGCGTGCGGCGTGCCCTGCGTGGCGTCTCCCGTGGGCGTCCTCCCCGACATCGTTCTGCCGGGGGAGACCGGTTTCCTCGCCCGCACCGGGGAGGAGTGGGTCGACGCCGTCCAGGGGCTTCTTCGAGACCCCTCTCTGCGGCGCAGCATGGGCGCAAGAGGGCGGAAGCACGTGGAGGCGAACTACTCGGTGCGCTCGGTCCTTCCCATGTGGGAAGAGACCCTCTCGGCGCTCCTTTCCGGTGGTGGGGATGGACCCTCGGCGTGTCCCTGGTGCGGGGCCTCTTCCTCCCGCCCCGGTCCGCGACGGGGCGAGTTGAGCTACCGGGTCTGCCGGAACTGCGGCAGCGCCTGGATCGCCCGAGGAACGGTGGCCTTCCGCGATTACTACGAAGCCTACGACCCCCTCCAGGTCCGTCACCCCTCCCCCGTCCTCCGGCGGCGCTACGAGGCCATCCTGCGCAAACTCGAAGGCATGGTGTCGGGGCGGGATCTCCTGGAGGTGGGGTGTGGAAACGGGCACTTCCTTGCGGTGGCGAGGGAACGGGGATGGCACGTACGCGGCACGGAGCTCTCCAGGGCCCACGTGGAACGGGCTCGCGCTCAGGGCTTGGACGTGGCGTACGCCGACCTTGCGGAAGAGGACGCATGGCCCGACGCACGGGTGGACGCCGTGGTGATGATCGAGATCGTGGAACACGTGCCGCAGCCGCGTGCGCTCCTGGACGCCGCCGCGCGCAAGCTGAAAGGCGGCGGAGTGGTCTACCTCACGACTCCCAACTACGCCTCGTTGACGGGCAGGCTGGCGGGACCGGGGTGGAGCGTTCTGGACCCGGAACACGTGACGCTTGCCACCCCCGCCGGGCTGCGCCGGGCCCTGAGAGCAAGCGGCTTCCGGGTAGAGGAGATGCGGAGCAAGAACCTCTCCCTGAGCGAGATCCGGGCGGCGCTGCGGCGCGGATTCTGGCCGACGCCTCCGGGAGGGTCTTCCCCTCGCCTCCGCCCGGCGGCCGGAAGGGAAGCTTCCCGGAGCACACCGGTCCGCAGTCGGGCGGCAGAGGACGCCGCCCTACGGGACGCCATCGAAGGTTCCGCCCCTCTGCGGTGGATGAAGGGCGCCGCCAACGCCGTACTGGCGGGGACGGGGCTGGGAGACGGGCTCGAATGCTACGCCCGCCGGGAATCCGGTTAAAACGGATTCTCCATCTCCCTCAGGAGGGGAAGCGCCCGGTCCCGCTCGGAGAGGACGGGCTCGGGGACAGGCCAGACGATGCCCAGGTCGGGATCGTTCCAGCGCACACCGGCGTCGAGCTTCGGATCGTACTCGGTAGTGACCTTGTAGTAGACCTCCACCTCGTCGCTCAGGGCCAGGTAGCCGTGGGCGAAGCCGGGAGGAATCCAGAGCATCTCTCCCCCCTCCCCCGAGAGCTCCGCCGCGACCCACCGCCGGTAGGTGGGCTCCCGCCGCCGAAGATCCACCGCCACATCGTAAATGCGGCCCCGGGTGACCGTCACCAGCTTCCCCTGGGCGGCGGGGGGGCGCTGAAAGTGGAGTCCCCGCAGGACGTTCCTGCGGGAGTGGGCCAGATTGTCCTGGGCGAACTCCGTCTCCAGTCCCAGAGCGGAGAAGCGACTCCTTCGGAAAAGCTCTGAGAAGAAGCCGCGGCGATCCTCGAACCGCTGCCGGCGGATGAGGAGCACATCGCGGATGGTTTGAGGCTCCACGGTGAAGTTCACGTCGCCGTCCATCCTCTGGTCGGGGAAAAGTTGTAGGCCTAAGTTTGGATGATCCCTTCCCTTCCACGCCCACCCATTCTCGGGTGGTCCCACGAGAGCCGGAACGCCCGAACCCATGCGAGTCCTCGTCCCCGGCGCCCGCGGCATGCTGGGAAAAGAAATTGTAGCGACCCTCGAGGCCCGAGGCGACTCGGTGTTGGGCGTGGGCCATGACGAACTGGATATCACCGATGGCGCTGCCGTGGAAGCATTCCTGGCGCAGGCAGCTCCCCATGTGGTGGTCAACTGCGCCGCCTACACCCGGGTGGATGAGGCGGAAACTGACGAGAAACGGGCCACCCGCATCAACGCCCTGGGGCCGGAAAACCTGGCCCGGGCCTGCCGCAGCGTCCATGCCCGCCTGGTTCACTTCAGCACCGATTTCGTCTTTGACGGGCGCAAGGGCCGACCCTATGAACCCGATGATCCCCCCGCCCCGCTCAGCGCCTACGGGCGCTCCAAGCTCAGGGGTGAAGAGGCGGTCCAAGCTGTGGGAGGCGAATTCCTCATCGTCCGCACGAGCTGGCTCTACGGCGCCGGAGGGCCGAACTTTGTTCTGTCAGTCCTGGAGCGGGGGCGGCGTGGGGAGCCTCTGCGGATCGTGGACGACCAGGTAGGACGCCCCACCTGGGCCCGCAACCTCGCCGCGGTAACGGCAGACCTTCTCACCGCCGGAGCACGAGGTGTCTTTCACGTGACCGACAGCGGGCGGGAAACGACGTGGTACGAATTCGGACGCAGGATCCTTGAACTCGCAGGAGTGGAGGTGCCGGTGCGTGCAGTGACCTCTTCGGAGTGGGGTGCGGCAGCGCCGCGTCCTCCTTACTCGGTGCTGGACCTTGCCGCAACGGAGCGGTTCCTGGGACGCTCCATGGAGCCGTGGGACGCCGCGTTGAAGCGCTTCCTCGAGACCCTGGACCGATGAAGGGCGTGATCCTGGCCGGCGGCCTGGGCACCCGCCTCCTCCCCATGACCCGGGTAACCAACAAGCACCTCCTGCCGGTCTACGACCGGCCCATGATCTACTATCCCATCCAACAGATGGTGCACGCCGGGATTCAAGACATCCTGGTCGTCACCGGAGGAGACCACGCCGGCGACTTTCTCAAGCTGCTTCGCAACGGCCACGACTTCGGCCTCGAGCATCTGGCTTACGCTTATCAGGAAGGAGAGGGGGGCATCGCCGAGGCGCTGGGACTCGCCCGCCACTTCGCCGACGACGGTCCCGTCGTGGTGATTCTCGGGGACAACATCTTTCAGGATTCCCTTGCCCTCGCCGTGGACGCCTTCCGGGCGGACCCCGCCGGCGCTCAGATCCTCCTCAAGGCGGTGGACGACCCTCACCGCTTCGGGGTGGTGCGCATGGAAGATGACCGGATCGTGGAGATCGTGGAAAAACCCCAGGCGCCCCCCACCAACCTGGCCGTCACGGGGTGTTATTTCTATGACGCTCAGGTCTTTAACATCATCGAGGGCCTGGAGCCCTCCCGACGCGGAGAGTTGGAGATCACCGACGTGAACAACCGATACCTGCAGTGGGGCGCCCTTCGGCATCGCATTCTGGAGGGATGGTGGACCGACGCCGGTACCGTCCCCTCCCTGCACAGGGCGGCCAAGCTGGTGGCGGGGGAGCGGGAGAACCCGGTCCTGGGAGGATTTCAGGCACCGTGAAGATCCTGGTGACGGGGGGATCGGGATTCATCGGGTCCAACCTGGTGCGATGGCTCCTCCGCCACCGTCCCGAAGCGGAGCTGGTGAACCTGGACGCCCTGACCTACGCGGGGAATCCGGAGAACCTGCGGGACGTGGAGGAGGATCCCCGCTACACCTTCATCCATGGCGATATCTGCGACCCCGACGCCGTCACACGGGCCATGGAGGGCGCCGACACCGTATTTCATCTCGCCGCCGAATCCCACGTGGACCGCTCCATCGTCTCCGATGCGCCTTTCGTGCGCACCAACGTGCTGGGGACCCAGACCCTCCTGGCCGCGGCGCTGAATCTGGGGGTGGGACGCTTCGTCCAGGTTTCCACCGACGAAGTGTACGGAGAACTCTCCTGGCGGGATCCCGACGAGGACGCCGGGGACGCGCCCCGCTTCACCGAGAGTACGCCGCCGGCGCCGCGCTCCCCCTACTCGGCCACCAAAGCCGGAGCGGACCACCTGGTCATGGCCTACCACACGACCCATCGCCTCGATGCGGTCATCACCCGGTGCAGCAACAACTACGGGCCCTACCAGTTCCCGGAAAAGCTCATCCCCCTCATGATCACCAACGCCCTGGAGGACCGTCCCCTGCCGGTGTACGGCGACGGCCTTCACGTCAGGGACTGGATCCACGTGGAGGACCACTGCCGCGGGCTCGTCGCCGCCGCGGAAAGAGGGCGGCCGGGACGGGTCTACAACTTCGGCGGCGACGCCGAGCGCACCAATCTGAGGGTGGTGAGGACCATCCTGGAGATCCTGGGCAAGCCGGAGGAGCTCATCGAGTTCGTCACTGACAGGAAGGGTCACGACCGCCGCTACGCCATCGACTTCAGCCGGGCGGAGGAGGAGCTGGGATGGCGCCCCTCGGTAACCTTCGAGGAGGGCCTGGCGGATACCGTGCGGTGGTACCTCGACAACGAAACGTGGTGGCGGCCCCTCAAGGAAAGAGAGCAATCGCCGGAAGAAGGAACGCATCCATGACCCCACCGCGATCCACAACCGTGAACGCGCCCCGGCGCCCGTAGAAGACAGACAGGACTGCTTCGGCGCGGTCCGGACGACGGAGCCCCCGGCAAACACGAAGCCCCGCCCGGCATAACGCCTGGCGGGGCAACGGGTTATGAGAAAGTGGGCCTGGGTGGACTTGAACCACCGACCTCACGCTTATCAGGCGTGCGCTCTAACCACCTGAGCTACAGGCCCTCCCACTCCGGAGAAGTGTCCCCGGAGCATGAAAACCTAAGCACGACCGCAGGTGGGTTCAACCGCGACGGAGGCCCGGGTTTTTGCGGGTGCGCGCCGGCACCTCCCCTCCCCTCTCCCGAACGCCGCCGACTCTACCAGGCTGGTTGTTCGCCCGGGGATTTCCTCTATGTTCCTGATCCTCCTCCTGCTGGGGGGCGGGCTGTGGATCACCCCCCGGACGCCCCTCATCGGGTGGTCCATCCCGTCGCATCGTCACCCGCTGGCGAGTGGAGGTGAATCTACCCGAGAAAGGGATCCTGAACCCGACATGATCCGGGACGCGGAAATCCGTCGGCTGGCAGGACAGGCGGGCGTGGATCCACGGATCGTGGATTTGGATTACGCCCTCGGATGGGAGGAGTGCGAAGAGGCCGTACGTGAGGCCCGGAAGGATAAGCCGCCCGTGACATCACGCCTGAATCTCCTCCGTCCACGCATCGTCCGGGGTGTGGAGGGCCTGCTCCTCGGCGGCCTCCTTCTCGGGTCCCCACTTTGCGGAGGACGCTTTCTCGGTCCCACGCCCCTCAGCCCCCTGCCCCTCTCCGCCCAGCAGACCGTCGCCCAACTCTCCGCCACTCCTGAAGCGGCGGCGGAGGCCTTCCTGCGGAGCGTACGCGCCATTCGCTTCGAGACGGCGACCCGTTTCGTCCATCCCCGCACTCTGGCACGTTTTTACGAACTGGTGACCATGATGGTGGAGGCGGATACCACCGGCTTCATCGCCAACTATCTCACCGACTCTTCCCGGGATACATACCGTCGGCTCTCGGCTCGGGAGGTCGTTTCCCGCTCCCTGGGTTCCATGATCGATGACATGCCCGGCCTCATGCACGCCATCTACGACCGTGACGACGAGGTGTCGGGCCACGTGACGGAGGGGCGCGACACGGCCCACGTGGTGTATCGCACCACTGCCCGTATCAGCGGGGCCGTGCCCGAGGTGAAGGTGATGCAGCTCATCCGCACGCCTCGCGGCTGGCGTGTCCTCTGGAGCGACGAGCTGGAGGTGCTTGACGCTGCCCTCAGGGGGGTAGGGCGGGCCCGGCCGCCGCCCCCCGCCCCTGACGCGCTGAGCCTCAGGAAACCGGCGGCACCGCCTTCATGAGCATCTCCAGCCCGGCCCGGAGCGCCCGCCCTCCGGCCCTGCTCCCCTTGTATTTCCCCAGGCGCACCACGACCAGCCCATGGCTGGGAATGAGGAGAGTGTACTGCCCCCCTGCTCCGGCGAAGTAAGTCGCTTCCTTGGGAATGGGGAAGGAGCCCATCCCGTTCACCCACTGGAATGCCCCGCCGTAGATAGGCCGCCCGTCGGCCACCCACGCCGGAGCCAGCGTCCTGGAATACTCCACATAGCCTTCGGGCAACAGGCGCTCTCCGTTCCAGACTCCGTCCTGCAGATAGAGGTTGCCGATACGCGCCCAGTCCCGGGCCGCCAGGAATTCGTACCCCTGGGTGAGGAAGTTTCCGTAGGGGTCCGTCTCGAGGACCGCATCCCGGATGCCCAGCTTGTCGAAGAGAGCCCGCTGGGGGAAAGCGTGGTAGTCCTCGCCACGGCCCTCCACCGCCAGGCGGATCAGGTAGTTGGTGAGAACCGGATCGGTGTTCCGGTACCGGCCTACGGTGTTGGGCGGCCACTGGGGCGGGCGGGTAGCGGCGTAATGGAAGGAGTTGATGGTCCCCGTATAGAGGTAGACGTGGTCGGGGTACCCGAGGGAGGGATCGTAGTCGGGATCCTGGGGAGCCCGGATCCGGATCCCCGAGGACATGCGCATGATGTCCCCGATGCGGATGGCCTGGCGAGGGTCATTGTCTTCTTCCTGCCACTCAGGAACGGGAGCCGGCTGCCAGAGGTCGTACTCCCCCTGGTGGATGAGGACGCCCATGAGGGCGGCGGTGAGACTCTTCCCCATGGACCAGCTTTCCAGCGGCGTGTGCAGGTCGATCCCGGGGCCGTATCGTTCGCCCAGAATTCGGCCTCTGTAGGTGACCACCACCCCTTCCGTCATGGCCTCCGGGGGACCCAGGATGGTATCCAGGGCGGCGTTCACGACCGTCATGTCCATCCCGGCGGGAAAGGGATCATCGGGTAGCACGTCGCCCATGGGCCAGGGAGTCGTCTTCGCCGGGGGCAGATTCGGCTCCACCACCTCCGGCGTGAAGAATACCGAGTCCTCTCCGATGGGGCGGGCAACGCATCCCTGGCTCGCGTATCGTTTCGCCGCCCGGGTCACACCGTCGGGGAGGGTCAGGCGCACCTCCCGGGCGGCGAAGTCCACCACGGTGTCCACGACGTGGCGCCGCTCCTCGTACGGGCTGGTGAAGTAGCCCACGTTCTCCGCCGCATCTGCGGGATCGAGCCCCGTGATGAAGACACCGGAACAGAGGATCTTGGCGAAGCCCGCCGTATGGTGGTGCAGGGGATTCCCGGGTGGCGGCACGTACTCGGTGGGGAGCTCAAAGGAATCGGCTCGGGCCAGAAGGCGGGCCAGCGCCGCATCCTGATCTGCCGACCCCGCGCCGGAGCCCGCTCCTCCGCCGCCCGCAGAACACGCCGCCAGCGCAAGCAGAAGCGGGAGGACGCGTGCATGGCGCGGTGATGACAAATCTTGTTTCATGGTCCAGCTTCCTCTCCCGAGAAGTCCCGTGGGGGGGACCGCAACTCCACCCGCATCCCGTCCCCGGCCTGATGTCCCGCCAACGTGGCTCCACTCCCGGGAGGCATGCAAGTTCGGGATGGTGGGATCCCTCTCCGCGCCGTATCATGGCCCGACTCGCCCACGCTCAATCCACGGCCTCGGAGTTGCCCCATGATCTCCCGGAGACATTTCCTCGGATCCTCCGCCGCGGCTGCGGCCGGCGTTGCTCTGACCGGACGGCACCCGCTGTCCGCCGCACCCGCAGATCAGGAGCTGCCGCCGTCCATCGCGCGACTCACCTCCCAGGCCCACCGGGCGGAACCCATCACCACCGAAGAGCGAGCCATGCGGGTGGAGAAGGCCAAGCGGCTCATGGGCGAGCACGATCTGGACGCTCTCATGATGACCGGCGGAACCTCCATGATCTATTTCACCAACGTCCGATGGGGCGGAGGCGAGCGCCTCTTCACCGTGGTGATCCCCCGCAACGGCGATGCCTTCGTGGTCTGCCCCGCCTTCGAGGAGGACCGGGCACGGGAGCAGCTCGCCATGGGTCCCCTGGAAACGGCCGAGGTCCGTACCTGGCAGGAGCACGAGAGCCCCTACGAGCGCGTGGCCCAGGGGCTCAGGGACCGCGGCCTGGTCTCGGGACGTCTGGGAATGGAGGAGACGGTCCAGTTCCGCTTCAGCAACGGGGTGGCCCTCGCAGCTCCGGCCCTGGAGGTCGTGAGCGGAACCCCCGTCACCGCGGGGTGCCGGGGCGTCAAGGACGAGCACGAGCTCGCCCTCATGCAGCTCGCCAACGAGGTCACCCTTACGGCTTACAAGGCCGCCTATGAGGCCATGGAAGAGGGAATGACCCAGCGCGATTTCGGTCGTCTGGTGAGCGCCGCCCACCAGCGGCTCGGCTTCCAGGGAGGCGCGTCGGTGCAGACCGGACCCTATTCGGCAATTCCCCACGGCTCCATCCAACCCCAGGTGATCCGCGAAGGGACCATCCTTCTCATCGACGGCGGCTGCTCCGTGGAAGGGTACCGATCCGACATCTCCCGCACCTTCGTTCTCGGCGGCGCCACGGATCGCATGAAGCGCGTATTCGACATCGAGCACCGGGCCCAGGCGGCCGCTCTGGCTGCGGCGGCGCCGGGCGTCCCCGCAGAAGACGTGGACCGGGCCGCCCGCACCGTCATCGAAGAGGCGGGGTTCGGGCCGGGCTACAAGTACTTCACTCACCGGGTGGGCCACGGCATCGGCATGGACGGCCACGAGTGGCCGTACCTGGTCAAGGGAAACACCCAGCCCCTCGTCCCCGGCAATACCTTCAGCGACGAACCGGGCATCTACATTCGCGGGGAGTTCGGTGTGCGCTTGGAGGATGACATGTATATCACCGAGGAGGGGGCAAAGCTGTTCACCCCCCAGAGCCCGTCTCTGGAGGATCCCTTCGGCAACTGGCCCCACTGACGCGCCCCGTCCCGTCATCTGACCCGCCCCCCACCACCCTTCGACCCACGCAGGAGATATCCATGACCCTCCCCTTCCCTCTCGCCCATCTCCGGGCCGCGTCCCCGGACTGCTGGTGGGGCGCCCGTTCCCTCGGGGAGCCCCGCCCCGCCCGCCGCGGCGCGGGCCCCGCAGCCCTCATCGCCCTCCCTCTTCTCCTTTTCGGCATCCCATCCCCTGCCGTCGCCCAGGCGGAAGGCGGTGCGACCGGGGCCGCCGGTCGGGCCCGGGACGCAGAGACCGCCGCCACCATGGTGGCTCACGTGGGCCGGCAGGTCGGCACTCTGGCTGACAAACTCGAAAAGCTGGCCCGGGCCATGCCGGAGGAGACCTACGACTGGCGTCCCATGAAGGGGGTTCGGTCGGTGGGCGAGGTCTACGCCCACGTGGCCGGAGACAACTACTTCGTGGCGGCCCTCCTCGGTCTGGAAGTGCCGGAGGAGAGCGGCGTGACCACCGATGGAGCCACGGTGGGAGCCTACGAAGAAAAGACGCACGGAAAGGAGGCCATCCTCGCTGGACTGACCCACTCCTTCCAGGTCATGCGTGAGGCCCTGGCCAACGTGGAAGACGACCCCTCCCGGGAAATCTCCCTGCGGGGTAATTCCCTCACCGCCGGCGACCTCTACGTTCGCGCGACGACCCACCTCCACGAGCACCTGGGCCAGGCCATCGCCTACGCACGCATGAACCGGGTGGTGCCGCCGTGGAGTCGCTAGGAGCCGGTCCGAGTAATGCAGCGGGCCGCGTTGGGGACGCCACGGCCCCAGGCCGTAGGCG
>JBHHWB010000061.1:0-19967 GCA_046756305.1 Gemmatimonadota bacterium
TACGGCACCGGCGCCATCATGGCGGTGCCCGGCCACGACGAGCGGGACTTCGAGTTCGCCACCGAGTTCGGCCTGCCCATCGTGCGGGTCGTCGCCGGCCCCGGCGACGACGCCGACACCCCGCTGACCGAGGCCTACGTGGGCGACGGCGTCCTGGTGAACTCCGGATCCTTTGACGGGCTGTCGGCTAAGCCCGACGGTGTCCGGGCCATCACCGAGTGGCTCGCCGGGCGGGGGCTGGCCGAGCCGGTGGTGAACTACCGCCTCCACGACTGGTGCATCTCCAGGCAGCGGTACTGGGGTCCGCCCATCCCCATCGTGCACTGTCCCTCCTGCGGGCCCGTAGCGGTTCCGGAAGAGGATCTGCCCGTCCTCCTCCCGAGGGTGGAGGACTTCAAGCCCGACGACACGGGGGTGAGCCCCCTGGCCCGGGTGGAGGAGTGGTACCGCACCACCTGCCCCGAGTGCGGCGCCGAGGCCCGGCGGGAGACGGACGTCTCCGACACCTTTCTGGACTCGGGCTGGTACTTCCTGCGCTATCCTTCCACCGACTTTGACGACCGGCCCTTCGACGAGGAGATCACCCGGCGGTGGCTCCCGGTGGACACCTACATCGGCGGCAACGAACACGCCGTGCTCCACCTCATGTACTCCCGCTTCCTCACCATGGTGCTCCACGACCTGGGCCACATCGACTTCGAGGAGCCTTTCGCCGTCTTCCGCGCCCACGGCCTCATCACCCACGAGGGCGCCAAGATGTCCAAGAGCAAGGGCAACGTGGTGGTCCCCGATCCCATCATCGAAGAGTTCGGGGCCGACACCTTCCGCCTCTACCTCATGTTCCTGGGCCCCTTCGAGGAAGGGGGAGACTACCGCGATGAGGGGATCCAGGGTCCCTTCGGATTCCTGAACCGCCTGTGGGACGCCGTGGCCCGGGCCGAGGAGGGGGATCCCGACCCCGAGGTGGACCGGAAGGTTCACCGCACCATCAAGCAGTGTACCGAGCAGATCCCCGCGCTGGGATACAACACCGCCATCGCCGCCCTCATGGAGTGTCTCAACACGGTGCGGGCTGGAGGACGCACGCCCCGCCGCGCCGAGGTGGCGCCGTTGGTGGCCATGACGGCGCCCTTCGCACCCCACGTCGCCGAAGAGCTGTGGGCCCGCCTGGGGCATGAGGAGAGTGTTTTCGAGGGCAGAAACTGGCCCGCCTACGATCCCGCCAAGCTGGTGGAATCCACGGTGAAGATCGCCGTGCAGGTCAACGGCAAGCTGCGGGGCACCATCGAGGCGCCCAAGGGCGCGCCCGATGACGAAGTCGTGGCCCTTGCCCGCGCCGAGGAGAACGTGGCCCGCCATCTGGAAGGCGCCGCGGAGCGCCGCGTCATCGTGGTGAAGGACCGTCTCGTGAACTTCGTCGTGGGATGAGCCCCGATCCCCGGCAGCTCGCCATCGACGCCATCCGCGTTCTTTCCATGGACGCGGTGCAGAAGGCCCATTCGGGACACCCGGGTACCCCCATGGCACTGGCGCCCATAGGGTACGTCCTCTTCCACACCCACCTGCGGCACAATCCGGCCAATCCGGCGTGGATGGACCGGGACCGCTTCGTCCTGTCGGCGGGACACGCCTCCATGCTCCTCTACTCGCTCCTTCACCTGAGCGGATATGATGTGAGCCTTGACGACATCAAGAACTTCCGTCAGTGGGGCTCGCCTACCCCCGGCCATCCGGAGGTGGGGCATACCCCCGGCGTGGAGACCACCACGGGCCCCCTGGGCCAGGGGATCGCCAACTCGGTGGGGATGGCCCTCACGGAGCGCTGGCTCGCCGCCCGCTTCAACCGGCCGGATCACGACGTTGTGGACCACTTCACCTACGCCATCTGCTCCGACGGAGACATGATGGAGGGGATCTCTCATGAGGCGGCGGCGCTGGCGGGCCATCAGAAGCTGGGCAAGCTCATCTGGATCTTCGACGACAATCACATCACCATCGAGGGCGACACCGCCCTGGCCACCTCCACCGACCATGCCCGCCGCTTCGAGGCCTACGGCTGGCAGGTGCTCCACGTCCACGACGGCAACGACCTGGAGGCCATGGACCTGGCGCTCCAGGAGGCCAGGGCCGAAACGGAGCGGCCCTCCCTCATCATCCTGCGCACCGTCATCGGGTACGGAAGCCCCCACATGGCGGGGAGCGCCGCCACCCACGGCGCGCCCCTGGGCGAGGAGGAGATCGAAGCCACCAAGAAGAACCTGGGATACCCCTCCCTGGAGCCCTTCTACGTGGATCCCCTGGCCTACGACCACTGGGGGGCGGTGGCCCGCCGGGGCGAGCGGATGGAGGAGGCGTGGCAGGCGCGTTTCGCCATTTACAAGGCCGAGTATCCCGAAGCCGCCGAGGCGCTGAAGCGGGCTGTCGAGGGCGAGCTCCCCCCCGGCTGGGACGCCCACATTCCCGACCTGTCGGCGGTGGATACGCCCGACGCCACGCGCAACTGGTCAGGCAAGGTGATCCAGGGCATCGCCCGAGGCATGCCCAATTTCGTGGGCGGATCGGCGGACCTGGGCGGCTCCAACAAGACGGACATCAAGGAGGCCGAGGACCTCCTGCCCGAGACCCCCGGCGGACGGCGCATCCACTTCGGGATCCGGGAACACGCCATGGGCGCCGTCATGAACGGGATGCTTCTCCACGGCGGGGTGCGCCCCTTCGGAGGCACCTTCCTGGTGTTCTCCGACTATATGCGGCCGGCGATCCGCCTCGCCGCCCTCATGGAGCAGCCCGCCATCTACGTCTTCACCCACGACTCCATCGGACTGGGCGAGGACGGTCCTACGCATCAGCCCGTAGACCAGCTCCCGGCGCTGCGGGCCATCCCCAACCTCCTGGACCTGCGTCCCGCCGACGCGGCAGAGACGGAGATGGCCTGGCGCGTTGCCCTGGAGCGGCGCATGGGGCCCTCCTTCCTCTCCCTGAGCCGCCAGAAGGTCCCGGTTCTGGACCGCACCAAGCTGGCCTCGGCCGAGGGGCTGCGCCGGGGAGGATACATTCTGGCACGGGCCACCGACTCCAACCCGGAGGTCATCCTCCTCGCCAGCGGAAGCGAAGTGTCCCTCTGCCTCGAGGCCCGGGAGCGGCTGGAAGCCGAAGGTATACCCACGCGGGTGGTGAGCCTGCCGAGCTGGCACCTCTTCCGCCTCCAGGACCGGGCCTACCGGGATTCGGTCCTCCCGCCCTCGGTGAAGCGGCGCGTGGCGGTGGAAGCCGCCGCCTCCCACGGATGGGAACGGTGGGTGGGAGACGAGGGCCGGGTACTGGGACTCGACCGTTTCGGCGCCTCGGCCCCCGCCCCGGTTCTCTTCGAAAAGTTCGGCTTCACTGTGGAGCGGGTCGTGACCCTCGCCCGCGAAGCTGGAACTTGAGGATCCCATAGCCCAGGATCGTCGCCAGTAGGGACGCCAGCAGCACGCCCAGCTTCCCCGCCGCCAGGAGTTGGGCATCGGAAAATGCCATCTCGACGATGAAAAGGGAGACGGTGAACCCGATCCCGCCCAGCGCCGCGACCCCTGCCATGTGGCCCCATCCGACGCCTTCGGGGAGCACCGCGCCGCCCATCTTCACGGCGATCCAGGACGCGCCAAGGATGCCGGCGATCTTGCCTCCCACCAGAGCCACGACCAGCGCTGCCGCCACCGGGTGGGAGAGGGTCATCCCCGCCTCGGGGCCGGTGAAGGGAATGCCTGCGTTCACCAGGGCGAAGAGGGGAAGGATGAGGTAGGCCGTCCAGGGGTGGATGATGCGCTCCACCCGCTCCAGAGGCGCTTCCGTCCCCACCACCAGCTCCTCGACCTTGCCCAGCACCCCTTCGCTCTCGTTGTGGTCCCCCTTCTCCACCGCCGCCTCGTAGCGATCCCACAGCTCCCGACCCAGCGCCACGGCTTCGGCGTCGTCGTACTCGTGCTGATCCGGGGTCATGAAGGCGAGGATCACGCCGGCGAGGGTAGCGTGGAGGCCCGACTCGAAGACGGCCAGCCAGAAGAGGAAGCCCAGCACCGTATACGCCGCCACGGAGCGGACGCCGAAGCGCTGGGCCAGGAGGATGACGGCCAGCATCACCGTGGCCACCCCCAGGGCCTCGGGCGAGACCGTCCCCGAGTAGGCGAAGGCGACGACCAGAATGGCCCCCAGATCGTCCACCACGGCCAGGGTGAGAAGGAAGATCCTGAGCTGGGCCGGAAGCGCCCGGCCGAAGACGCCCAGAATTCCCAGGGCGAAGGCGATGTCCGTGGCCATGGGAATCCCCCACCCCCGGCCCGCCTCCCCGCCGCCGCCCACCATTACGGCGTACAGGACGGCGGGAAGAAGCATCCCGCCCAGGGCCGCCGCCACGGGCAGGGCGGCCGATCGCAGCGACGACAGGTGGCCGTGCATGACCTCCCGTTTGAGCTCCAGACCCACCACGAAGAAGAAGAGGGCCATGAGCCCGTCGTTCACCAGGGTGCGGATGGACTCGGAGACGCGCACGACGCCCAGATCCAGCGTCAGCGGATACTCCCACATGTGCGCCACCTGGGGACCCACCGGGGAGTTGGCCAGAATGAGGGCGATGATGGCGGCGCCCAGCAGGATTCCCGACCCCACCCACTCGGTGCGGAGGAAATCCTGGACGGGGAGGTAGACCTCCCGGGTGAAACCCTTGCGGGATGCTCTCCGTTCGAGGGATCCGCGTCGTCGGGGAGAACCGGCCACGTTGCTGCAAGCTTTCCCGGAAGGTGAAGGACGCATCACCCCCGCCGCGAAAGGGCCGGAATGATGGGGCGTGAGCCGAGTATGGCGGGATGGGACGCTTCCCTCAAGTCAGGAAGCTCCCGTCTGCCCCCTTCGCGCCAGACGCAGAAGCTCCTCGGCGCTGGCTTCCCCCACCAGCGCCTGCTCCACCGCCGCCGTGGACCACGTCACCACGGGCATACCCACGTCCCGCTCCATGACGGCCGGCGCGCGGGGTGTGGCCTCCGGTCGCGGAACCAGGTAGTGGGAAACGGGCCGGCCGTTGAGCTTGTACTGGACCATGGCGCCGAGGCGGCCCTCCAGCAGGCAGATCTCGGCGCCCTCCAGTTCGAGTCCCGCCACCTGAAGGGGCGTCATGCGCACCCCGAGTCTGCGGGCCAGGAAACGGGCGGCCTCCCGGGGATCGCGGGTGGTGATGTGATCCTGCCCTACGGCACGGCGGAGGTAGTCCTCCACGAAGACGGCCCCCGCCGGGTCCGGGGCCTCCCCGGGCGCCTCGGCGGAAACGCTCCTCTCCACTCCGGGACCTCCACCGCTCCGCAGCAAGGCGACCGCCGCGCCCAGGGCCAGGATGAGGACGGCCGCAGCGGTCCACCGCTTACCTGGACTCCCCAGGCCCGGGCCCCGTCCGCCCGCACCCTGCGAATGCAGGAGCGTGCGCTCCCGGGCCATGGCGTCGAAGATGCGTTCCCGCAGCTCCCTGGGCGCCCGGTCCTCGCGCAGGCGATCCATGGCGTCGAGGATGACCCGATCCTGCTCGAAGAATCGCCGGCACTCGGGGCACGAGGCCACGTGCAACCGCGCCTCCACCACCTCCCGGCCGGCCAGGCGGGGTCGTTCCGGGGGCCACAAGCCGGCCCGAGCTTCGGCGCAGTCCACCCGGGTCACATCTCCTGAATCTCACCGGCGGCCCGCCGCCCGCCTCCGTTGAGGAGGGCACTCAAAACCACGTCACGGTATGCCAGCAGATCCTGCAGGGCATGGGGCCGCACGCCGAGGGCGTCGGCCACGTCGGTATACCTCCACCGACGGACGAGGACGAGCCAGAGGGCGCCCCTGGCCCGGGGAGGCACCCGTCCGGCGCCATGGTACAGGCGGCGGGGGGTGACCTCAGCCAGCGCCGCCTCCCGTTCCCGCCCCGGGACTCGCCCGCCCAGGACGCGGGGGCGTGGGGCCGGCGCCGACCGGAGGAAGGTGTCCACCATCAACCCCTCGAGCCAGCGCCGCTGGGGAGCACCATCCCGCCGAGGCGCATCGGCGAAGGACGCCGAGGCCCGGCGGATCGCCGCGATGAGCAGCTCCTCGGCGCGGGACTCGTCTCCCCCGCACAGGAAGAGACTGCCGTGGTAGAGCCCGTCCAGCTCCTCTCCCGCAATTTCTTCAAAGGTCCGCGGCATGGCCGGTCTCCTGAAAGAACGCCGAAACGGTTCCGTTTCCTGTGAGCCAATACGGGAAGAGCGAAAAAGGTTCACGCATCCGGCGGACGCGCCAGGCTCACCCCCCCACCTCCACGGGCGCGCACCACTGCGCCGCGATGGCAGCGTTCCGGACGGCAGCCTGCGATCTCGGCCCACCGTTTCCATGGCGGTCCGTGTCCCCGCTCCCCGTCGATGAGATAAGCAGCGACGTGGGCCAGCTCATGGAGAAAGGTGTCGAACCAGATCGTCTCGTTCCCCTTCACGAGGAGATCCCGACTCAAGGCGACCTCCTGGACGGTTCTCCGTCCCCCACGCTGAGGCCCCGGCAGCATATGCCCCAGAGCGTTTTTCATGCGCCGACTCAGACGGATGCGCAAACCCCGTGGTAGGCGCCCCTGGAACCGCGTGCGGTTGAAGTGGGCATACAGGTCGGCCACGTAGAGAAGCACTTCCTCATTCTCATCGCCGGTGACTACCGCATCGGCGGCGCGATCGGCGGCGTTACCGTCGGCGGCGGCGCCTGAACCCATGCCTCCCGCGTGGACCGCGCTTCGCCCGGGCGCGCCCTCGAGCGTCACAGCTCCGTCGCCATTCAACTCCTCGAGGTCACGCAGCAGAGGCGGCCACTGGCGCACGATATCCGCAGCCCGCCGGAGCTCCGCGCCGGGGCGTCCGCCGCGGGCGACGATGGTAGCGAAGGCCTTCTCCACCTCGAGCGTGGCTCGCCGGAAGGCAGAGTGGAGGTTGAGGACACGTCCGTTCTGCGTAAGTGACCATATGGTTACGCGATTGCGCCGAAACACCACCCTCTCCAAGCAAGACCCGCCGCGCATGCGAATGCGGCTGCAGAACTCCTCGGCGGACCACTCCCGTGCGCAGCCGCCCGTGTCCTCGGGGCCGGCGAAGAGGGAAAGCTGTAATTCCATATGGCGGGTGTTCGCTGTTTATGTGCATGCGCATGACGGGCGTCCGGCCGGGCCCTTCCTTTCACCAAGTCGGCGCCCAGATATAGTGGTGTCACGGCCCGGCCCACACCAGATGTTGTGCGTATGCAAAAGAATCCTATTGCGTATGGTGGGTGAACCCTGCTAATTGGAGGAATCGAATAACTCGTTGGTCGTGAACCCAGCATCCGGAGGAACATCGTGGCGACCAAGAAGAAGGCAACGAGAAAGGCCGCGGCGAGGAAGCCGGCTGCCAAGAAGAAGGCGCCGGCAAAAAGGAAGACGGCCGCAAAGAAGAAAGCGGCCGCCAGGGTGAGGAAGCCCAAGGCCGCCGGCGCTCCCAAGAAACCGGCCCGCAAGACGGCGCCAAAGAAGAAGAAGGCGGCGAAGAAGACCGCCAGGAAGAAGGCCCCGGCCAAGAAGAAGGCGGCGAAGAAGACCGTGAGGAAAGCCGCCAGAAAGAAGGCCCCGGCCAAGAAGAAGGCCGCCAAGAAGACCGTGAAGAAAGCCGCCAGGAAGAAGGCCCCGGCCAAAAAGAAGGCCGCCAAGAAGACGGTTAAGAAAGCAAAGAAGACTGTGAAGAAGGCCGCCAAGAAGGTGGCGAAGAAGGCCCCGGCCAGGAAGGCCAAAAAGACGGTTAAGAAAGCAAAGAAGACCGTGAAGAAGGCCGCCAAGAAGGTGGCGAAGAAGGCCCCGGCCAGGAAGGCCAAGAAGACGGTCAAGAAGGCGAAGAAGACCGTGAAGAAGGCCGCCAAGAAGGCGACGCGGACCGTGAAGAAGGCCAAAAAGACGGTCAGAAAAGCCGCAAAGAAGGTGGCCAAGAAGGCCCCGGCCAGGAAGAAGGCCGCCAAGAAGAGTACCCGCAGGAAGAAGAAGTAACCTCCAGCCCTCACCTGCGGGGGCGCAGACGTCGCCGGCCGTCGCGAGAAGGCCGGCGACGTCCTTATGTTGCTACCCCTGCAGGTACCTGACTACGGCGGAGAACTCATCCCGCACCTCGGGCCACAGCGCCCGGATCCCGGCCACGTCGCCGCGGCGCCCCAGGTCCTCCAGCTCCTGAAGGAGGTGGAACATGCGCTGAGCGCGGATGTTCCCCGACGCTGATTTGAGGCTGTGGGCCGCGCTGCGCACCGCCTCGGCATCCCCCGCCTCCACGGCGTCCGAGATCCTGCGGAAGACGGCGGGCATCTCCGACAGATATACCTCCACGGTGGCGTCCACCACCTCCTCCACTCCCGCAGCCCGCATGGTCTCGCGAAACGCTTCCAGGTCCACCGGAGGAGGCGTACCCTCGTCTTGCTCCGTCATCGTGCATCCTTGCTTAAGCATCTGGCGGCACCGTTGGGAAGCCGCCCCACCATCATTGGCGGAGGCCGCCGCCGCCGCACGGAAGGTGCGCCGGCCGCATTGCGGAGGTCCACCCCGGGGTGAGAGAAGATACCTAAAAAGCGGTCACCACGCCCGCGGTAAAGCGCCACCGCTCCCGCTCGAAGTCCCAGGTTGCCTCTCCCATGAGACGCAGGTTGCGGGCCTTCACGTAGTGGGCGCCCACCCCCACCGTCTGGTATTCGTCCAGCAGACCGGGTTCGCCCTGGCGAACGGTGAAGACCGGACGGTCGGATCTAATACGGTTGTACAGTCCCGTAAAGAACCACGATCCCGTGGCGCCCCTCGGAGAGAGGATCAGCTCGGTCATGAAGGCGTCCACCGTCGTCTGGGTATCCCCCGTGCTGGCATCGCAACGTGCCTCTCCCGCCGGGCACCGATCGAGGAAGAAGGGATTGTCGTCGGTGCGTCGCAGGAACTGGGCATTCACCTCGGCTTTGGACCCGAGACCGAGGGTGACGTCCGGTCCCCAGATCAGGATGTCGCTCTCCAGTCCCGAGGAGCGTTCCAGTCCCGTATAGGCGAAGGCGCCCAGACGGACGAATCCGACGTCCTGGGAGAAGCGGAACGCCATATTCTTCCACGAGTCGGTGTCGTACAGACGCTCTTCATTGGCTTGGGACAGCCCCTGGCCGTTGACGAGCTCCACCACCACGTCGCCTCCTTCCCAGGGAGAATAAAGGGCCATGAGGCCCCGGTCGTAGGTCACGTCGGCGCGCACGTCGCCTACCCGTACGCGGTAGAGGTTGTAGTCCTCGTACTCCAGGCGGAGCTCGCGCTTGAACATGGGGTCCGACACCTGGAACTGCCCCGCGATGACGTCCACGCCCGTCCCCAGCACGTCGTTGAACTGGAGGTAGGCGTCCTCGAGGCCGGCGACTTCACCCCGCTCGGTGAGGAAAAAGTAGAGATAGTACGAGACGTCGTCGCTGATCTGCCCCCCGCTCAGGAGCTTGATCCCCCACGGCGTCTGGAGATCGGTGGCCACGATGCCGTCTCCCGACTCGGAAAGGCTGGAAAGGTAGGCGTCGACCCGAATCGCCAGGGGGAGATCGCGCTGCAGCCGAAGGAGCGGATCCCCCACGTTCAACGTATCCCGGGGCGCCTCCCCGCGAGCCATCTGAAACCCGTTTCCGGCGAACTGCTGGCCGAACGCCGTCAGGCGCGGCATCGGCTGATGACACAACGCGCACGTCACCCGGTATTTGCGGGCGAAGGCCGGAATGGCATGCGCGTCGGCGGGCACCCCGGAGAGCGTGACGCCCGCGACCAGGACACCGGTCAAGAGTCCTCGAATATGCTTCCGCATGGAATCCTCCCTGGAGTCGGTCATTTGTTGCATTCTAAACCATACCGCATCTTTCCTGGGGCGCCCATCCGGCAGATGTTGGAGGAGGTGCCGAAACGGACCGACCTGCATCCGACCTCCATCCGACATCCGCCGGAGTCGCCATGTTCCATGACCCCGCAGAACCTGCGTCCCACTTCCGCCTCCTTCTGGCGGCCGTCTTCCTCATCATCACCGCGGGATTGGCAGTGGATCTGGTTCTGGATCGGGCCACCACCGTCTGGAGCTTCCACGTCCTCTTCGAGGTGACGCTGGCGGCCTTCAGCCTGACCGCCGCCGCCTATCTGGGCTTGGGGTGGTACAGATCCAGCCGCCAGATTCAGGCGCTCCGAGGCGATGTGGAGCACAGCCGCAGGGAGCGAGACGCCTGGCGGGCGCGAACCCGGACGCTCCAGGCGGGAATGGCGGCCGCCGCGGAGGAGCAGTTCCGAGCCTGGGCGCTCACCCCGGCGGAGCGGGAGACGGCCCTCCTTCTCCTCCGTGGATACAGCCATAAGCGTATCGCCGCCCTCACGGGGCGCAGTGATCGCACGGTGCGCCAGCACGCTGTGGCCGTGTACCGCAAGGCCGGCCTGGGCGGTCGCTCCGAGCTGTCGGCGTTCTTCCTGGACGGCCTCCTCCCTCCGCCCGAAGAAGCCACCCTCAGGAGATGAGTCGCTCCCGCTCGGAAAGCACCACCGCCGGCAGCCCCAGCGCCCTCACCCGCTCGTTGAAGCGCGCCACCTCTTCGGTGAGGATGCGTTCCACCCGGGACCGCACCGTCGCCCATTCGGCGTTGAGATCCTCCAGGCGCCGGTAGGCCGCCTCGGTGGGACGTCCCTCGGGTCCGCCGGCGATGTAGCCGTCGGGCCCGGTGACGTAGTTGTAGAGTTCCACCCACTGGTTATCGAGCTTGGGCGGGAAGCGGATGGGGTCCTGCCCCGAGCGGTTCCTGGTCTGCTGCAGGAGCTCGCGGACCTCCCTGGCCTCGCCGGCAAGGGTGTCGGCCAACGGCCTGAGCGCTTCGGCCTTTCCGGCCCGTTCCGCCTTCTTCACCACAGCGCCCACCTGCTCCCGCACGCTGGAGAGGGCCTCGATGGCGCGCGTCACCGCCGTGATGGAGTCGCGGATCATGACGGCCACACGGTACTGCTCCTCGTAGTCGGCCTGAGTGATGTCCGGCAGGCGCGGATCGGGGAGAAGGTTGAAGACCGCCTCCTGCACCGCCTCGGCAAGGGTGAGGCGCACCGTGTAGCGGCCCGGAGGCGCCTTCACTCCGCCGGTGTATCCCCAGATCACAGCGTCCTCGGGGAGTTCAGGCCCGGGATAGGTGAGATCCCAGGTGACGCGGTGCATCCCCCCATCGGCGGAAATGCGCCGACCCCGCTCCCTTTCGGCCGCCGCCGAATCCGAGGTGAAAAGAGCGGCCCGGCGCCCCATGGCGTCCAGCACTTCCAGGCGCACCTCGCCCTGGGGCTCAGCGCCCAGACTGTAGTAGAGGGTGGCTCCATTGGGCGCCGCCTCGGGCATGAGCTCGGAAAGGCCGCCCCCGCCGCCCCGGTTCACCCGATAGGCATCGCGGGGCGTGTAGAGGTGGGCCGGCGCCGAAGCCGTCTCCCTCGTGATCTGCCGCAGCGGCGCGATGTCGTCCAGGATCCAGAAGGACCGGCCCTGGGTGGAGAGGATGAGGTCCCCGTGAGCAACGCGCATTCCCGTCACCGGGGTGCGCGGCAGGTTCTGCTGGATGGACTGCCAGTGCGCCCCTCCGTCGAAGGAGGCGTAGATCCCGAATTCGGTCCCGGCGAAGACGAGCCCCTCCCGTTCCGGGTCCTCTCGGACGGTGCGCACCGGCGTATCGGCGGGGATCCCGTTGCGTCCGTCGGTGAGGAGGCGCCACGACTTCCCCCAGTCATCCGTACGGAAGATGTAGGGCCGAAAATCGTCGAGGCGGTAGGCGTGCACCGCCACGTACGCCCTCCCCGGCGCGCGGCGGCTCACCTCGATCTCGTCCACGGTCCCCAGCCCGGGCATCCCCGGCGGCGTGATCTCCGACCATGTGGCCCCGTCGTCCCGGGAGATGTGGAGACGTCCATCGTCGGTCCCCGCCCAGATCTCCTCCGGGGTGAAGGGTGACTCGGCGATGGAGAAGACCACGTTGTAGATCTCCACACCGGTCACGTCGGCGTTGATGGGTCCGCCCGACTGCTCCTGATACGCCGGGTTGTTGGTCGTGAGGTCCGGGCTGATGGTTTCCCAGGTGAAGCCGCCGTCCCGGGAACGGTTCACGAACTGGGAGCCGTGGTACACCGTGTTGGGGTCGTGCAGGGACACCACGATGGGAGACACCCACTGGAAGCGGTGCTTCAGGTCCTTGGCCGCCATCCCCAACTGGAGCTGGGGATAGAGGTTGAGGTTGCGCACCTGGTCCCGGTCCAGCTCGTAGCGGTCGATGACCCCGCCGTAGCATCCGGCAAACACCACGTTGGCATGGTCGGGATGGAGGGCCACAGGGCCCGTCTCGCAGCCCCCCACGTTGAGCCAGTACTGCTTGGGATAAAGGGTGTTGGGACTCATCCACGCCGGCACCGAGATGGTGGTGTTGTCCTGCTGCGCGCCGTAGAGACGGTAGGGGAACCCGTTGTCCACCACGACATCGTAAAGCTCGGCGGTGGGCTGGTTGTAATACGTGGACCAGCTCTCGCCCGCGTTCACCGTCACCTGGGCCCCGCCGTCGTCGGCCACGATCATGCGCGCCGGATCCCGGGGATGGATCCACAGGTCGTGGACATCTCCGTGGGGCACCGGAATGGGCTCAAAGGTCTTTCCCGCGTCCACCGACCGGTACAAGCTCGTGTTCAGGGCGTAGACCGTGTTGGTGTCCTGGGGATCTGCGACCACGTGCGTGTAATACCAGGCGCGCTGGCGCAGCTTGTTCTCCGAATTGGTGCGGATCCATGTGTCACCGCCGTCGTCGGAGCAATACACCCCGCCGGCTGGCTCCGCCTCGATGATGGCCCACACCCGGTCCGGGTCGGCGGGGGATACGGTTACACCCACCTTGCCCACCAGCCCTTCCGGCAGCCCGCCGCCCAGCTTTTCCCACGTGTCGCCCCCGTCGGTGGAGCGATAGACACCCCCCTCCTCGCCGCCGGAGATGAGGGCCCACGGCTTGCGCTCACCCCGCCACATTCCCGCATACAGAATGCGGGGGTTGCCGGGATTCATGGCCAGCGAAGAGGCGCCGGTGGAGTCGTTGAGGGCCAGGACGTGCTCCCACGTCTCACCCCCGTCCCGGGACCTGAAGACGCCGCGCTCCGGGTTCTTGCCGAAGGGATGACCCAGCGCCGCCACGTACACCAGATCCGGATCCCGGGGGTGGATCTCGATGTGACCGACCTGCCCCGTCTCAGGAAGCCCCATGAAGCGCCAGGTGCGCCCCCCGTCTGTGGACTTCCAGATCCCCCGCCCCGTGGAGGTGTTGCCCCGGATGTCCAGGGAGCCGGTGCCGGCGTAGATCACATTGGGATCCGCGGTCGCCACCGCCACCGCACCCATGGAGCCGCCGAACCAACCGTCGCTGATGTTGGTCCAGGTCACCCCGTTATCCCGGCTCTCCCACACCCCGCCCCCGGTGCTCCCCATGAGCCAGTGGTCGGGATCGTCAGGGAAGCCCGTCACTGCCGTGGAGCGGCCGCCCCGGTACGGGCCCACCATGCGGTAGTGGAGGCCGGCGAGGGCCACGCTGTCGAAGGCCTCCTCCTGGGCGGAGGCCGGCGCGGGCGAAATGAGGGCCGCCGCGCCGACGGCGCAGAAAAGGCCGAGCACGCCGGCCCGGGTAGAAGCCGTCGAGAGGGAGAGGTACGACATGGAGTCCACCGCATTCGGTGTCTGCATTTGGAATCAGCGTGCAATATGCCGGTGGAGCATCGGAAGCTCAGGAAGGCGCGTCCGGCGCCGGCTCCGTATCCTTCTCACGGAATCCGATGCGGTCATACGGATTGACCACGCTGGAAGCGATGTTCTTCAGGTGGGCGCTGACACGTTTGAGGAAGCGAAGATAGAGCGCCACGGTCACGGCATGGCCCGAGCGCCCCGCCAGCACCTCGGAACGCTGCAGCCGTACCACGTCCCTGTCCACCAGTTCAGCTACCCGCCCGTGGGCGGCCATGATGGTCCGGGCGCCGTCCTCATCCGACTCTTCCAGCACCCGGGCGATGTTCCCAAAGGTGTCCTCCACCAGCGACTCCACCTCGGCAATATCCTCGCCGAGCTCCAGCCCGTCGAAGGGAGCTTCCAGCACCGAGGCCAGCTCGGCGATGTTCTTCGTGTAGTCTCCGATGCGCTCGATGTCGATGACAATGGCGGTAAGGACCAGCGCCATATTCACATCCGGGCTCTCCGAGATGGAGAGGTGCGTGACGATGCGGCGCCGTACGCTGCGTTCGTAGCGATTGATCTGCCGGTCCCGCTCATAGATGTCGGCAACCAACGCCCCCGGGCTGTGGAGCGCCTCCACGGCATCCAGATACATGGTGCGCGACTCCGAGAGCATGAGCATGGCCTCGTCGAAGGCCTCCTTGCAGAGGCCGCCGCCCTTGAAGAGGGACATAATTTCTTTCCACATGCCGCGTGCCTCCTCGACTACTGCTTGAGAATGTACAGAATGGGTAGGACGTGGAGCAGGATGTACAGGGTGATGACGCCCGCCGAGCTCCTGCGGGACGCGGCCGCCAGCTCGCCCGTTTTTTCGGCCAGCCAGATGGGAAGCGCCCTGAGGGGGTAGAAGATGGCGATCCCCATGAGGTTGAACGTCAGGTGCGCCAACGCCACGGTAATCGCCGCCGGCACGCCCAGAGAGAAGGAAGCCAGAAGCGCGGTGACGGTGGTGCCCACGTTGGCACCCAGGGTGAAAGGATAGATCTGGCGCAGGCTCAGCACCCCCGCACCCGCCAGCGGGACGACCAGAGATGTGGTGGTGGAGCTGCTCTGCACGGTGACGGTAGCGGCGAGCCCCACGCCGAAGCTCGCGGCGTCGTTGCGGAAGAGCACCCGGTCAAAGAGTCCCTCCATGCGGGTGAGCACGGCGCCCCGCATGAGCCGCATCAGTTGGTGTAGCGAGAAGAAAAGCACCGCCAGAGCGATAACGACCAGCGGCAGCTCATGGGGGATCCACCCGGACAGCGCATGGGTCAGGGGCTTGACCGCCGCCTTCAGGGGGCTGGAAAGGGCAAGCCCGCCCACCCCTTCGAAGCCGTGTTCAAAAAAGGCGGCCACCTTCTTGATGGGATGAAAGAAGACCTCGATGGGCAGGAGCGTGACGGCCGCCATCACGTTGAAGAAGTCGTGAACCGTGGACGCGGCAAAGGCCCGCTTGAATTCCTGTGGGCGCGTCACATGGCCCAACGACACCAGAGTGTTGGTGGTGGTGGTTCCAATGTTGGCACCCATGATGATGGGGATGGCCAGGTCCACGGTGAGGGCGCCGGAGGCGACGAGACCCACCACGATGGTGGTGGTCGTGGACGAGCTCTGGATCAGACTGGTGGCCAGGAACCCCATAAGAAGGCCCGCCACCGGGTCCGACACCATCCCGATGAGCTGCTCCGCGAAACCTCTTCCGGCCATCTTGAAGGCCGTGCTCATCAGCTCGATGCTGAAGAAGAAGAGGTAGAGGAGAAGGAAGAAGTAACCGACCTGGACCGCAACCTGCAGAGCCCGTCCCCGTGAGTTCCGGGGTTGACCACCTGAGAGATCCGGCACGATCACACCTTTGTCAGAGGCACACGCCGATGTCGGGTCATGAGAGTGAAAGGTACGACGGTAGCCCCGCGCGCACACCCGCACCCCCGCAGTTTTCTCCTCGGGCAGCATTTCCCTTCCCGGCTCACCGGCGTGAGATTGGGGCATGAACGTATTCTTCAGCACCCGGGGCCACGGGCCCGTCACCTTTGCCCACGCATTGCGCCAGGGGCTGGCTCCCGACGGAGGCCTGTATGTGCCGGGGGATCTCCCGAGCCTGGAGAGCGCGCCGCCCGCTTCCGCCTCCTTCCGGAACACCGCCGTATGGGCGGCGCGGGCGCTCCTTTCCGACGCCCTGCCCGCACACCGGCTGGACGAAGCGGTGGAGACCGCCCTCAACTTTCCCGTGCCCCTGATCCGTCTGGAGGCGGACGTCTGGCTCCTGGAGCTATTCCACGGCCCCAGCATGGCCTTCAAGGACGTGGGCGCCCGCTTCATGGCCCGTGCCATGGCCACCCTCGACGCCGAGGGGGGAGCCGAGGGCGCACCCGATGCCCGAGCCAGATTCGAGGGCGATGCCGAGACCGCGCCGGGCGCTGGGGCCGCAACTGCGCCCGATGCCGCGCCGGCGGAGCCGCGGCCCCGAACCATCCTGGCCGCCACTTCGGGAGACACGGGAAGCGCGGTCGCCATGGCGTTCCACGACCTCGAAGGGTACCGCACCGTGCTCCTCTTCCCCTCCGACGGAGTGAGTGAGCATCAGCGCCGCCAGATGACGACGCTGGGCGGCAACGTCACCGCCGTAGCGGTGGAGGGCACCTTCGACGACTGCCAGCGCCTGGCCAAGGAAGCCTTCGCCGCCGCGGAGCTGGCCCGCACCTTCCGTCTCACCTCGGCCAATTCCATCAACATCGGGCGTCTCATCCCCCAGATGTTCTACTACCTCCACGCCGCCGCGCGCCTGGGATGGGACGCAGCCCCGGCCCGCTTCATCGTGCCGTCGGGAAACCTGGGCAACCTGTGCGCTGGACTCCTGGCCCACCGTGCCGGAATGCCGGCGGAGGGGTTCGTGGCGGCCACCAACGAGAACCGCGTCTTCCCCGACTACCTGGAGTACAAACGCTATGCGCCTCGCGCGAGCTTGCGCACCCTCTCCAACGCCATGGATGTGGGCGCCCCCAGCAACCTGGAACGCCTGCAGTGGCTGTATGGGAACGACGTGGCGGCCATGGCCCACGACATCACCGCCGTCTCCTGCTCCGACGATGAGACGCTGGAGGCCATCCGCAGGGCCCACGACCGGACCGGCGTCGTCCTCGACCCCCACACCGCCGTAGGCTACTGCGCCCTGCGACGCGTGGGCGCCTCCGCCGGAGGTCCCACCGTGCTTCTCGCCACAGCCCACCCCGGCAAGTTTCCCCAGGCCGTGGAGGAGGCCATCGGGCGCAGGCCTCCCACCCCGCCGGCCCTGGCTCGAATCTTGACTCGACCCGAGCTGGTGGTGTCGATTGCACCCAGCGTGGATGCGCTCCGACAGGTCTTGATGGAGGAATCCGGCCCGTGACCCACCCCCACAGCGCCTCAGTACGCATACCCTGCTCTACCTCGAACCTGGGAGCCGGGTTCGACACCCTGGGTCTCGCCCTGAGCCGATATCTGTACGCATCGTTCGCACCCTCTTCCGAAGACGCCCTCGATGTCGTCCGCGCCGGAACCCTCTCCTCGCTGGACGTGGAGCCGGGAGACGACATCCTGGTGCGGGCCTTTAAGGCACGGATGGCGGAACTGGGCGCGAGTCCCTCCGGAACGCTCCACGTGAACTCGGAGATCCCCGTGGCCCGGGGACTTGGATCTTCCGCCGCCGCCTTCGTCGCCGGATATGAGCTGGCCACGGCGGCCGCCGGAGTCCCCACGGACCCTGAGGCGCTCTTTCAGGTCGCCTACGCCGCCGAGCACCACGGCGACAACGCGGCGCCGTGCATTTACGGCGGCCTCAATGCGGTGGTGCAGACCATGGACGGCGTGCGTGCCGTCCCCCTCTCCCTGGCTCCTGACATCGGATTCGCCTACGCCGCACCCGCCGCCGGGGTGGCCACGGCCGAAGCACGGGCGGCCCTTCCCCGGACCGTGGACCATGCCACGGCCGTGCGGGCCCTGGGCCGCATCCTGGCCCTGGTGCAGGGCCTGGCCACCGCAGACCCGGAGCTCATTCGCGTCGGCGTTCACGACGAACTGCACGTACCGCACCGCCTTCCCCTCATCCCCGGAGCCTACAACGCCATCGGTGCCGGCTACGATGCGGGCGCCTGGGGCGTGACGGTGTCCGGAAGCGGCTCGGGGCTCATCGCCATCTGCCCCGGCGAGAAAGCGGAGGACGTGGCCGAAGCCATGCGCAGCATGTTCGCAGGAGAGCACGGTGCCGCGGACGTCGGAGGAGGAGGCAACTCGGACGTCGGAGGAGGAGGCACCTCGGAGGTCGGAGGAGGAGGCACCTCGGAGGTCGGAGGAGGAGGTAGCTCAGAGGTCGGTGGTGGCCGCCAGTCCGGGGTCGTGGGATTCGCCCTGGAGCCCGACATCACCGGAGCCGTGCGGCTTGAGCCTTCCGAGTGCGGCGACGACGAGGATGAGGACGACTGACGCCCGACCCCCTCAAACCCGCGCCCGGCCCACCTCCACGGACTTGGGAATCAGATAGAGGTTGCTCGCGATCCGCCCCCCGAGGAACGCGGAGAAGGCCGCCGTCACCCCCACCCAGTCGAAGCCGAACCCGAAGAGAATGAAGAGGACAGCCACCATGCTCACCTCGATGGCCGAAGCGGCGGTGATGGGACGGGTGCGGCGGCCCTTCACCAGAATCGCCCGCTGCAGCGCGAGAAGCACGGAAAGGGCGGGCAGGAGCACGATGACCCGGGTGGGCGGGAGCGCCACCTGCGTAAGCTCCTCGGTCAGGCCGGAGACGGTGATGAACCAGACGTGGGCCAACGGCGTGAATGCAACGGCGGCCAGGCCCGCCGTGGTAGCGAAAGCGAGCAGGAGGCCGAAGCGGCCCACCTCAGGCAGGTGCTGACGCCGCTCCCCCATGAGGGCGATGGCGACATCCTGGAAGCTCAATCCCATGGAACGGAAGATGAAGGAGAGGGCCTGCACCACGGGAAAGACCGCCAGGGAAGCCACGGGGCGCACGGCCCGGCCCATGAAGAAGGTGAGCAGGGGATGCACCGCCAGGCCGATGAGGGAGGTCAGGGCCAGGGGCAGGTAGAAGGAGAAGATCCGCCGATAGCTCATAGGGGTCTCTCCCTCGTCCGGCGGCGTCGCCAGGACTTCACGCACCGTATCCGCTGACATGATCCGCACTGCGAGGGCCTCGCCCACCACACCGGTGGCCAGGGCGAGCGCACCGGTCCAGGCACCCTGGAGGTGCAGCACCCACCCGCCCACGATGGCGCCGGTGGACATGGAGAGGAGGCGCACGACGGTGCCGTAGGCTACGAGCCGGGTGCGGCCCCGGCGGACCAGGACGCCCTGGAGGAAGCGGCGATAGCCGATGGCAGCGGGCCACGGGAGGTAGAGCCAGAGGGCGCCGTAGGTCAGACGCGCCACCTCCTCGGGCAGTCCCACCAGAGTCACCATGACGAAACGGTAGACCGGCGGGATGAGGACCAGGAGGAGGATCAGGGTCGTGGCGAGGTTCAGGCCCCGGGAGAAGTTGCGCAGGCGGCGGAAGTTCTCCTGATCGGTGACCAGAGCCGTGGAAGCGCTCAGGAGCATGATCACCGGAGATTCGATGAGAACGGCGAACGCGAACGCCACGCCGTGCGCAGCCAGGTTGAACTCCGGGTTCGCCAGGCGGGCGATGACCGCCGCCAGGAATGGTCCCTCCGTCGCGATCATCAGCCAGGTGGCCGCCAGGGGCACCCAGAAGAAGAAGATCGATCGGAGGGAAAGAGGACGGCTCACAGGCTCTCGGGAATGCGAAAATGGATCAGCCCCTCAGACCGCGAGGATCTGAGAGGCCGTAGGGTCGTGGCAACGGAGCGGGAGGGACTCGAACCCCCAAGTCCTTTCGGACGCTCGCTTTCGAGGCGAGTGCATTACCATTCTGCCACCGCTCCAGCGGAGTTCGAAGGCAGGCATTTCAATCAACCTAATCGGGGCGCCCGGATTCACCTGCGGCCCGCTCCCGCGGTCCTCGGTGGTCTCGGCGGTCACCCCATCGGGCCGCACTGCGCAAGAACCTTCTGGCGCCTCGGCTCGAACCTCCGGTTCTCATCCGGGCGCAGTGCTTCCCTGCTTTCAATCAACCCAATCGGGGCGCCCGGATTCACCTGCGGCCCGCTCCCGCGGTCCTCGGTGGTCTCG
>JBHHWB010000062.1:0-19305 GCA_046756305.1 Gemmatimonadota bacterium
CCTCCGCGCCCGCGGCGCAGCGTTCACGGCGCCGAGCCGCCCGCTCTTGCGCTATCCTCCGTGTTCCAACTCTGCGGCGAGGACATACTCCCGCAGCGCCTCCAGGCTGCGGAGCGCCGCCTCGCGAACGGCGTGGGGCAGCTCCGCCCCGTACACCCGCAGGAGAAGGGTGTCGGGAGAGGCACCGGGATCGGCTGCGAGGAGCTCTCGCACCTGCCGCGCCCGGTCCAGCCGGTGACGACGGAAGCGGGCGATGGTCGCGTCCGGATCCGTGAGGGGTGGGCCGTGGCCCGGGTAGATCACCGCCGATCCCAGCCCTTCCACCCGGTCGAGTGAGGTCAGGTAGTCGGCGACGCACCCCGGATACTCGCCCACCCAGGTGGTATCCCCCTCCCCCAGGAGCAGGTCTCCGGCGAAAAGCGCCCTCCGCTTCCCCCAAAGGAAGGCGAGGTGGCCCCGGGTGTGGCCGGGAGTGGCCACCGCGGTGAGGGGTCCGGCGTCGGTGGGAACTTCCTCCCGGTCCCTCAGGACCCTGAAGGTGACGCCGGGTCCCATGGCTCCTTCCGCCTCGGCGGGGCCCAGCACCGGCGCATCCAGTGCCCGGGCCAGGGCACCGGCGGCGCCGGCGTGGTCTCTATGGCGATGGGTCACCAGGACACGCACCGTCTGCGCGCCGTCGAGGGCAAGAAGAAGGGCCCGGACGTGGTTGTCCAGGTCCGGGCCCGGGTCCATCACGGCAACCTCCCGCTCGCCCACCAGATAGGTCCGGGTCCCGTCCAGGGTGAACGGGCCGGCGTTTCCGGCGTTGAGAACCCTCAGGCCCTCTTCCCTGCCGTCCACCGGCGGCGCGTACAGGGCGGCGGCGTGCGCCTCAGCGGCGCTCCGCCATGAGCTGCTCAGCCAACTTGTCGGCGACGGCCTGGATGGCCAGTTCGTCCTCCTCGGTGAAGGCGCCCTTCTCCTCCGAGTCGATGTCGATCTGCCCGAAGATGTCATCGCCGGCGCGGATCAGCACCACCAACTCCGACTGCACGTCGGGAGAGCAGGCCAGGTAGTCCTCCTCCTGGGACACGTCGGCAACGTTGAGATTGGTCTTCTCCGCCACGGCCCTTCCGCACACTCCCGTCCCCACGGGAATCTTGGAGTGCTCGGTGGGCTCGCCGATGTAGTTGTGGAGCCAGAGCTCGTCGTCCTCTTCGTTGAGGAGATACACGCCGACCCACGAGAAGCGGTCGTCGGCCTGGGCCAGGGTGCGCACCGTATGCCGCAGGAGGGCGTCGGAAAGATGGCCCTCGTCCCGCATTCTCTGGATGTCCTTGATGAGTTCACCTGCGTCCAGCATGTCGCACACCTGTCTGGGCGTTCCACCCGCCGCGTCGCGGCTCCCGGGCGAGCTTCCTTCGTGTGGCGGCGCAGGCGTCCCCGGAGTGGGGATGAGACAGCCACGGTCCCTGCGGCGCCGGAGCCCTCAACGGTATCCGAGGGGCCCCCGGGGGTCAACGGTCTGCGCTCAGCGCGGCGTGAAGTCCGTGTCCGGGTCCAGCCGGCGCATGAAGGCGGCGATGAGGCGGGCCGCGTGATCCAGATCCGCGATGCTCACCAGCTCATTGGGAGAGTGCATGTACCGGTTGGGAACGCTCACCAGCCCGGTGGGGACGCCGGAGCGCGTCAGGTGGATGCCGTCGGCGTCGGTGCGCGTCGCCTTGGGGGCGGCCTGTACGGTATGCGGAATCCCTTCCTCTTCGGCCACAGCGGCCAGCATCTCGAAAACCCCGTTATGGGCCGCCGATCCCCTGGAGAGGACGGGACCGCCCCCGATGCTGTGATCCCCTAACTCCTTCTTCTCCACATCGGGCATGTCGGTGGCGAAGGTCACGTCCACCACGATGGCCACGTCGGGCGCCAGGCGGTATGCACTCGCCCGTGCCCCGCCCCCGGAATAGCCGATCTCCTCTTGGGCGGTGGCCACCGCCGTCGCCGACGCCGCGCCGGGATCCGCCGCATAGAGACGGGCGGCCTCCAGAACCACATAGGCACCGATGCGGTTGTCCACGGCCCGGCTGGCGATGCGGTCCCCCGCCAGACGCACCATTCCCTGGGCCAGAACCATGGGGTCGCCCACGCGAATCCCCAGCTCCTGCACTTCCTTCCTGCTCGACGCCCCCACGTCCACCCAGATTTCCTTGGTCTTGGAAGCCTTGGTGCGGTCCTCGGGAGTCATGAGGTGGATGGCCTTCTTCCCAATGACGCCCGGAAGATCCCCCTTGCGCGACAGAATGGTGACCCGCTGTCCCACCAGAACCTGGGGGTCCCACCCGCCGATCTCATCCACGTAGAGGAACCCGTCGTCGTCCATGTGGGTGATCTGGAGACCGATCTCGTCAATATGGCCCGCCAACATCACCCGCGGAGCGCCGTCGGGGTTCACTGTGGCATAGGAGTTTCCGGAGACGTCGACCGTGACCTCCCGGGCGAAGGTCTCGGCTTCCTCTCGCCAGATCCGGGCCGGTCGGACCTCAAATCCCGAAGGACCCGGTGCATCCAGGAGCCGTTTCAGAAAATCTATGGACTTACGCGTCATCGGTCGGAATCGGGGGTTGGAGGATCGATGCGGATTTCGTTGGGGTCGTGAGCGGACGGCGGGTCGGAGCCGGCCGGGGGCGGAGGCGGCCACCCCCGCTGCCTCATGGTGATGACACGGATGCTCCCCTCCCGGATCCTGCGCTCCAGGTTCCTTCGGATTCGCCTTTGCAGCCAGTGACGCGAAGGAGGGAAGAGGAGGAAGAACCCCGCAAGGTCTGTGAGGATCCCCGGCGTGAGGAGAAAGGCGCCCCCTACCAGGACCGCGACGCCGTCCTGGAGCGCCTGGGTGGGGAGGCGCCCCCGGGAGAGCTCTTCCTGGAACGCCCACAGCACACGCAATCCTTCGGCTCGAGCCAGCGCCGCTCCCACGACACCCGTGAAGACCACCAGCCCCAGGGTGGGCCAGAGACCGACCCACTCTCCGATCCGGATGAGAAGGATGAGCTCCAGAAGGGGTACGAAGACGAAGAAAAGCACCAGACGACCGAGAATGTTCATGCCACCTGCCTACCCGGGAGACCGCCCCGCGGGTCCGGCGGGTTGATCCCTGTCGCCCTCTCGATCAGCTTCCCCTCATGGAACAGACGTATTTTCGCAAAGGCTTCGGCCTCAAGAAGGAGCTTCGCCCCCTCATCGACGCCGAGTATCATTCGGCGCTGGTGGAGCGCATCCGCTCGCGGGGCTACACCGATGTCTTCGGTGACGTCACCGTCCGGCTGGCTCAGGAGTTCGGGTTCTGCTACGGGGTGGACCGGGCCGTGGACTATGCCTACGAGACCGTCCACAAGTTCCCGGACCGGCGGATCTTCCTGGTGGGCGAGATCATCCACAACCCCCACGTGAATCACCGCCTGCAGGAGATGGGGATCTCCTTCATCTATCCTGAAGAGAACGGGTCTTTCGACTTCTCGGGCATCTCGGCGGACGACGTGGTCATCATGCCCGCCTTCGGCGTCACCCTGGAGGATTTTCACAGGCTCCGGGATCTGGGATGCATCCTGGTGGATACAACGTGCGGTTCGGTGCTCCACGTCTGGAAGCGCGTGGAAAGCTATGCCCGCGACGGTTTCACCTCCATCATCCACGGGAAGTACTCCCACGAGGAATCCCGGGCGACGGCGTCCCAGGTGAACAAGTACCCCGGCGGCATGTACCTCATCGTGCGCGACATGGATGAAGCCATGGTGGTGTGCGACTACATCGCCCGCCGGCCGGGTCACATCTCGCGGGAGGAGTTCATCGACCGCTTCCGGTCAAAAGCGTCGGACGGCTTCGATCCCGATGTCCACCTGGAGCATGTGGGCGTGGCCAATCAGACCACCATGCTGGCCAGTGAGTCTCTCGCCATCGGCGCCCGCATCCGCGAAGCCATGGCGGAGCGGTATGGCGAAGCCGCTCTCGACGAGCACTTCCGCTCCTTCGGCACCATCTGCTCCGCCACTCAGGAGCGTCAGGACGCGGTGGCCGAGATGATGGAGGATCCTCCCGACGTTATGATCGTCATCGGAGGCTACAACTCGTCCAATACGAATCACCTGGCCCATCTGTGCCGTCAGCATACCCGCACATTTCACATCGAAGACTCCGCCTGCATCGACGTGGAAGCAGGTACGATCCGCCACAAGGAGGAGTTGGCTCCTGGAGCCGACGAGGTGGTGGACACGGACTGGCTCCCGGAGGGGGCCTTCTCCCTGGGAATCACCGCAGGTGCCTCTACCCCCAACAACAAGATCGGCGAGGCGGTGATGCGGGTCCTCCAGATCCGGGGCGTCCCAGCGCCCCTGTAGTGTGGTGTGGGCGCAGTCCGCTACCCTGCCGGTCGCGCGGCCAGTCCTTACCCCGGGGGCGCCGCCTACGGCCTGGGGCCGTGGCGTTTCCAACGCGGCTCGCCCTCCACCTCCTTCACACCCAAGCCCAGCTTCTTGAGGAGGGTGCGGAGCGTTTCCTGCTCCTCGGGCTCCAGGACCGAAGCAAGGTCGGCGATGTATTCGGCGTGGCCCGGGAAAACGTCCCGGATCAGCGCCCGGCCTCCGTCGGTGAGCCTGGCTTCGATCACCCGCCGATCATCGGGTGAACGCTCCCGCACCACCAACCCGCGCTGCTCCAGGCGGTCCATGACGTAGGTGACGTTGCCGCCGGTCACAAGGAGTTTATCCGCCAATTCGCCGAGAGTCAGCGGCCCCAGATGATAGAGCGCTTCGAGAACGCCGAACTGGGGAAGGGTCAGGTCGTAGTCGCTCACGCGGCACGCCACCGCCTTGGAAAAGGTGGTGTGACACCTGGCCAGACTGATCCACAGGCGCAGCGCCCGCTCCTGGGACTCGGGCCAGTCGCGGGGCGCCGGAGCGTGGGAGGCCGCGTCAGGACGGTTCATCAGATGTGGATCGGCCGACCCAGTGCCGCCAGAGCCGCTTCGGCGACACCTTCGGAGAGGGTGGGATGGGGGTGGATGGCCTGCTCGAGCTCTTCCACCGTAGACTCCAGGTGCCGCCCGATAACGAACTCAGCGATGAGCTCCGTCGCGCTGGGGCCGACGATGTGGGCGCCCAGGATCTCCGAATACTTTTTGTCTCGAATCACCTTGATGAAGCCGTCGGTGTGACCCGCCGCCACCGCCCGGCCGATGCCCACCCAGGGGAACTTGCCCACCTCGATGTCGTACCCGGCCTCCTTGGCCTGGGCTTCGGTCATCCCCACCGAGGCCACCTCGGGGTGGCAATACGTGCAGTTGGGTACATTGCCGTAGTCCACCGTATGGTGTCCCTGGCCGGCGATGTGCTCCACGCACACGATCCCCTCGTGGCTCGCCTTGTGGGCCAGCAGTTGATGTCCCGCCACATCGCCGATGGCGTAGATCCCGGGAACGTTGGTGCGGAGAAACTCGTCCACGACGACGAAGCCACGGTCGTCCACAGCCACCCCGACCGTGTCCAGGCCCACGTCCTCCGAGTTGGGCGTCCGGCCCACCGCTGAGAGGATGGAGTCCACCTTCAGCTCCTGCACCTCGCCCTTCCTGTCTTTGAAGGTGGCGGTGACCTCCTTCTTCCCGATCTTAGCCCCCTCGAAGCGCGCCGCCGTGAAGACGTCGATGCCCCGCTTCTTGTACGCTCGCTCCATGAAGGTGGAGACGTCCGCATCCTCCAGAGGAAGAACCCGGTCCAGCGCTTCCACGATGGTCACCTTGGAGCCGTAGGAAGCAAAAACGTCGGCGAACTCCATGCCGATGGCGCCGGCGCCCACGATGAGCAGCCGCTCCGGCGCCTTCTGCTGCATGAGGGCCCCGGTAGACGACCAGATCCTGTCCTCGTCGATCTTCAACACAGGGAGATCCCGGGGACGAGAACCGGTAGCGATGACGATGTGGGGCGCAGAATAAACGGTCTTCTTGCCCTCGGCGTCCTCAACCTCGACCTTCCCCTTACCCTTGAGGCGACCGTATCCCTGAATGTGGGTGACGCCGTTCTTCTTGAAGAGGAAGCCCACACCCTTGTTGAGCTGATCCGCCACCTGCCGGCTCCTTTTTTGCGCCGGAGCCAGATCGAAGGACAGATCCCCTACATTGATGCCGTGCTTGCTCCCCTCTCGCACTTCATTCGCCAGCATGGCGCTGGTCAGCAGCGCCTTGGTGGGGATACAGCCGATGTTGAGGCACACGCCGCCAAGCTTTTCTACCTCGACACAGGCCACCTTGAGGCCGAGCTGGGCCGCCCGGATGGCGCCGACGTATCCGCCCGGCCCACTTCCGATGATGATGAGATCAAAACTGGTTGCTTCGGCCACGAGTCGCCTCTCCGTCCGGAGGGGTGGAGCCCCTCGAAGGTGGAAAAGATTGAAGGTTCAGGAACTTAGATTTTCTCCGAATGGGGGTAAACCCCGAAGAGGGGCCCGAGTTCTCCCGGAGCGCACGGAGTGGGGACACGCATGGCAGGATTGAAGGTCGCATTCGCCGTCCAGGGTGACGGACGGGGTCACATGACCCAGGCTCTGGCCCTGGCCGACCACCTGCGGGAGGCGGGCCACGAGGTGGTCAAGGTTTTCCTGAGCACCAACCCCTTCCGGCCCGTCCCGGGATACTTCTTGGAGGAGATCCAGGCGGCGGTACAGACCTTTCCCGGCCCGGCCCTGGTCCCGGATGACGCCCGCTACGGCATCTCTCAGCACCGCACCACGGTGCGCACCCTCGCAGGGCTTCCCGGATATGTGGCCACCGGGTGTTCCCTGGTGCGGGCCCTGGAACGCTCCGGCGCAGACGTGGTGGTCAACTTCCTTGAAGTCGTTTCGGCCATGGGCCTCTTCATCCTGCGCAGCCCGCTTCCTTCGGTGAGTGTGGCGCATCACTTCACCTATCTCCTCCCTGACGCACCTCGCCGGCCCCTCTCCCGCTGGGCCTGGGAGTGGCTTCGCTTCTACACGTGGGGAACCGGACCGGCGGCTGCGGTTCGCCTGGCCCTTTCCTTCACCCCCGATCCCAACCGCACCCTGCGAGGAGACGACCCCTGGGTCGGGGAGGACGGGGCGCCCCGCCGGAACGAAGCGCTCCTCCGCCGCGAGGGACCTGCGCGCCGCTCAGGGCGCCGGAGAGGTGAGATCCGTATCACACCGCCCCTGCTGCGTCCCGCATTTCTCCGCTCTCCCCTGGCCGCTGCCGCTTCCGCCTCCGGCCGGGCACGAGGTGGGACATCGGAGCTCCCCGGCGCGGCACCTGAACGTGAGGCGGCGCTTGAACGTGAGCCTGACGCCGGCGGACCGGAACCCGATTCAGGACGACGCCCCCTGCTGGCCTACGTCCTGAACCCGGGGATGGCCCGGATTCTGGCTGCGTGGCATTCCTCCCGCGCCGACGCGCCTCCCCTGGATTGTTTCCTCGAGGGAGGACCCGCCTCCCTCCCGGGATCTCTTTCCCCCGGCTTCGCCGCCCACGACCTGGACGGAGCCGGCTTCCACCGGCGCCTGCGGGAGTGTTCCGCCTACGTCGGCACGGCGGGTTTCGAGTCCCTGGCCGAGGCCCACCTCTTGGGCAAGCCCGTCTTCGCCATCCCCACGCCCGGGCAGATGGAGCAGCGCCTCAACGCCCGTGATGCCGCGGCCGCCGGTGTGGCCGTCACAGGCACCGCCGAGGACCTGGACGCCTTCCTGTCCGCCCCCCCCGAACCCTGTCCCCGTCGGGTGGCGGCGTTCCGGCGTTGGGTTGAAAGGGGCGGCGAGGCCGCGCTTCTTGCCGTGGAAGAAGCCGCCCGCTCCTGAAGTGGCCTGATTTGAAGGCGCCGGGTCCCTTCGCCGTAATCCTTTGCGAAGGGCGCCGCGACGGCCCTACGTTGGATTGCGGTCCAATCCGGCCTCACCGCCGCTGCCGCCCTTACTGCGCGTCTCTTTGCCAAGGAGAACGGTCATGTGGCCCCTGATCATCGTCGCCCTCATCCTCGTTGTGGGTGTGGGTATGTACAACGCCCTGGTTCGTCTCCGCGAGCGGGCGGACGGAGCCTGGGCCGACATCGACGTGCAGCTCAAGCGCCGCTACGACCTCATTCCCAACCTGGTGGAAACGGTCAAGGGGTACGCCAGCCACGAGAAGGATACCCTGGAGCGGGTCGTTCAGGCCCGGTCGGCGGCCATGTCGGCTCAGGGCCCTGCGGCCAAGGGCCAGGCCGAAGGCGTGCTGGCGGGAGCCCTCAAGTCCCTCTTCGCCCTGTCAGAAGCCTACCCTCAGCTCCAGGCCGCCGGGGGCTTTCGGGACCTCCAGGCATCCCTGGCCGAGATCGAGGACCACATCGCCCAGGCGCGACGCTACTACAACGCGGTGGTGCGGGACTTCAACACACGGGTCCAGACCTTTCCCAGCGTCCTCATCGCCCGCTCCTTCGGCTTCACCCAGAGGGAGTTCTTCGAGATTCCCGAGGGCGAAACGGCCGTCCCGCGGGTGAGTTTCAGCGACGAGCCCCCTTCCACGCCGGCGCCGGCCGGCGATGGCGGCGGGGCGGAGAGGGAAGACGCGGCGGAAGGCGGTTCCGGAGCGCGCAGCGCCGAAGAGTGAACGCCGCGCGACGTTTTCGCCTCGCCGTATTCTTTGTCGGCACCGCCCTGGCGTGGGCCGCGGGCCTCACCGCACCCCGGGACGCCCTCGCCCAGGGACGATCCATCGTCATCGAGCGCTTCGACGCCACCCTCACGGTGGAAGAGAGCGGATGGCTCGACGTCCGCGAGGAGATCCGCCTTCGCTTCACAGGAGGCTGGAACGGCATCTACCGCGACATTCCCGTGGAGTACCGGACGCCCCAGGGCTTTTCCTATCGCCTCTTCCTCTCGGATGTGGAGGTTCGAGGAAGCGACGGGAACCCGCTTTCCTTCAAGTCCTCCAGGGTGCGCCATTACCGCCGCCTCAAGATCCGCGTCCCCGACGCCAATAATGCCACCCGCACCGTAGTCATCCACTACCGGGTGCCGAACGCCCTGCGTTACCACGACGATTTCGACGAACTCTACTGGAACGTGACGGGAGACGAGTGGCAAATGCCCATCGAGGCAGCTTCGGCCCTGGTCACCCTCCCCGAAGGAGCGACGGGGCTGCGCAGCGCATCCTGGACCGGTGGATACGGGTCCACGGAAAACGTTGCCGAGGCGCAGAAATTAGAGCGGGGATTCTATTTTGAGACCCGGAGGCCGCTCAACTTCCGGGAAGGGCTCACCATCGCCGTGGCCTGGGATCCAGGAGTGGTGGCGCGGCCGGGAATCTTCACCCGGCTCCGCTTCTTCTTCCTGGCCAACTGGCCCTTCCTCTTCCCCTTCCTGAGCCTCGCTCTCATGTGGCGGCACTGGTATCTGCGGGGGAAAGATCCCGAGCGCCTCTCCATCGCCCCCGAATACGCGCCGCCCGAGGATCTGGCTCCGGCCGAAGCGGGAACCCTCCTGGACAACCGCCCCGACATGAGGGATCTCACGGCGGCGCTGGTGAATCTCGCCGTGCGGGGGTACCTGCGCATCGAGGAGGTGGAGGAGGAGGGCACGCTGAAGCGCCTGCTGGGAAAAAAGGACTACCGCCTCGTTCCCCTGAAGGCGCCCCGGGAATGGTCCCGACTCCGCCCGCACGAGGAACGTCTTCTCAAGGGAATCTTCGACGATCCGGTCGAGGAAACTCCGCCGGACCCGGTCCTCATCAGCGAACTGGCGCACCGCTTCTACACCCAGATCCCCAAGATCAAGAGCGATATCTTCGCCGAACTCATGCGTCGCGGATATTACGACCGGCGCCCGGACAAAACGCTGGGCAGCTACATGGCCCTGGGAGTGGCCGTGGTCGCGGTAGGACTCGCTCTGGGGATTCCCTTCGCGGGGCGCCTGGCGCTCTCCCCTCTCACCATGGTGCTCGCCGTGATCCTGACGGCGCTGCCCATCTTCGGGTTCGGCGTCTTCATGCCGGCGCGGACGCTCAAGGGAGCCCGCGCGCGGGAGCGCGTGCAGGGATTCGAGGAGTTCCTGGAGCGAGTGGAATCGGACCGCTTCCGGCGTATGATCGATTCGCCTGAGATGTTCGAGCGCTACCTCCCCTACGCCATGGCCTTCGGCGTGGAGGAGAAGTGGGCCGCCGCCTTCGAGGGAATGTTCACCGAACCGCCCGAATGGTACGTGGGTACCTGGCGGACAGGGTTTCATCCCGTCTACTTCGTTCACTCCATGGGGGACCTGTCCGGCGCGGCCTCAGCGGCCATGGTGTCCGGGCCGCGCAGCAGCGGCGGGTCCGGATTCGGAGGCGGCGGTGGGTTCAGTGGGGGCGGAGGGTTCAGCGGCGGCGGGTTCGGAGGCGGCGGCGGCGGCGGCTGGTAGACGCCGCGTCACCGACTCCCCAGAAGCGGCACCAACACCTCGGCGCGTCCGTCGGCCTCCGGATTGGGCACGAGCCCCAGGATGGACGTCACGAAGGGGTAGACGTTCACCGATTCGAAGGCGCTGATCCGTTTTCCGGCCGGCAGACCCGGACCCATGGCCAGGAAGATGGCGCCCATCTCCGTCACCGCGTTGTCCCACCCGTGGGTGAAGTAGTCCCTCGCCGCCGCCCGTGCCGGGGAGGACACCGTCCCTCCCGCCTCCATGACGGCTACGATGTCGCCCACCCTGGGGTCGGCGCGGTAGTGGAGCCGCTCGGGCACGTCCTCCCGGAGATACACGGCTCCGTGGCGCAGGACGGCCTGGAGAGAATCCCGCACCCTCGGGAGGCGCGCGGCGCCCCCCGTCTCCACGAAGAAGTTCCCGTAGGGCCCGCCCTCGGCCCAGCGCACACCGGGGAAGAGGGACAGGTCCAGGGTGTCCACCTGATCCGCCCGGGCGCGCATCATGCCGTGGTCCGACACCAGGATCACGTACACCTCCATGTCGTCGGGGAGAGCCTCGAGGCCGTCCAGGAGCCGGCCCAGCGCCGCGTCCACCCGCAGGACCGCAGCAGCCACCTCGGGGCTGTCCGGTCCGAAGCGATGCCCCGCGTTGTCGGTGTCGGAGAAGTAGAGGGTGATCATGTGCGGGCGCTGTTCTGCGGGCAGCCTCAACCACTCGAGGACGCCGTCCACCCGACGTTCGTTGGGGACCGAGCCGTCATACCGATGCCAGTAGGTGGGACGCACCCCCTGGATATCCGCCTCGGAGCCGACAAAGAAATAGGAGGCGGCAACCATCCCCTGTTTTTCCGCCGTCACCCACAGGGGTTCGCCGCGGTACCACGAACCGTCCTCGACGATCTCCCGATCGCCCATATCATATCCGGCACCTCGCTCAGGGTCCCAGAAGCGGTTGCCCACCAGGCCGTGATGCTCGGGATACATCCCCGTGGCGATGGAGTAGTGGGTGGGGAAGGTCTTGGTGGGAAAGGTGGGGATCATGCGCTCGGCGCGTACGCCCGCCTCCTGGACCCGCGCGAAATTCGGCGCGGGATAGCGATCGAGATAATCGTATCGGAACCCGTCGAAGGACACCAGCACGACATAGGGAGCGTTCAGGTGCCGGGCGGCGTTGATGCCGCCGCTCCCCGGGGCGGGGGCAGCGCCGTTGCCCAGGCATGCCCCAAGGGCGAGCAGGGCCCCGAAGGCGATGCGTCGCGCCATCCGAGTCCGACGCCCGCCACAGGGCGGCCGGCTCGCCCGGCCGCCCCCCAACGGATCCCCGGGGAGCGGCGCGTGTCGCCGAATCATCATACGTCCTGCACGCTCCTCAGCCCTCATTCATGGTCCTGGGCCGCGACCACTTCCTGAACCAAGACCGCAGGTAAAGCTGCGTGCGCATGAAGTTGGACGGTTTCCTGGAGGTACCGTGCCACTCCTCCTTGAAGCGCACCATGGCCGTCGGCACGCCCAGCACCTTGAGCGCCGCGTAGAACTCCTCGGTCTGAGGCATGGGTGTGCGCAGGTCCCGCTCTCCGGTCATGAGCATGGTGGGCGTCTTCACGTTCCCCACGTACATGAGGGGAGATCTGCGAAGGTGTTCGCTGGGATCGTCCCACGGGAACTTCTCGAAGTTGCGATACCACCCGATCCCGTCCGTCATCCCCACGAAGGAGAGCCAGTCGGTGACGGGACAGTTGGCCGACGCCGCCGCGAAACGGTCGGTGTGACCCACGATCCAGGAGGTCAGAACACCGCCGCCCGAGCACCCGTAAACGAACATGTTGTCGGTGTCGATGTATCCCCGGGAGACAACCTCGTCCACCACGCCCATGAGGTCATCGAAATCCTTGCCTGGATACGCGTTCTTGATGGAGTTGGCGAACGCGCTCCCGTATCCGGTGCTTCCCCGCGGATTGGCGTAGAGCACCACGTAGCCATTGGCGGCGTGGTCCTGCCACCCGAAGTTGAACCCGGTGGTGTACATCCCGTGAGGGCCGCCGTGGATGGTGAGAATGAGGGGATACTTCCGCGCCGGATCGAAATCGGGCGGCTTGATGAGCCACGCCTGGATGCGGAAATCGTCCACGGAGGTGATCCAGAACTCCTCCAGCTCGCCCAGCGTGACCCCGTCCAGCACGTCCTCGTTCACCCGGGTGAGGTGCGTCTGGTTCTCGGGCTTACGGAGGTCGAAGGCCACCACGTCGCCCGGCTCGTAGGCGCTGGACAGGGTGGCGACCGCCCGCCCCTTCCCGGAAATGGAGCTGAGAACCAGGAGGTGCTTGCCCTCGGTCACCGGCTTCACTCCACCATCCACGGAGGCGAAGAAGACGTTGCGGGTGCCCGCATCGTTGGCGGTGAAATAGAGCCCCTTTCCGTCGGGAGCCCACACCATGGAGCCTCTGAGCTGACGGTCGAAATCACCAGAGATCTTCTTCGCTCCCGACCCGTCGGGACGCATGAGGTAGATGTCCAGGTTGCGGTAGGTATCGGTGTTCCAGTCCGTCCGCCGGAAGGCGATCCACCGTCCGTCGGGCGAGGGCAGCGGCGAGGTGTCCAACCCTTTGTGGTCGGTAAGGGGCGTGATGACGCCCGAGGCAACCTCCACGGAATAGACCTCCGACTCGCGCCACGCCAGCTCGGCGTCCGGCGTCCTCAGCGACGAGAAGACCAGGGCCGATCCGTCGGCGGTCCATTCACCCGCCGAGTGGTTCCAGTCACCGTTGGTGAGCTGCCGGGGCGTGCCTCCCTCGGCGGGGACCACAAAGATGTGCCGCCAGCCCGTGTCCACGTACCCGATGCGGTCCCGCCGATACTGTGCGCGCGTCACCACCTTGGGGTCCGGCGTCCACTTGGCCCCGTCGGGGCGGCCCGGGAGGGAGACCTTCCAGCCCTCGTCGCTGTCCACCATCATGGTGAACGCCAGGGACGTACCGTCCGGCGACCACCGAAGGTCCGAGGGGCTGTTCTCCACCCGGGTCACCTGGGTCGTGGCCCCTTCGGCGTCCATCCACCGCACGAAGATCTGGGTCCCGGACGGCTCTCCCTTGGCCAGGTAGGCGATGCGGGTCCCATCGGGAGACCAGCGGGGAGAGGAGCCGTCCACCAGGAAATGGTTGCGGGATCCGTCGGCGTTGACGATCCAGATGGACGACTTGCGGGCGTCGTTCATCTTGTCGATCCACCCCCGCGTATAGACCACCCTTTTGCCGTCGGGGGAGATGCGGGGGTTGGACACCGTCTCCATGTCGAGGGACATCTCAAGGGAGAGGGTCCGCGAGGCTTCCTGGGCTCGGACGATGCCCGGCCCGGTCAGGAGCAGGAGGAGGGCGAAAAAAGCCGGAAGGGCGCGGGTCGCGCGGGTGCGGCGCGTGGACATGACTGAACCTCCTGTCCGTGTGGGCGGCTTGTGGTGCATGGGCGGCTGTCGGCCGCGCACGGCTAAATGAGAATCGCCGCGGGCTCCTCGAGCATGGCCTTCAAGGTGGCAAGGAAGCGGGAGCCCTGCGCCCCGTCAATGACGCGGTGATCACAGCTCATGGTCATCCGCATGCGGGGGCGCACCTCCACTGTGCCGTTCACCGCCACGGGAGTGTCCTCGATGGCGCCCACCGCCAGGATTCCTGCTTCGGGCGGATTGATGATGGCTGTGAATTCGTGGATGCCGAACATCCCCAGGTTGGACACGGAAAAGGTGGAGCCGGTGTACTCCTCGGGCTTCAACCGCTTCTCCCTTCCGCGTGCTGCGAGCTCGCGCACCTCATCCGCGATCTGGGCGATTCCCTTCAGGTGGGCATTGCGCACGACCGGAGTGATGAGGCCGTCCTCCACGGAAACCGCCACACCCAGATGCACCGCGTTGAAGCGGCGCACGAAGTCGCCGTGCCACTGAGCGTTGCAGTTGGGATGCTGACGCAGCGCCGCGGCCACCGCCTTGAGGAGAATGTCGTTGATGGAGACCTTGCGCCCCTCAGGCTCGAGCATGGCGTTGATGCGGCGGCGCGCTTCCACCACCCGGCCCATGTCCACATCCACCGTGAGGAAGAAGTGGGGTACGGGGCCGATGGACTGGACCAGGCGCTTGGCGATGGTCTTCCGCATCTGGGAAACGGGGATGTCTTCGTACTCGGCGCCGGTGAAGACCGGGGCCGCCGCAGGCGCCGCGGCGCCGACGCCGGCCTCCCGGGCCGCTTCCACGTCACGCTTGACGATGCGCCCGCCAGGCCCGGTACCCTCGACCCGCGTGAGGTCCACCCCCACCTCCTCCGCCAGGCAGCGGGCCAGGGGCGAAGCCTTCACGCGGCCGCCTCGCGGGGCGGGAGCCGGCGGGCTTGCCGGAGCCGCGGGGCCTGCGGGTGCGACCGCAGCGCCGGAGGCGGTATCCGGGGTGGGCGGCCCCACCGGGGCGGCCTCAGGCGGTGCGGCGGTGGGCGGCTCCGCCGAGGCGGCCTCAGGCGGTGCGGCAGTGGGTTCGGGCTCGGTGACCTCGCCGGCCCCGCTCGCGGCCCCGGCGCCGCCTCCGGCCGCGCCCTCCACGCCCGAGATGTCCTCATCGGGGTCGGCGATGACGGCGATGACCTCGCCCACAGGTATGGTGCCCCCTTCCGGGAGAAAGATCTTTCGCAGAACGCCGTCGCCCCGTGCCACCAGCTCCATGGTGGCCTTGTCGGTCTCGATCTCGGCCAGGATGTCGCCATTGGAGACCGGGTCCCCTTCCTTTTTCAGCCACCGCACGAGCTGACCCTCTTCCATGGTGGGAGAGAGGGCTTCCATGTGGACCTTAGTAATCATGCAGCATACACGCCACGTACGGCGTTCCCGGGATGAGTGAGCGGATAAGCGGTCATCGGTAGAGCACCTTGTTTACGGCGGCCACGACCCTGTCCGCCGAAGGCTTCGCCGCCTGCTCCAGGTTCTTGGCGTACGGCATGGGTGTGTCCGCCTGGGTGACCCTGAGGACCGGAGCGTCCAGATGGTCGAAGGCCTCCTCCTGGATGAGGGCGGCGATCTGGGCGCCGGCGCCCACGTACGACCACCCTTCCTCCAGGTAGACGGCCCGGTTGGTCTTGCGCACCGTAGCGAGGATGGCGTCCACGTCCAGGGGCCGCAGCGTGCGAAGGTCGAGCACGTCCGCCTCGATGCCTTCCTTTTCCAGCTTCATGGCCGCCTGCAGCGCGACGTGCAGCATCTTCCCGTGAGTGATGATGGAGACATCCCCCCCTTCCCGCTTCAGGTCCGCCACACCCAGGGGGATGACGAAATCGTCGTCGTCAGGCACCTCTCCTTTGATGTTGTAGAGGAGCTCGCCCTCCATGAACGCCACAGGGTCGTTGTCCCGAATGGAAGCCTTCAGGAGACCCTTGGCGTCGGCCGGGGTGGCGGGAGTCACCACCTTCACCCCGGGCGCGTGCAGGTAATACGTCTCACACGCGACGGAATGCTGGGCGGCAAGCTGCAGGGCGGCACCCGTAGGCCCACGGAATACGATGGGGATGGGGAACTGGCCGTTGCTCATGTAGAGGAGCTTCGCAGCGGAGTTCAGAACCTGGTCCAGCGCCAGGAAGGCGAAGTTGAAGGTCATGAACTCGATGATGGGACGCAGGCCCGCCATGGCGGCGCCGACGCCCAATCCGGCGAACCCGAGTTCGCTGATGGGAGAATCCACCACCCGCTGGGCTCCGAAGGCGTCCAGCAGTCCCTTGGACACCTTGTAAGCTCCGTCGTACTCGCCCACCTCCTCCCCCATGAGGAAGACGTCGGGGTCGCGCTCCATCTCCTCGCGCAGGGCCTGGTTCAGAGCTTCGCGGTACGTGATAACGCTCATCCCTCACCTCTCTGCGCGCCCGAGCCGCCCGGGGCCTCAGGCCTCCCATCGAAGAAGAGACGTCCGTGTTCATTGGGTTCGGCCCACACGTGCTCGTACAGGGCGGAAGGCTCGGGAGCCGGGGCACCGTCGGCGAATTCGGCCGCCTCATCTACCACGGCGCGCACCTCGGCGTCCATGGCTTCCAGCGCCTCCTGGTCCAGGTGCCCTCCCGCCATGAGCACGTCCCGCAGGATCCCGATGGGGTCTTCGTGCTCCTTTTTCTCCTCCACTTCCTCCGTGGGGCGGTACGTGCCCGACACGGGATCCGACATGGAGTGACCCCGGAAGCGATAGGTTTCCAGGTCCACGAACCGGGGTCCGCCGCCGGCGCGCACCTCGGCGACCAGGTCTCGAAAGTGGGCATACGTTTCCAGAACGTTCTGTCCGTTGACCCGGCTGGCCGGAATCCCGTAGGGCGAAGCCCGCTCCACCATGTCGGTGAGGGACACACGGCGGAACGCCGTCCCCATCCCGTAGGCGTTGTTCTCCACCACGTAGATGATGGGCAGGTGCCAGATGGCGGCCATATTGAGCGCCTCATGGAAGGCGCCCTGGTTCACCGCCGCGTCGCCCATGAAGCAGAGGACGACGCCGCCCTCCTCCCGGTACTTCACCTTCCAGGCGATTCCCGTCCCCAGGGGGACCTGCCCGCCCACGATCCCGTGTCCTCCCATGAAGCGCACGGACCGGTCGAAGATATGCATGGAGCCGCCCTTTCCTCCCGACGCGCCGGCGGAGCGGCCGAACAGCTCCGCCATGACCGCTCCGGCGGGCACACCTTTGGCCAGGGCCTGGGTGTGCTCGCGATACGCCCCGATGACATAATCATCCTCACGCAGGGGTCGGATGGACCCGGCCGCGCCCCCCTCCTGCCCGATGTGCAGGTGGCAGAACCCGCCGATCTTGCCGATGGCGTAGGCCTCTTCGGCCTTCTCCTCGAACCGCCTGTAGAGGAGCATCTCGCGAAGAAGCTCCAGGGCCAGTTCTTTCGTGATCCCGTACTTCTTGAAGATGTCCATGCCGCGGCTCGAGCCCTTCTTCTTCGCCTGTTTCTTCTTCGTGGGGGGATTTGCCATGGGCGGTCACGCGCCTCCTGTGGAAGGACGGCCGCCGCGCCCGAGCTCGATCTGAACCAGGTCCAGCCTCACCTCCGCCGGCGCCGGCATGTCGGCCTCCAGCACCTCGGTGATCTTCCCCGGTCCTCCCGCCTCCACCTCGCGCGCCTGCTCCTTCGCGTGATAGCTGGAACGAACGAGAGGACCCGACTCCACGTGTTTGAAGCCGTACTCGCCCTCGCCCACCTCCTTCCACATGGCGAACTCCTCGGGTGGAACCCAGCGGGCCACGGGGATGTGCATGGGTGAAGGCCGCAGATACTGGCCCAGGGTGAGGATGTCCACCGCCGCCTCCCGCAGGTCGCGCATGGCCTGGCGGATCTCGTCGGCCTCTTCGCCCATCCCCAGGATGATGCCCGTCTTGGTGAGCATGGACGGATCCATCTTCTTCACCGCGCCCAGAAAGGAGATGGAGCGCCAGTAGCGCCCGCCCGGACGGACGTCGGGATGCAGGCGCTCCACCGTCTCCAGGTTGTGTCCCAGGATGGCGGGGCCGGCCTCCACTACCGTACGCAGCGCGTCTTCGTCCCCCTTGAAGTCAGGGATCAGGACCTCCACCGAACATCCCGGAACCCGCTCGTGGATCCGGCGGATGGTTTCGGCGTAGATCCTCGCGCCGCCGTCGGGAAGTTCGTCCCGGTTGACGCTGGTGATGACCGCGTGCTCCAGCTCCATGCGGGCCACGCTCTCCGCCACCCGCCTGGGCTCATCTTCGTCCAGGTGCGTCGGCATCCCGTGGGCCACTCCGCAATACTTGCAGGCGCGCGTGCACACGTCCCCCAGAATCATGAACGTGGCCGTTCCCGCTTCCCAGCACTCGCCGATGTTGGGGCAGCTCGCCTCCTCGCACACGGTGTGGAGGGACTCGGAGCGCATCATGCGCCGAAGTTGAGCGTAGTTGGGCCCACCCGGAGAACGGACCTTGAGCCAGGCTGGCTTGCGGGCCCGCATATCCACCGTGTCGAGCCCTTCGTGGGCACGAATCCGGTGTGTTCCCTTGGGCTTCACCCGGCCGGTGTTCTTCCCCTGGGGGGCGTAGCCACGCACCTCTTCCGCGGCGGTGTTGCTCACACCTCTATCCTCCACTCCCGTCCCTGCACACTTCGCGGACGGGCTTCAATGGACCGATTTTCTACCCCGGGTCCTTCGGCCGGCCACGCAGGTACCCTTCCGGCCCGCCCAGGGGAGCCGGAAATCATAAACCGATCCCAAGGCCCCGTACAAGGTATGCCATCCCGAAGCCCAGGTAGTTCCCCACGGCGTAACCCACCAGGCCCACGATGATTCCAGGCAGAACCAGGCCGGGCCATTCCCTGGACACCGCCACGGCCAGCGCCGATGAGGGGCCGCCCACCGCAGCCTGAGAAGCCACGGAAAGGGAGGCCACGTCCAGGCGGACCAGGCGTCCGAGGCCGTACACCACCACCCCGTGGACGCCCACAACCACCAGGGTGTAGAAGAAAACCTCCACGCCCACGGCGGCGATCTCGGAAAAGCGAGACCAGATCCCGATCACCACGAAGAAGAAGTGGAGCGCCAGGGTGCCGAGCTGCATGGCTCCCGCCGGCCGGTGGAAGGAGCGCGTGTGACCCAGGATAAGGGCGAAGGTGGTGAGCCAGAGGACGGAAGGGATCTCCCCCACCCACCCGGGGACCGAATCCTTCGCCGCCAGAACGCCCAATCCCCGCGCCGTCAGATCCGCCGCCGCCAGGAGGAGGAGCCCCGCCGCCATGATCTTGGCCAGGTCCAGGGTGGACACCGACTCCCTGAGAAAGAAGGGATGATGCTCCTCGGGCTCCGAGGCGGCCGCCGCCGCGGCGCCGTCCATCTCCAGGACGGCCGGGGGGATGGGGGCGAAAAGGCGCGCCAGCCACACGGG
>JBHHWB010000063.1:0-19026 GCA_046756305.1 Gemmatimonadota bacterium
AGAGTCATTCCCGCCACGCGTGGGCTGTACGTCTCTCTCCCGCACCCGCAATGTGAAGAATCGCCGGCTTCCACCGTCGGGCTTCGCGGTCAGCCCTTGGCGGCCTCCTTCTTCGAAGGGGTGAAGCCCACTTCCTTGGCGATCCACTCGGTGGAGACCGACTTGGGCCGCGTGATGGGCTCCAGCATGGCGCGGCTGTTCACCAACTGGGACGTGATCCCCATGGCCCGGCTCACGCTGAACAGCACCGTATAATAGCGCATCTCGGTGATGCCATAGTGATGCAGGAGTGCGCCCGAGCCCGCATCCACATTGGGCCATGGGTTGGCGGCCTTTCCGTGCTCCTGCAGGACCTTGGGAATCACGTCGAAGCCCACCGCCACCGTCTTGAAGACGGGATCGTCGGGGAAGTGCTTCTGCCCGAACTCGTAGAAGGCGGTAAAGCGGGGATCGGTGGCACGCAGGACGGCGTGTCCGTATCCAGGAATCACCCGGCCGCTGTGGAGGATCTCCCACGCGTAGGATTCCATCTCCTCGGGCGTGGGGGCTCCACCGAAGCGATCCATGACCCCCAGGACGAACTTCAGGCATTCCTGGTTGGCGAGCCCGTGGAGCGGTCCCGCCAGCCCCGCCAACCCCGCAGCCACGGCGTAGTACGGATCGGAGAGGGCCGACGCCACCACGTGGGCCGTGAAGGCGCTCACGTTGCCACCCTCATGGTCCGAGTGGAGCACCATGTACAGCCTCATGAGATCGGCGAACTCGGCGTCGTCGATTCCCAGCATGTGGGCGTAGTTGGCCGACCAGTCCAGATTCGGATCCGGAAGGATGGGATCCCCCTTGTTGTAGCGGATGCGGTACACACCCGCCGCGAGAGAGGGCAGCTTGGCCAGAAGGTTCAGAGAATCTTCCAGGGCCGGCTCCCAGTAGTCCTCCTTCTTCATCCCTTCGTCGTACCGCCGCCGGAAGATGGACTGATCCTCCAGGGTGAGGATGGCGGTGATGAGCATGTCCATGGGATGAGCCGTTTCCGGCATGTCCCGGAGAACCTTCCAGACGTAGTCCGGGACTTCGGAGCGGGCGAAGAGATTCTGCTTCAGTGTCGCGAGCTGCTCCTCATCGGGAAGATCCCCCACCATGAGGAGAAAGAGAATCTCCTCCGCCGACCGGTCGGTGAGTTCGGCGATGGGAATGCCGCGGATGATGAGCCCCTTGTGGGGGTCTACGAGGGAAGTATCGCATACGAGACCCTTCACGCCCCGCATGCCGCCGAAGACCTGCTTCACGGTGACTTCGGAGATCACGTCGCTTCCGTGCTGTTTCAGGAGCTCAGCGATGAACTCCCGGCGCTCGGGAATCCGTTTGGCCAGTGCTTCTCTGATGGTGGACATAAGCGTTCCCCTGTTCTGGAGCGGGAGGGGAGTCCCCGCTCCTGGACGTCCGAAGTGGATGGCCCCTGCCCGAAGGACGACCACCCTGCGCGTCGGGACGGCGCGCGTCATGGTAAATATGGAGACAACCCGGCTCCGTCCTCCAGCAGGGTATTCTCATATTCGGAAGTAGGGATATACCCGTTTCCTTTGGTACCAAACGTGCCTCCCGGACCCGTCATTTGCCGACCCGCTATCTTCGGTTTATCTTCGGGTCATGAACCGCCCTTATGTGGAACTCCACTGTCATTCCGGATACTCCTTCCTGGACGGCGCCTCCCATCCGGAGGAACTGGTCCTCCAGGCCTCCCGCTTCGGGTACCCCGCCCTGGCCCTCACGGACCACAACGGCCTCTACGGATCCATGGAGTTCGCCCGTTCGGCCCGGGAAGCGGGCATTCAACCCATTACCGGCGCGGAGGTCACGCTCCGGGACTGTTTCCCCGGTCGGGAAGAGCCCGAGGAGGGGCACCACGTGACCCTCCTGGCCGAAACGCCTGCGGGATACGCCAACCTGAGCCGCCTCCTCACCCGGGCCCACATGGAATCTCCGCGAGGGGATCCCCGCCTCCCCCTTCCCACGCTTCTGGAGCAAAGCGAGGGACTCATCCTCCTCACCGGATGCCGACACAGCCCGGTGCAGGCCGCGCTGGCTTCTTCGGTGGCCGACGGCGAAGCCTTTACCCGCACCCTGGTGGACGCCTTCGGGCCGGGGAGCGTCTTCGTGGAGCTCCAGGACAACGCTGTTCTGGGAGACGGCCGCCGCAACCGGGCTCTGGGGAGTCTCGCCAGCCGGCTGGGGCTGGGAGTGGTGGCCGCGGGCAACGTTCACTACCACCACCCGGGCCGGCACCGTCTCCAGGACGTCCTGGTGGCCATCCGCCACCGTACGACCCTGGACGGCGCCCACAGGGTGCGGCGGCCCAACCGGCTCTTCCATCTGGCTCCGGCGTGGGAGATGAACCACCGCTTCCGCAACCGGCCCGAAGCGCTCACCAACACGCTCCTCATCGCCGAGCGCTGCGCCGCCTTCGATCTCACCCGGGATCTGGGATACGAATTCCCCGACTTTCAGGGCTCGGAGCGGGGAGGTGCCCTGGAAACCCTGGCCGCCCTCTGTCGGGCGGAGATCGGAAGACGCTACGAGCCGGGCTCGGCCCGGGCCCGGGAGGCGGAAGCGCGCCTCCACACCGAGCTCAAGCTGGTGGACCTCCACGGGCTGGCGGGCTTCTTCCTCGTCTATCGCGACATCATGGAGATGGCGCGGGAGGTGGCCGCTGAGCTCCGGGCGGGGACGGCCCGTGCCCGAGCGAGCCTCCCGCCGGGGCGGGGACGGGGTTCTTCCGTGTCCTCCATCATCTGCTATCTCATCGGCCTCTCCCACATCGACCCGGTGGCCAACAACCTCTTTCTGGGCCGCTTCCTCAACGAAGCTCTGCGCAGCGTTCCCGACATCGATCTCGACTTTCCCCGAGAGATACGGGAAGCGCTCATCCTCCGGGTCTACGAACGCTACGGCCACGAGCACACCGGACTGGTGTGCACCTTTCCCACCTACCGGATCCGCTCCGCCGTTCGGGAGATCGGCATGGCGCTGGACCTTCCTCAGGGAGAGTTGGAAAAGCTCGCCCGCCTGGCGGAACACCGCTCCGCCGCCGCCCTGGGCGAGGAGCTGGCGGCAATCCCCGAGTTCAGGGAGCGGGCCGACGCCCACCTCTGGAAGCTCCTGGCGTCTCTGGCCCAGGACATCTCCGGCCTTCCCCGCCACATTTCCCAGCACGTGGGCGGAATGATCATCTCCAGCCGCCCCCTGGTGGAGCTCGTCCCCCTGGAACCGGCGGCCTGGGAGGGACGGGTCCTCTGCCAGTGGGACAAGGATTCCTGCGAGGACGCGGGCTTCGTCAAAATCGACTTTCTGGCTCTGGGCATGCTCTCCCTGGTGGAGGAAGCCGTGGATCTCATCGCCGAGCGCCACGGCACGGCGCCGGACCTCTCCCGCATCGACTTTCAGGACGAGGCCGTCTACGACCGCATCTGCTCCGGAGACACCATCGGGGTCTTCCAGATCGAGAGCCGCGCCCAGATCCAGATGGTGCGCCGGACCCGACCGCGAAACCTGGAGGAGCTGGCCATCCAGGTGGCCATCGTCCGTCCCGGTCCCATCGTGGGCGGTGCGGTGAACCCCTTCGTGCGGCGCCGTGAACTCCTGCGGGAGAACCCCGCCTACCGCATCCCCTACCCCCACCCCCTTCTGGAAGAGGCGCTGGGAGAAACGCTGGGCGTCATCATCTACCAGGACCAGGTCCTGAAGGTCTGCCAGGCGCTGGCGGGCTTCAGCGACGGTCAGGCAGAAAGCCTTCGCCGGGCCATGAGCCGAAAGCGGTCCCGGGAAGCCATGGCCGCGCACCGTAACGCCTTTCTGGAGGGGACGCGCAAAAGGGGCGTGGACGAAGCCACGGCACGGGAGGTCTTTGAGCAGGTGACGGCGTTCAGCGAGTTCGGATTTCCCAAGTCCCACGCCGCCGCCTTCGGACTTCTGGCCTATCAGTCCGCCTGGCTGCGCCACTACTACCCGGTGGAGTACTACGTGGCCCTCTTCAACAACCAGCCCATGGGATTCTACTCCCTGGACGTTCTGGGACGGGACGCCCGTCGAAACGGCATTCGCACCCTCCCACCCCACGTGAACCGGAGCCGGGTGGCGTGCACGGCCGAAGGAAACGACCTGCGCATCGGTCTCGGTTTCGTCCGGGGATGGGGGACCGACGTGGCGGAAGCGGTGGTGGCGGAGCGGGAGCGGAGAGGTCCTTTCCGCTCCCTGGCCGACTTTCTGCGTCGCACACCCGCGTCCCTCCGCCGCCCTGCCGTCGAGAACCTCATCTGGGTCGGAGGTTTCGAGGCGTTCGGCCTCACCCGCCGGGAACTCCTCTGGCAGGCCGGCCTGTATCTGGGACCGGAACAGGAAGACCGACGGCCGGGCCACCGCAACGATCACGCCCAGACCGAACTGGACCTCGCCGATCCCTACGCCGGACTCCCCTTTCCCGAACTCGCCCCGGCCGACCGCATGGTGGCCGAATACCGGATGCTGCGCTTCTCCACCCACCTCCACCCCCTGGCCCTCCTTCAGGATCAACTCCCTCGCGACACACTCCGTTCCCATGAGCTTCACGAGATGGAGCAGCACGCCGTGGTCCGGGTCGCGGGCCTGGTCACGGCCCGCCAACGCCCCCTGACAGCAAAGGGGTATGTATTTGTCCTTATGGAAGATACATCCGGCCACATCAACGTTATTGTGAAACCTGATCTCTATCAGGAAACGCGAAGTGTGGTGCGGAGCGAGCCCTTTCTCACCGTACGGGGAAAGCTTCAGAAGGACGGGGCCAGCCTCAACATCATTGCCACGGAAATCCAGGCGCTGCGGGTGCCGGGAAGGCTTCGCCCTCCCACGGGTCCAGGCGGGCAGCTACGGTGGGAGGATTCGGCGCGGGCCCTTTCCCGCCCCGCAGCCACACCATTTCGCTATCTTTCGGCATTGCGTCGAAATTCACCCGGGATCAAGCACTTCGGGTGAGGGCTGGACGACATCGAGCCCTGCCTTCACTTCTGGACGGAGCACCTGGGCTTCGCCATCACCGCCCTGGTGCCCCACGGCGACGAGAAGGGGTTTGTCATCCTGCAGAAGGATGACATCCAGATCATGTACCAGAGCCGGGCCAGCGTCGCCGATGATCTGGAATCCGCCGCCGGCGCCGAAGCTCCCAGCTTGTCCCAGCGTCTCGTACAGGGCACGTCGGTCGTGTTCCTCACCGTGGACGACCTGGATCCCGTCATAGAGGCGGTACAGGGCCACAAGATCGTGGTGCCGCGCCGCCAGACCTTCTACGGCATGGACGAGGTCTTCGTCGAAGCTCCGTGCGGTACTCTGGTAGGCTTCGCCGCCCACCTGGACGAAGAGGAGGGATGAGCGACGTCAGCCGTTCAGCCCACCGGGGGCGGGATCAGCCCCGTGGCCAGAAGTCGTTGGTGCGGTCCACGTCGGCAACGTATCCGGAGGGGTTGAGCTCGACCCGGATCACCGCCCCGGCTTCCGCGGGCACGCGCACCTCTGCCGTGCGATGCCCCTCCAACCAGTGTTCCACCGGAACGGTGCGATCCACAACCCCTCCGTCGGCGGTGCGGATCCTCACCCGCAGCGGGAAGGGGGCATCCCCCCCGTCCCGGAGGTGAATCACCGAGCCGGAAGCGGGGTCGAACTCCACCGAAACCACCTGGTGGTCGATGGTCCAGGTGCGGTAGTAGAAGGAGGTCCAGAACCAGTCCAGGTCTTTCTGAGCGAACCGCTCGAACGTGTTGAAGAAATCCCAGGGCGTCGGGTGCTTGTAGGCCCACTCGGAGATGAAGGTGCGGTACGCCTCATCCCACGCCTCGGGCCTCATGATCAACTCCCTCAGCATGACCATGAGAGTGGCGGGTTTTGCGTAAGAGGCCGTCCCGTACCCCGGCCCGGGCTCGTACCAATCGCCGTGCCGCATCATGCTCCGCTCCAGTCCCGCCGCCGCCACCCGAACGTAGTTCTTCTCCTCCAGACGATAGTGATCCACGCCGGGCCAATACTCCATGCGGCTGACGTTTTCCAGAAACGTCGTGGAGCCCTCGTCCATCCACGCGTGGCGCTTCTCGTTGCTCCCCACGATCATGGGCACCCACATATGGGCCAGCTCATGGGACGTCACGTTGAAAAGATCCTGGGGTTCCCGGCCCTGATACGGGCCGATGAGCGTCATCATGGGGAACTCCATCCCGCCGCCGATAATGTCCGCCCCCTCCACGGAAGTCATGTGAGGCCACGGGTAGGGAAAACCGGTGAAGCGGGAGTGGTGGTCGATGCTCTGTTTTCCGTACTCCCACTGGCGAGCCCAGAGGGGGGCTCGATCTTCACGCCAGAATGACTGGATGAGGACCCGGTCCTCGGACCCGTCCCCGTCCCGGTCCGGCACCACCGCCGAGGTCGCATCCCACCGCTGGACGTTGGACGTGCTCCACGCGAAATCGCGCACCGTGTCCGCGGCAAAGTGCCAGGTGAGCCACCCGGTGGGATCGGTCTCGGTCACCCTCCCCTGCCGCAGGTCTTCGGTCGTGGCAACCACCACCTTGTCGTCCCCCGCAGCCGCCCGGGCAAGGCGCTCCCGCGTCTGATCCGTGAGCACTTCCTCAGGATTGAGAAGCGTTCCCGTAGCGGCCACCGTCCAGCCCTGGGGAACGGTCAGGGAGACCCGGTAGTCGGCGAAATCATCATAAAACTCGGCGTTTCCAAGGTATGGCTCAGCGTCCCAGGCCCGCAGGTCATCGAACACCGCAACCTTGGGAAACCAGTAGGCGACCATGTAGACCTCGTGGCCCGAATGCCCCATGCGCCCCGCCCCGTTCTGAGGCAGAGTCTCACTCCACGAGATCATGAGGGTGACGCTGTCTCCGGGCTCGAGGGGCTCCACAGGGCGGAGGCGCATGACGCTGCCGCGCACCTGGTAGCCGGGTCCCTCCCGCAGGGATCGTTCCACCAGCACGGTGTCGTCCATGGCCACCCGCTCCAGCGTCACGCCACCCGTTACCTCCTGAGACTCGTTCCGCATCACGCCAGGCGCGTGGAGGTTCTGGTGAAGATGGACGGCGAGACCGTTCATGCGCACCGGAGACCGGTTCTCGTAGCGGACTGTGACCGTCCCCTCCAGGCGGGCGGTTTCGGGATCCAGGCGGGCGTCGATCTCGTATACGGCGCGGTTCGTCCAATATCCTTCTCCGGGCGCTCCCGTCTCGGTGCGCGTTCCTCGCTCCACCGCGCGCCGGAAGAAGGCCGGCGGAGTGACGCGCCCCGGAACGGGCCGCGCCATGAGCTCGGCGGTGGATCGTGCCGAATCCACGGCGGCCGGCATGCTTCGGGCCTCCTGCGCCGTCGCCGGATAGGCCGACAGGGAAAGGGCCAGCATGGCCACCGTGCCCGCGGTCCGTGAGGTCCATCGACCCGTTCTCGCCATCTTCCCTCTCTTCGTGTTCAACGATCGCTCTCCGTGTCTTCCCGGGACCGGGCTCGGCGCTGCAGATAGAAACGCACCCCCTCCCAGTCCATGGCGGCAGAAAAGGTGCCGAAGTAGCGCTCCGCCCGATCCGAGCCCAGGAAAGGTGCCATCCGGCGGGCCACCTCTTCTCCGTATCGTCCGGCGTCCTCTTCATCTCCCCGAGCCAGCGCGTCCGCCACCCGTTTCTTCAGGCCGTCGAGGGCCTCTCCAAGGGCTTCCACCCTGGCCGGCACGTCTTCATGGAGACCGAAGTGCGTCGCCGCGAAACGCTCGGGCCCGATCGCCCTCACCTCCTCGAGCGTCTCGCGCCACGCCTCCAGATCCACCGCAGGAGGCGGAGTGGGCGGGTGGGACGGCGCCTCGGCCGACAGTACAATGCCCATGGCATCCCCCGCAAAAAGAGTTCCGTCCCGCTCATCCAGATACGCGAGATGATGCGCAATATGTCCGGGCGTGGGAACGGGACGGAAGTCGGCCCACAGCGCACCATCTCCGGGGGACCAGGCTGTGATACGGTCGGCGGGTACCGGCTGCACGTCCCCCCAGAGGCGGTCGTGCGCCTCACCGAAGGTCCTGCGTGTGCTGGCGACGAGGCGGGTCGGATCCACAAGATGGGGCGCACCCTCAGCGTGGACGTGGATCCGCGCGCGGGGAAAGAGCCGGGCGAGGTGGCCGGTGGCCCCGGCGTGATCCAGGTGGACGTGGGTCAAGGCGATGTGGCCAAGATCACCCTCGCCCACCCCTTCCCGCCTCAACCTCTCCACGAGTACGTCCAGCGTCGTGGCGGGTCCCGGGTCCACCAGCGTCGGCTCGGACCCGGCCACCAGGTAGGATCCGATGGCGCCCGGGAGACCCAGGTGGTTCAGGTCCAGGAGCACCGTACTCACGCGGCCTTCCTCCTCCCCGAATGGGGCCGAGAGGTGATCTCAGCCCCGCTCGTCGATCGGGATGAAGTCGCGCTCTCCGGGCCCCACGTAGACCTGTCTCGGTCGGGCGATCTTCTGTTCCGGGTCCTGGAGAAGCTCCTCCCACTGGGCCAGCCATCCCACGGTGCGCGGGATGGCGAAGAGCACGGGGAACATCTCCACCGGAAAGCCCATGGCCTGGTAGATGAGCCCCGAGTAGAAATCCACGTTGGGATACAGGTTCCGCTCAATGAAATAGTCTTCGCTCAGGGCGATGCGCTCCAGCTCCAGGGCGATATCCAGGAGCGGGTTGCGGCCCGTGACTTCGAAGACCTCGTCGGCGGTGCGTTTGATGATGGCGGCTCGAGGATCGTACGCCTTGTAGACCCGATGCCCGAAACCCATGAGGCGTTCCTCCCGGGCTTTCACGCGCTCGAGGAAGGCGGGGATGTTCTCCACACTCCCGATGCGCTCAAGCATCCGCAACACCGCCTCGTTGGCGCCGCCGTGCAGCGGGCCGTAAAGAGCTGCCATGGCGCCGGCCAGCGCCGAATATGGATCAGCGTGGGACGACCCGATGAGCCGCATGGCCGTGGCCGAGCAGTTCTGCTCGTGGTCAGCATGGAGAATGAAGAGGACATCCAGAGCCCGCTCGAGGACCGGATTCGGCTTGTAGTCCCGCGTTCCGATCCTGAAGAGCATGTTCAGGAAGTTGGCGGTATAGGAGAGCTCGTTTTCCGGATAGACGTAGGGAAGCCCGCGATGGTGACGGTAGGCGTACGCTGCCAGTGTCGGCATCTTGGCCACGAGGCGTACGATCTGCTCCCACCGTACCTCCGGATCCATGATGTTCTTGGCCTCGGGATAGAAGGTGGAGAGAGCCGCCACCGCGCTGATCATCATCCCCATGGCGTGGGCATCGTACCGGAACCCTTCCAGCAGCTTGTGCATGTTCTCGTGCACGTAGGTGTGGAAGGTCACGTCCTGCACGAAGGCGTCCAGCTCGGTCCGGGTGGGCAGCTCCCCCTTGAGAAGGAGATACGACACCTCCAGGTGGGTGCTGCGTTCGGCCAGCTGCTCGATGGGAATGCCCCGATAGCGCAGGATACCCTTGCCACCGTCGATGAAGGTGATGGCGCTGCGCGTGGAGGCCGTGTTGGTGAAGGCCGGGTCGTACGACATCATCCCGAAGTCGGACTCTTCCACCTTGATCTGGCGAAGATCCATGGCGCGAATCACGTCGCCCTCGTGGATCTCCACCTCGTATTCGCAGCCGGTACGGTTGTCGCGGAGCGTCAGCGAGTTCTTCGTAGCGTCGGGCTTGTCTCCCATAGGGGACTCCGATGAGATGTCCGGGGCGGAGGTTCCACCCCAAAGGGGTTCTTCTTGAGACTAGGTATTATACCCAGGTTGCCATCCAGACAAAATCCGCCTTGAGAGAATCCCCCGGGCAGGGTAGGATGAGCGGATGCATGCCACGTCCGCTTCCGCACCGGACGGCGGGGACGCTACGGTGACGCCCCCACCTTCCCCGACCCGGGACCGCCTCCTGTGGGCGGCCGTGGCCGTCTGGGTAATCTCCACCCTCCCGCTCCTGTTCCCCATCCTCCCCGAGGACTGGCGATTTACCTACGGGGATCAGTTCTCCGACGTCCTCCCCATGCTCACCGCGCTGGCGTTGATCGTGCGGCACGCTCGCCGAAGCGCGGCAAGAAAACGAATCTTCTGGGGCCTTCTAGCAGGCGGGATCGCGGCGTGGCTCGGGGTTCGCGTGCTCTATCTCGTGGTTCCCTTCGAAGCGTGGGGATGGGAACTGGATCTCTCCTCGGATCTGCTATACCTGACCGGGTATCTGGCCATCGCCTTCGCCATCGAGGCACGACCGGACCGGATCCCGGTCTCCGCTCCCGAAAGCCGGCTGCGAAATCTGGAGACAGCCGGAATCCTGTTTTTCGTCTTCGGAATGTTGGCGTATTTCGTCCTCGTTCCGAGCGTCTTCGACCCGGAAAGCTACGCTTCGTGGGTGCCCTCCCTCCTCCTGTATGCGGTGCTGGACGCCTTTCTGATGACGAGGGTGTGGCGTGCGCTCCGTTCCGGAATGCAGGGGGTCTGGGCGCGCATCTACCGAATGCTGGCTCTGCTGACCGCCCTCTGGTTCCTGGGCGACGTCGTCGAGGGCCTCCAGTACATGGAGGTCCTCCCCTGGACGGACCCGGGGCGCCCCACCGACCTCCTCTGGCAGCTCCCCTCCCTCGTCTTCCTCATTCTCGCCCTCGTCCCCCGCTGGGGGGATGGCGTCCAGCCCGAGGACCCGACGGGGAACGGATCCGCCTCGCCCCGGAATTCTTTCGCCCTGGGCGCGGGGGGAGGAAGCCGCCTTCCGGGCCTCATCGTGGCCCTGGCGGTGGCGGTGCCCGCCCTCCACCTCCTCCTTTCCGCCGCGGGATTCATCTCCCCTCCGACGCGACGCCCCCGCGACCTCCTGGTGCTGATCTCGATTACCGGCTTCGGGATTCTCCTGGTCCGCTACATGGCGCTTCAGCTTCGTCTCTCCCAGGCCATGGAGCGGGAGCGAGACGCCGCCAAGAAGAGATTGGAAATGGCGTGGCGCATGGAGTCGGTTGGACGCCTGGCCGCAGGCGTGGCCCACGATTTCGCCAATATCCTTTCCGTCATCCGCGGCCGTGCCGACATGATCGTCATGTCAACAGAAGCCGGTGCCGAGATCCACCATGACGCCATGGAAATCGTCGGCGCGGCGCAGAGGGGACAGAGCCTGGTGTCCCAGCTTCTCACCGTGGGGAGACGGGAGCCGGCGCCACCCGCACCCCTCAACGCCGGCGCCGTTCTGCGGGAGGTGGGCCCGCTGCTGGAACGCATCCTCCCGGGAAATGTCCATCTGTCCATCGATCACGGTCACGCCCGTACCTGGGTGCGCGCCGATCGCGCCCGCCTGGACCAGGTGATTCTCAACCTGGTGACCAATGCGCGCGATGCCCTGCCCGGGGGTGGGGAGATCTTCGTGGCCGTAGATGTCACCGAGGTGACGGAGGAGTTCGCTGTACGGCACGGTGGGAGCCAAGGCGGTACGTACGCGACCCTGACGGTGCGGGACACCGGCACCGGCATCCCCGCGGAGCTCCGTACCCGCGTGGTCGAACCGTTCTTCACCACACGCCAGGGAGCGGGCTCGGGGATGGGGCTCTCCATCGTGTACGGTGTCGCCACACAGGCCGGCGGATTCCTCACCATCGGGGATGCTCCGGAAGGCGGCGCCGAGGTCACCGTGTACCTCCCCGTTGTGCCGCCGCCGGCCCGGCCCCTCTCCGCCCCCCCCACACCCTCCGTGGTGGGGCACGTCCCGGCGCGGACGATTCTCGTGGTGGAGGACGACGCTCCCCTCCGGCAGACGGTCGTGCGCGTCCTGACCGGATTGGGGCATCGGGTGCTGGAAGCGGAGTCGGGAGGTGACGCCATGGGGATTCTCCAGCGCCGTGACCAGCGCGTGGACCTCCTTGTCACCGACCTGGTCCTGCCCGACATGCGCGGCGACCTTCTGGGCCGCCGGGCGCAGGAACTGGTCCCGGGCCTCGCCGTCCTGGTCACCTCAGGATGGTCCGGTGCAGCTCAGGAAGGTGAAGGGGGCTCGCCGCCGATCCACCTCCCCAAGCCCTTCACCACGGAGAATCTGGAGGAAGCGGTGCGCCGGGCGCTGAACGCCCATCCTCCGCCTTCTCCGGGAATGGCGGAGGAGACGGGGTCGTAGGGAGTGCCGGGGGCGGGATTGACGCCGGGCTCCGCCCGACGTCGTCTCCGCGAGCTGCGCTCGCTCCGGCTCGAACCCTTGTTCTCATCCCGCCCCGACGGGCCACAGGGTTTCCCTGAAACGAAGTGCCGGGGGCGGGATTGACGCCGGGCTCCGCCCGACGTCGTCTCCGCGAGCTGCGCTCGCTCCGGCTCGAACCCTTGTTCTCATCCCGCCCCGACAGGCCACAGGATTTCTCTGAAACGAAGTGCCGGGGGCGGGATTCGAACCCGCACGCCCTTGCGGACAGCGGCTTTTGAGGCCGCCGCGTCTACCGTTCCGCCACCCCGGCAAGGTGAGCAACCGAAGCTAACCCGGCCCCCCCTCGGCTTCAACGTCCCTTTCAGCGGCGCCTCGCCACCCACCCCCCGGCGCATGCCGCTACCTGAGGCCTTGCGCACGCCACACACCGGCACCCGCCTCACACCTCGAGCGCACCACCCGCCGCCCCCTGCCTCCCGGCGGTGGGAGGGTTTATTCTTAGAGTCCAAAACACGCCGCCTCCGCGCCAGGCGGAGCGCCGGCCTGCGGACCCTACGGACTTCGGAGTCCCCCGTGACCGATACGCGCCCGTCCTTCAGCAACGATCCCTTCGGCGCCCGCACCCGCATCGCGCTGCCCGAGGGAGATACTCTCCTCTACCGCCTCTCCCGCCTCGAGGAAGAGGGTCTCGTCTCCTCTCTGGACCGGCTCCCCTTCTCCATCCGCATCCTTCTGGAAAACATGCTTCGCCACGCGGGCGGAGAGCACGTCACCGGGGAGCACGTGGCGGCGGTGGCCCGGTGGTCGCCCACCGCAACGGGAACCGATGTGCCCTTCATGCCGTCCCGCGTCGTTCTCCAGGACTTCACGGGCGTTCCGGCGGTGGTGGATCTGGCCGCCATGCGCGACGGGCTCAAGGAGCTGGGCGGCGATCCGGCGCGCATCAATCCGGTGGTGCCGGCCGATCTGGTCATCGACCACTCGGTTCAGGTGGACTTCTTCGGACGCCCCGACGCCTACCGACTCAACGTGGAACGGGAATACGAGCGCAACCGGGAACGGTACGTCCTCCTGCGCTGGGCCCAGGAGGCCTTCGACAACTTCTCGGTGGTACCGCCCGGAACGGGCATCGTCCATCAGGTCAACCTGGAATATCTGGCCTCGGTCGTGCATCGTAGGCGCCAGGACGGAGCATGGGTGGCCTTCCCTGACACCCTGGTGGGGACCGACTCCCACACGACCATGATCAACGGCCTGGGCGTCATGGGTTGGGGAGTCGGCGGCATCGAGGCCGAAGCCGTCGTACTGGGCCAGCCCTACTACATGCTCCTTCCCGAGGTGGTGGGGATGAAGCTCTACGGAACCCTACCCGAAGGCGCCACCGCCACCGACCTGGTGCTGCGCGTCACCGAGATCCTCCGGGAGCGCGGCGTGGTGGGCCGTTTCGTCGAGTACTTCGGACCGGGGCTGAGCACGCTCAGCCTCCCCGACAAGGCGACGCTGGCCAACATGGCCCCCGAGTACGGCGCCACCATGGGATTCTTCCCGGTGGACGGGGAGACGCTCCGCTACCTGCGCGGTACGGGAAGAAGCCCCGAGCTGGTGGAGCGGGTCGAGCGGGTCACCAAGGAGCTGAATCTCTTCCGCACCGATGACACGCCGGACCCTGAGTTCACCGACGCCCTGGAACTGGACCTCTCCACGGTGGAGCCCAGCCTGGCGGGGCCGAAACGCCCCCAGGACCGGATCCGCCTCTCCGACGTCAAAGGCGCCTTCGATCGGGACCTGCCGACTCTGGTCCCCTCGGGGTTCACCCTCGAGGACGAAGGCGAGGGCGGTACGGCCGTAGCTCAGCAAACGCGCCGCGCCGTGGAGGTGAAGAGCGGAGAGGACCTTCCAGGTCGGGGACGGCACCACCGTCATCGCCGCGATCACGAGCTGCACCAACACCTCCAACCCGTCGGTCATGGTGGGCGCCGGAATTCTCGCCCGCAAAGCCGTGGAGCGGGGCCTGCGGACCCGACCGTGGGTGAAGACCAGCCTGGCCCCCGGGTCCCAGGTCGTGACCGACTATCTCGAAGCGGCCGGCCTCCTCCAGCCCCTGGCTCAACTCAACTTCGAGGTGGTGGGATACGGATGCACCACCTGTATCGGGAACTCGGGCCCCCTCCCCGCCCCCATCCAGGACGCCGTGGCGGAGAACGGCCTGGTGGTCTCGGCCGTCCTTTCCGGAAACCGGAACTTCGAAGCCCGCATTCACCCGCTGGTGCGGGCCAACTACCTGGCCTCTCCCGTCCTCGTCGTGGCTTTCGCCCTGGCCGGGCGCATCGACATCGATCTGGAGAACGAGCCCCTGGGTGAGGACGCCGACGGCAATCCCGTCTTCCTCAAAGACATCTGGCCCTCCCAGGAGGAGGTCCGCGAGACCATCCTCAACTCACTCAAGCCCGAGATGTACGAGGAACGCTACGCCCATGTTTTCGAAGGCGACACGCACTGGAAGGCCCTCTCCGTTCCGGCGGAAAGTGCCCTCTACACGTGGGATCCCGATTCCACCTACATCCAGCGTCCGCCCTTCTTCGAAGGCATGGGGATCGAGCCCGAGCCCGCCCAGGACATCACCGGCGCCAGGGTCCTCCTCCTCCTGGGCCAGACCGTGACCACCGACCACATCTCGCCCGCCGGCGCCATCCCCAAAGACGAGCCCGCCGGACGCTATTTGCGGGAGCACGGCGTGGAGCCCAGGGACTTCAATACCTTCGGCTCCCGCCGGGGCAACCATGAGGTCATGATGCGGGGGACCTTCGGCAACGTGCGCATCCGCAACCTCCTCCTGGAGGGAAAGGAAGGCGGATACACCATCCACTTCCCCACCGGGGAGGTGGTGCCGATCTTCGAGGCCGCCATGCGCTACAAGGAGGAGGACACACCCCTGGTGGTCCTGGCCGGGAAGGAATACGGCACAGGGAGCTCCCGGGACTGGGCGGCCAAAGGCACGATCCTTCTGGGAATCCGGGCCGTCATCGCTGAGAGCTTCGAACGCATCCACCGCAGCAACCTGGTTGGGATGGGCGTGCTCCCCCTCGAGTTCCCGGCCGGGGCCTCGGCGCAGAGCCTGGGCCTTACCGGACGGGAAATCTTTGATATCCACGGGATTTCCGACGGACTCGAGCCGGGCGGAACTGTGGAGGTGATGGCGCGCAGGGAAGATGGATCGGAGGTGCGCTTCGACGCGCCCGTCCGCCTCGACTCGGAGGTGGACGTGGAGTACTACCTCAATGGCGGCATCCTTCAGACGGTGTTGCGCAAGATGGCCCGGGGCGAGATGTAGCTCCCGCCACCCCTTCCGTCAGAGGGCGAACCCGTCCGGTCCCAGGGGGCCGGGCGGGCCGGGCCGCATGGAGACGGGCGGGCCCAGAATCTCCCGCAGCACCATGGCCTGACGCCGGCTCCCGCCCCGCGCGCGGAGCATGGCGTGGACCTCCAGGATCTCCTCCTGAGCCCGCTTCGCCGCGCCCGGTTCCGAACCCGGCATAGGCGCCGGGGCCGCCCGCTCCGCCGGTCGGGTACCGTATCCGGAGTGAGCGCGGTGGAGGGGGTGGCGGGCGGGTGGCTGCGGCGACCTCCTCGGCGAGGAAGGCGGTGCCGGCGCCCGACGCTCGGGCCTTTGCACAGGCTCAGGACGGGTGCGCGGCGCCGGGCGGACTTCGGGACCGGAGGGCGCGCCGGGCACCGGGCGGGGTTGGGGGGCGGAGTCCGGCCCGGGGGCGGACCGGGGTTCGGGCGCCGGACGGCTCCGCGGCCCGGGCCGGGCCAGCGCCTCCAGCTCCTCCCAGAGATCCTGGGGAAGCATCCCTTCCGACGTGGCCGCCTCCTCCCGGCCCCGCACTTCCCGGCCCTCCGCCTCCGGGGACCGGGACCGCCCGACACCCTGGTCGGCACCTTCCGGCCCCGCCGTCCCCTCCGGGGTGGGGAGGCGCATCTCCTCCTGCTCTTTCTTCTTCTTTCGGGCGATGGCGTCGAGGATGGAGAAGAGGACGATGAGGCCGACGAAGATGAGTTGCTCCATGGAGGTCAGGCTCCCTGGTCCCCGGATGACTCTTCAGGACCCGCGATGGCCCGACGCATGGTAGTATCCGCCTCCACGTTCCGGTAACGGAGGTAGTCCATGACACCCAGGTTTCCGGAGCGCAGCGCCTCGGCCAGGGCAAGGGGGACCTGGGCCTCGGCCTTCACCACCTCGGCCTTCATCTCCTGGACGCGGGCCTTCATCTCCTGCTCCTGAGCCACGGCCATGGCGCGGCGCTCCTCGGCCCGGGCCTGGGCCACGCGCTTGTCCGCTTCAGCCTGATCAGTCTGAAGCTCAGCCCCGATGTTCTTGCCCACGTCCACGTCGGCGATGTCGATAGAAAGGATCTCGAAGGCGGTTCCCGAATCCAACCCTTTGGACAGCACCGTCTTGGAGATGTCGTCGGGGTTCTCCAGAACCGCCTTGTGCGTGCTGGCCGACCCGATGGTGGAGACGATGCCCTCGCCCACCCGGGCCAGGATGGTTTCCTCACCGGCACCGCCCACCAGCCGGTTGATGTTGGCCCGCACCGTCACCCGGGCCACGGCGATGAGCTGGATGCCGTCCTTGGCCATGGCCGCCACCTTGGGCGTGTTGATGACCTTGGGGTTCACCGAAACCTGGACGGCCTCGAAGACGTCGCGTCCCGCCAGGTCGATGGCTGCGGCCTGGTTGAAGGTCAGATCGATGTTGGCCTTGTCCGCGCTGATAAGGGCGCCTACGACTCGGTCCACCCGGCCACCCGCCAGGTAGTGGGCTTCCAGCGCGTTGATGTCCAGGTCGAGTCCCGCTTTGGTGGCGGTGATGAGGGGACGCACCACGGCCGGGGGAGACACCTTGCGCAGCCGCATCCCCACCAGGGAGCCGATTCCCACCCTCACACCGGCGGAGATGGCCTCGATCCAGAGCCGGACAGGAATGGCCCAGGCGATAACCATGATGAGAAAGACGGCCGCCACCAGGAGGACGGCGTTGGCGATGAATACTTGATCAGACATGGTGATTGCCCTCGGTGGGATCGGTGTGAAATTGCATGGATTCGTGTGTCAGTCGCGAGAGGCGTTGTCGGCGTCGTACGCTTCGTCGGCACCGGCGGCATCGCTCCCGGTGCGGCCCCCGTCGCCCGCGTCGGCTGCTTCCTCGGCCCGATCCGCCGCCTCGGTCACCGCCCGCACCACGTGGCGATAGCCCTCGGCGGAAACGATGCGGATGGCGCTTCCCTCGGGGATCCATTCGGACTCGGAAACCACGTCGAGACGCTCCTCGCCGAAGAGGCCGGTTCCGGCCGGGCGGAGATCGGTGATGGCGCTTCCCACGGCACCCAGAAGATCGGTGCGGGGATGCGCCGCTTCGAAGCCTTCCTCCCGGTCGGTACGCTCCATGAGGAGGATCCCGCTCCGTCGCAGACGCGCGTGCTTGGGAAGGGAGCGGATGAAGACCCACGCGCTCACCAGAATGATGAGGATCGTGGTGGTCATGACCAGGCTGGCACGCGCAAGATCCGGCACGGTGGGCAGCGATCCCAGAAGGCTCATGAAGAGCCCGGCGAGGATGGCCACCCCGCCCAGGACCCCGAAGATCCCGAAGCCCGGAACGATGAATACTTCGATCCCCACCAGAACCAGGCCGGCTCCGAAGACGAGAAGGTCCTCGATGCCCGCCAGTCCGATCAGGAGGTGGGATCCGAAGAAGAGGGCGAGGGCCAGAAGGCCCGCGGCGCCGGCAAGCCCGAAGGACGGCGTCTTGATCTCGGCCACCAGGCCCAGGAAGCCCAGGGAGAGCAGGAAGGGCGCCACCGCCGGATGCGACAGGATGCGCACGATCCGCTCCGCCCAGTTGACCTCCATGGTCACCACCCGGGCCCCGGCCGCTCCCTTGGCTTCCAGGAGGGCATCCAGGTCCTCCACCTCCCGGGCGAAGCCCAGGCGTACAGCCTCACTGGTCGTGAGGGTCAAAAGCTTGCCCGCCTCGGTGATGCCTTCAATGGCGATGTCCTCGTCCACCATGGCCTCAGCAATGCGCGGATCCAGTCCGCGGGCTTCGGCCAGGGCGCGCATCTCGCTGCGCATGGCCGAAACGATCTTTTCCGGCGCCTTCTTTCCCGACCCGTCTACGGGGGTCACGGCGCCCAGGACGGCTCCGGGCCGCATGTAGATCTCGTCCGAGGCCAGGGCGATGAGGGCCCCGGCGGAAAAGGCCCGCCGGTTCACCAGCGTGTAGACGGGAAGCGGGGCGTCTTCCAGGGCGTCGGCGATGCGCTCGGCGGCGTCCACCCGGCCACCCGGGGTGTCCATGTCCAGGATGACCATGGAGGCTCCGGCGGCCGCGGCTTCCGACAGACCGCGCTCCACGAAGGGAGCGAGCCCCATCTCCACCACGCCCGTAACGGGGATGCGGTACACCACGGGGGACGACTGGCCACGGAGGCCCGCCGGGACCAGGGCCACGGCAGCGGGAACCAGTGCCAGAGCCGCAGCCGCAACCACGCCCCGCACCGCCGAACCGGGGCCGCGGCGGCCTTTCGTCCGATCACCGGTGGAATCCGTCATCGTCTCACCTCTGTTGGGATGGGCTCCACGCATCCTCCTCCTCGAATAGAGTACGGGTGGCGGGCCTGACTTCTTCTCCCACGGCGTGCGCCGTTCCCGACAGCCTGCCGAAGCCGTACGCCCTTCTCCACAGCCTCGTCGCCCCCTGGTCCTCCCCATCGCTTCCCCTGCCCCTACAATCGCGCAGCGGCGCTCCCCGCGCCACCTCG
>JBHHWB010000064.1:0-17659 GCA_046756305.1 Gemmatimonadota bacterium
GGCAGCTCTCCGGGCTCCTTCGCTCCACCCTGCCCGAGGCCTAGGAGCCTGTCCGCCCCGCGCGCCCGGTGCGCGCGCCTCAGGCCTCCCGCACCCAGCGCAGGATCTCGGGAAGGGTGGGCCGCTTCCCCGCCATGAGAATCCCCGTCTTGTAGATCCGCCCCGCCACCCACGCCACCACCACCACCGTGGCCGCCATCATGAGAAAGGATGCGGTGAGCTGCCACCACGGCACGACGCCGGCAGCGATGCGCGGCCACATGAGAATGGGGGTAAAGAAGGGCACCATGGAGAACCAGGTGGCGAGGCTGGACCCGGGATCCTCCATGATCATGGGCAGAAACATGATGGGAATGATGATGAGGAGGACCACGGGAAGCTGCGCCTGCTGCGCCTCCTCATCGCTATTCACCATGGCTCCCACCGCGGCGTACAGGCTGGAAAAGATGAAGTAGCCCGAGAGAAAGAGGAGCACGAAGAGTGCCGAATCGGCGGCTCCGGGCAACACCTGACCCACCTGGCTGAGGTTCGTGAGCTCGGGCCTCGCCGCCAGAAGCGCCGGAATGCCCATGGAAACGATGAGCGTGCCGGCCGCCGCCCACACGGCGAGCTGAGTGAGTCCCACGGCCCCCACACCCAGGATCTTTCCCAGCATGAGATGCCACGGCTTCATGGCCGAGACCACCACCTCCACGATGCGGTTGGTCTTCTCCTCCAGGGTGGAGCGCAGAACCGAGACGGCGTAGAGGAGGATGGTCATGTACAGAATGAACGCCCCGACGAAACCGACGGCCATCTCCCGCTCCGTCACCTGGCCGGCCTCATCCGTAAGGAGCTCCACCTCCAGATCTCCCCCTCCCAGGAGTGCTGCCGCGTCCACGCCCCGGTCTTCCAACTGGGCCTCCAGGGCCGCGGAGACGACCGCCTGACGTAGCGCCAGGCGCCGGATCGGCGACGGAGTGGAACGTCCGAAGAATCGGGCCCGACCCGAGGTGAGAGTCTCGTCGTCGAGGAGGAGCACCCCGCCCAATTCCTCGTCCGTCACCTTCTGCGTCAGCTCAGCGAATGCCGAATCGGACCAGGACGCCGTGGTCAGCTCCCAGCCGGCACCCTCCAGGCGCTCCACGATGCGCGGAGCCAGAACACCCGTGCGATCGATTACCGTGACGGATCGCTTCACCGCGTCGTTGCGGCTGGCCGTAAACGCCGGAATAAGGATCATGCCCAGCATGAGGAGGGGTCCGCCGACCGTGGCAAAAATGAACCACCTGGACCGGACTCGCTGAAGATACTCCCGCCTCAGAACCGCCCACACCTGCTTCATGACGCCCCTCCTGTCCGGGCTTCCGCCGCTCCTCCGTTCTCCCCGCTCCTCGCATGGCGCACGAAGATCTCGTGGAGGCGGGGCTCCACGAGCTCGAAGCGGTAGAGGATGGCGCCCGCCTCCAGAGCCCGTCTAAGGAGAGCCTGATGATCTGCCCCGTCGCGGAGGAAAAGCTGCACCTGACCGTTCACCTCCTCGATGCGGTCCACCTCGGGCGCCCGCATCCACGCATCCGGACCCTCGAACTCCACGGCGACGACCCCCTTCCTCTCCGCCGCTTTCAGCTCGCGTAGATCCCCGTCCAGCACCTTTCTGGAGTGGGAGATGAGACAGACACGCTCGCACAGGCGTTCGGCCTGGTCCATGAGGTGGGTGGAAAAGAGGATGGTGGTCCCCCGTGCATGGAAGTCGCGGACGATCTCCTCGAGAACGTCCTGATTGATGGGGTCCAGCCCGCTGAACGGTTCGTCCAGAATGAGGAGGTCCGGTTCGTGGAGCACGGTGCTGATGAACTGGACCTTCTGCTGCATCCCCTTGGAGAGGTCCTCCACCTTCTTCCCTCCCCACGCACCCAGGTCGAGGCGATCCAGCCATTCCCGCGCTCGCTTTCGCCCCTCCTCCCTGGGCACGCCGCGGATCTCACCGAGAAAGGTGAGAACCTCCAACACCTTCATCTTTCGATAAAGGCCCCGCTCCTCGGGCAGGTAACCCACCTTCTCCCGGCGTGTGCGGTCCGGATCGCCTCCGAAGAGATCCACGCTCCCTTCGTCGGGATGCAGGATCCCCATGATCATGCGGATCGTCGTGGTCTTCCCCGATCCGTTGGGCCCCAGGAGGCCGTAGATCACCCCTCGCGGGATATCCAGATCCAGGGCGGAGACCGCCGTGTGTTCTCCGAAGCGCTTCGTCACACCCTGGAGGCGAACCGCAAAGTCGTGCTGAGCCATATGGACGCCACCTTGAAAAGGAGACTGCCGCGTGATGCCACCGTGGCCGCTGCCAATCTCAACTACGCACGCCGGAAAGAAAACCTTCTTGGGTCAGGGTGGGGACGCGGATCCGGGCTGCGGATCCGGACCGGGGGTCCGGAGGGGGCGAAGCCCCCGGCGGGCGTCGCCGCCCCCGCTTGCGTCATTCCGACAGGAAGTCGCGCAGGACGCGCAAAATCCCTAGATTAAGTGGCTATGGCGTAAAATATCGAGGAGGTTGGATGGCCATTTATCGGACGCTCTATTACGGAGATGTCACCGTGGGCGTGGGTGGAAGGATCACCATTCCCCAGGATATACGTGACGACATGGGCATCGATGAGGGGGATACCCTCACAGTGCGCGTGGAGGAAAATCCCAAGGGCGGCCGACAGATGGTGATCTGGCGCGCGGAACAGCAGTCCGACCAGGAATAGCTCAGCCGAGGGCGGTGCGCACGGTCCCGCAGCACGGAGGGCATCGTGGAAATCGAGGTACGCCAGGGAGACATCACCTCGTTTGACGGCGACGCCGTCGTCAACGCCGCCAACAACCGCCTGATCCTGGGTGCCGGCGTGGCAGGCGCCATTCGCGCCCGCGGCGGCCCTTCCATCCAGGAAGAGTGCAACGAATACGTGCGGCGCCGCGGCCCCCTGCGCGTGGGTCAGGCCGCCGTCACGGGGGCAGGCGCCCTGCCGGCCCGGTGGGTCATCCACGCCGCCGCCATGGGCGACGTCCCTCCCTCGGGGAGTACCATCGCCGAGGCCACCCGCAGCGCCCTGGAACTTGCCCGCGACCACGGAATGAAATCCGTCGCCTTTCCCGTGCTGGGCAGCGGCGTGGGTGGATTCGAGTTTCGCACCGCCGCCGGCGTCATGCTGGATGAGATTCGGAGATTCGGGGCCCGATTCCCCCTCCCGGAGCGCGTCGTCCTCTACGGGTACACACCCGACGACGCACGCCTTCTGGAAGAGCTGGTAAAAGAAACCACGGCGGGGAACTGACCGACGCCTGCGCGCGGCCCGCTGCATTACCCGGACAGGCTCCTAGTCTTCGAGATCCACCCAGCGGATGAGGGCTTCCAGGGGACCCTGGCCGTCGTGGTGCCACCAGGGGGGAGGGAAGGGGACGTCCACGAAGCCGGCCACCCGCGTCGCCCCAGCGCGCCCCAGCGCCTCGGCCAGCCTCTCGGTGCGGGCCCCACACCCCGCCACACCCACCGTCTGCAGGTGGGCGCCGTAGGGAGCCACCCGCTCGGCGGTTTCCATGATGTCCGCCACCGGCGTGACCTGCAGCACCCGCCCCACGCACGCGCCGGGAAATTCGGCGTCGGGCTGAAACAGCACCGTCCACGACGTCCCCTTGCCCTTATATACCGCGCCGCTCCCGGCGGCGGCCATGAGCTCGCCGGCACCCCGTATCTGATGCACACGGGAAGCCTCATGAGCGTCCAGCCCCCCGGCGGGGAGGGTGTCTTCCAGCGAATCGAAGGCCTCCCCCAGAGCTGCCGCAAAGGCTTCCGGGCTCCATGCGCCTCCTTCCTCCACGTACAGGATCTGGGGGGAGACGCACCCCCGCTGATCGAAGAACCCCACGGCTCCAGCGATCTCCATGGCGGCTCTCCTTCCCCGCTCGGGACCCAGGACCTCCCGCCCCACCACGCCGATGCCCACCCGGTGATGGTACGCCACGAAGCGCGCCGTCACCGGAGCCCGGTTCCTCAGGCTCCGCACCGTATCGTCGTCCCCATAAACCGTAATCACATCCGCCGAGTGAAGGGCCGCGTCTTCCACGGCCTCGTCCCCTCCGTGCCAATAGACCACCGCCACCGCCCCGCCGACGCGCAGGTCCTCCTCCCGAAGCGCACGCGCGAAGAGGACGGGGAGCGCCACGTCTCCCCATCCCGGCTTGAGAAGGGTGCTCCCCTTGGTGAGGAGCGCCCGGACCAGGGCGGTCACTCCCACCCCCGGTACGCTGCCCGCAACGATCTGGGAGCAGAGCGCCGGCCCCAGGGCCCGGACGCGTCCCTCGGAACCCGGGACGAATCCGTCCAACGCCTCGGGTTCTGAAAACTCCACCTCCAGCAGCCGCAACAGCCGCTCCTCCGTCCAGTCCCGCGCCATGCCGTCCAGGACGGCCGAGGCCATCTGCAGGGAGAGACCGCTCGTCCGAGGAAGCCACTCCAGCGCCCGGGCGCGAAGGGGGTCCTCCGGGTTCAGGAAGCGGGCTCCGGTACGCCCCACCGCCCCGACGATCTCGCGCGCAGGGATATCGAAGAGGGCATCCCGATTCCTCTTCAAGGTGCGGGCCACCTCCCAGATCCATCCCGATTCCACCGCAGGCACCAGAAGGCCGGGGCCGTCTCCGTCCACGGCTTCTTCCACCGCATCCGGAACTTCCACCCCGGGGGGAAGAGTCCACGCTTCAAGAGCCGCGCTTTCGTTCATCCTGCCTCCTCGGCACTCGCCAGAATGTGCTCCAGGGCCATGGAACAGCCGCGGGGCTCAGCTCCGGGCATGCGCCCCAGGAGGGCTACGCCGTCCTCCTCCACGCGCCCCACGTCTTCGGTCAGCACCGCCGCCACCGAACCTGCATTGGCCAGATCGTAGAAGGCCAGGAGTCCAGGCTCGCCGTCGGGACGGGGAGAGAGGTCCTCGGGACTCAGCGCACGTACACGCAGCCAGGGAGGCGGACGGTACACGCCGCACGGCGCGGCAGGATCCCGAAGATGCGCCTCGTAGAGCTGGGAAAGAAGCTCCGTCATGCCGTACTCTCCCACCACATGGGAGGGCTGAATCCCCAAGATATGTTGCAGCCGCTCCTCCATGTCCGAGCGGGCCACCTCCCGGGACCGGCCCTTGAAGCCCCCGGTCACCATGAGGCGCGACCCTTCCGGAAGGCGCGGAGCCGCGGACTGGGCGTCTTCGGGCGCGTGGAGGGAGAGCCCGACCCCGGGGTGCGCGACCGCAGTCCGCTCGCGCCGAGCCAGGACCTCGATGAGGTGCACGATGGCGAAGGCCGTCCCCATGAGGAGCGCCGGCCGCTCTTGGACGGAGAGGCGCTCCACGGCGGCGAGAAAGGCCGACACATCCACGCCCCTCTCCGCCGCATCCTCCCCCACCCAGAACACCTCGTCCGCCACGTGCTCGGCCACCATTTCGGTCATGGCGGAAAGCGACGACTCGGGCGCGGCCCGCGGCGAGGGAATGAGGGAGACCAGGGGAAGGGCGTTCCCCTCGGGGAGGAGGTGCGCACTGAAGTTGCCCAGCGCAGAGGCCCGATAGAGGGACAGGCGAGGCACCGGGTGGCGACCCCGTTCCCCCCGCCCCCGGCTTGTGCCGCTGGTGAGGAAGACGGCCTCGGCCGGCACGCCAGCGAGGAAGTCCACCCGCTTGAACGCCAGGGTGGGAACCGGGGGGACCTCCTGCCACACCGAAACCCCCTCCGGCCGCGCGCCCCGGCCTTCCCAGTATCTCCTCAAGACCGGGTTGGTCTCGAACTGCATGCGGAAGACGCGCAGAGCCCAGGCATTGAAGGCCTCCTCGGAGAGCGGTGCATCCACCCCCCGTTGGAAGAGGCTCTCGAGCCTCTGCGCCAACTCCGCGAAGGTTTCCTTCTCAATGCTCACCGAATCGGTCCCGCCCCGTCCTCGAATGTGGTTCGCTCAGGCGAATCTCCTGGGGTCGAGGAGCTCCGCTCCGGGCACCGGGTCTCCTTCGGAGATCATGGAAGCGATCACTCGCCCCGCCTCGAAGGCGAAGGGAAGCCCCCCGCCGCTGAACCCCGAGATGACGAGTTCTCCCGTCCGCCCCGGGAGCGCCCCTACGAGCGGCAGGTAGTCCGCCGTCCACCCGAAGATTCCGCTCCACCGCTTCGCCACCGGGAGAGGGGCCAGGTCGGGAAAAGCCCCCTCGAACCAGGTCTGGATGCTTTCCTGGAGGGGCTCGTCCACCTCCGGCCTCATCTTCCAGTAGGAACGATCCCAGGCGTCGTGCCGCCATCCTCCCAGCACGATGCGACCTTCTTCCGTGGATCGCCACACATTCAGCTTCCAGTGGGACGCGAAGGATCCGGGAAAGCGCTTCAGCCCGGCCTCGCTCATCATCCCCTGTCCCCGGATGGGAACGATCTCGTCGCCCAGGAAGGCGCTGAATCTCCGCGAATCGATGTGGGTGGCGTAGACCACCATCTCGCACGAAACGTCGCCCTGGTCCGTCTCACACATGAGACGACCGTCTGCGCGGAAAACGGATACCACGTCCACCTCTTCCCGCACGGCAGCCCCCGCCTCCCGGGCCGCCCGTGCCAGGGCCACGGCCGTGGGGCCCGGATCGATACACCCTCCTCCGTCGAGCCGGTATCCTCCGTGAAAGGCACGTCCCCCCGTAATCCTCCGCATCTCCACCCCCGTCAGCCACTCCACGGGAAAGCCCGCGGCCTCCAGAGCCTTGTGGCTGCGCTCCACCTGATGGGCCGTGTGGGCTTCCGCCACGACGTACCCGCCGCTGAGGTCCAGCCCCGCCGAGGCGGCTTCACCCCGTTCCTCCAGGAGGGCGCCGAGCCCCGCCACGGAGCGAAGAGCGAATCGCCATATCTCCGCCGCGGCTTCTTCGCCCCGGAAGTGGACCGTCTCGTGAAAAGGCTGCCGCATGGGCGGCGACAGGACCCCGACCGCCGAAAGGGTGGCGCCCCCGCCGATGAGGCCGCGGTCCACCAGGAGGACATCCACCCCGCTCCGCGCCGTGTGGTAGGCCGCCGACGTCCCGGCGATGCCTCCGCCCACCACCACGACATCGGCATGGCTCGGCAAGTCGCCCGAAAAGCGTGTGCGGGTCCGGCTCAGCTCCTCCATGGCGGCCTCGGCGACGCCTCCCCCGTGTTAGATTTCAACAATGTCACACCGCCTACGGACGCATACGACATGAGCACATACACAGCGGTCGCAACCGTCCTGGTCATCGGCGTCCTCCTGACGCTCGCCGCCGCGCAGACCACGGCCTCGGTACAGGACGGGAAGAAGTTCATCCGCTGGATGGTGGTCGTCTTCCTGACCTATGTCGCACTCATCACCTTCCCGGTCCTGGTCGCCTTCTGACCGGATCGGGGCGCAGATCCGGCCTCAGACCACGCCCTGGTCGAGCATGGCGTCGGCCACCTTGAGGAAGCCTCCGATGTTTGCGCCGTTGACGTAGTTCCCCGGCGTTCCGAATTCCTCGGCCACCGTGACGCAGCGGTGGTGGATGTTCTTCATGATCTCGCGGAGCTTGCTGTCCACCTCTTCCCTGCTCCAGGAGAAGCGCATGCTGTTCTGCGCCATCTCCAGGCCGCTCACCGCCACGCCTCCGGCATTTGCCGCCTTTCCGGGCCCGTAGAGGATGCCGGCGTCGAGGAAGATCTCCACCCCTTCAGGCGTCGTGGGCATGTTGGCCCCTTCCGACACCACGTAGACTCCGTTGGCCAGGAGGTTATGTGCGTCCTGGCCGTTGATCTCGTTCTGAGTGGCTGAGGGGAAGGCACATTCGGCCTTGTGGTTCCACAGGGGATCGAACTCCCGAGCGGGATCCACGGGCGTGTAGATCGCCTCGGGATACTGGTCGGCGTATTCGGCGATGCGACCTCTGCGTTCGTTCTTGAGCTCCATGACGAAGTCGAGCTTTCCGCGGTCGATGCCGGCTTCGTCGTAGATGTACCCGCTGGAGTCGGAGAGGGTGACCGGCTTCGCGCCCAGCTCGATGAGCTTCTCCACCGTGTGCTGCGCCACATTGCCGCTTCCCGAGACCAGGCAGGTCTTGTCCTCCAGGGTCTCGCCGCGGGTGCCGAGCATCTCGGCGGCGAAGTAGACGGAGCCGAAACCCGTCGCCTCGGGCCGGATCAGAGAACCTCCCCAATTCAGCCCTTTGCCGGTGAGAACGCCGGTGAACTCGTTGGCCAAACGCTTGTACTGGCCGAAGAGGAAGCCGATCTCGCGGCCGCCCACGCCGATGTCCCCCGCGGGCACATCGGTGTTGGGGCCGATGTGGCGGTACAGCTCGCTCATGAAGGACTGGCAGAAGCGCATGACCTCGCCGTCGCTCTTTCCCTTGGGGTCAAAATCGGATCCCCCCTTGCCGCCGCCGATGGGCAGCGTGGTCAGAGCGTTCTTGAACACCTGTTCGAAGGCGAGAAACTTGAGCATCCCCAGGGTGACGGAGGGATGAAAGCGCAGTCCCCCCTTGTAGGGTCCAATGGCGCTGTTCATCTCCACGCGGAAGCCGCGGTTGACCTGGACCTCTCCCTGGTCGTCCACCCACGGCACTCGGAACATGATGACGCGTTCCGGCTCGATCAGTCGTTCAAGAATCTTCGCCGACCGGTACTCCGGGCGGCGCTCCAGGACAAGCTCCAGCGACTCGACTACCTCCTGTACGGCCTGGTGAAACTCGGGCTCGGCAGGATTCTTGGCCTTCACGGACTCCATGAGGCTCGTCACGAAAGCATCCATGGCGGGTCGTCTTCCGGAAAAGGAGGAAGGAGGAGGAAAGTTGCTCAACGGGAAGGTCCCGAAAGATGACGGATTCTCACGGCTTTTGCACCCTCGCGGGCATCCTTCGGACCCGACCTCCGCGGCCGCCCCGACGGGGGTCCCCTCCACGTCGCGGCGCACCCGTCATCGCCGTTACCGCAGCTTCCCTGTCGAGGGGGGAGGGTGGTATGGCCGAAATCCGCCGCCATTCGGTCACGGCGCCGCCCCCTCGGGCTTGAGGAGAACACCCCGGCGCTCCGCCCCGTTCATGATGGCCACCACCGGATTCGGGAAGCGCAGCCAGCGCACCGATCCTTCCGCCTCCACTTCAGGCTGGCGCGCGAGCCAATCCCAGTCTACGAAGCCTTCACCGGCCGAGGTATTCACGGTGAAATACCCGATCCCCAACGAGACGATGTTCTGGTAGAAGTGGGTGCCCTGGGACGGAGTGACGCGGAAATCCCGAAAGCCCGCTTCCACGATGAGCCGCGCCTCGGAGATGTCCTCCCAGCGGACGGGAATACCCAGCCACGGATGGGTCGAACCCCACCGCCCCACGCCGATGAGGCCGTAGTGGCGCTTCTCTTCCTTGAGCCGAGCATTCAAGCGCGCCACCTCCCGCGCGACCTCGGCGCTGCGGGCCCGGTCGTAGTCGTTGCGGTCGACCACGATCCAGTCGGTCAGGTCCTCCACGCGGCCGTGACCCATGGTGGACGGGCTTTCGCAGAATATCCGCTCGCGAGGAATGTCGTCGAGGTCCACGTCCCCCTCTTCTCTGGCCGGAGCCACCGGGCGGAGCTGCAAAAAGGCTACTTCTGCGGGTTTCTCCGGCTCGTCGCACAGGGTTACGGCGAACTCAATCTCTACCGGGAGCCGGGTGCCAGCCATCCCAAGGATGAGGAGTTCACGAATCATCTCCGCCAGAGGGAAGACGTTGTGCTTGAGCACCGGTGCAAAGGTCACCAGCCGTACACCCTTGCGGCCGATCCCGTCGTATACGGCGTGGTTTTCCGCCGAATAGGTGGACGCCACCGGCGCCAGCGTTCCGTCCTCCTCCGCCACCTTCAGGGGATACTTTCTCAGGGGACCATCCTTCTTCCACCCGACGGGGGGCGGCTCCTCGCCCATGTGAAGGGCCCAGAACTCCCGCTGCGAATGTTCCAGCATGGCCTCTACCGAGGAGTGCTCCAGAATGTGGCCCGGATGGGCGGGGGAGAACCTCACGCATTCCTCCCCCTCCGCAACCTGCTTTCCCAACCCCAACGCCACGGCGGCCACGCCGTCCTCAGGGCGGGCGGGCGGCGTGGGGTAATAGTTGTGGGAACGGGCCACACCCGAGATGTGGGGATAGAAGCGGTCGCCATGGCGCGCCCCCACGACGCGTTGGATGATGACCGCCATGGCCTCCTCTTCCAGCCGGTACTGGGTCGCCTCCAGAAAGGTGCGCGCCTTGCTGCCGAAAGTCGTAGCGTATACGCGCTTGATGGCCTCCACGAGTTGGGCCAGGCGTTTCTCAGGCGTCCCGGCGTCGTTGGGCAGGAGCCACGTGCCGTAGATTCCCGCCAGCGGCTGCTGAGGGGAATCTTCAAGTAGGGAAGAGGAACGCACCGCGATGGGCGCCCGCAGGATGGTCACCACCCGTTCCAGCGACTCCATGATGTCATGGGGCAAGGGAGCCTCCAGAATGCGGGCCAACGTCTCTTCATCGTCCTCACTCTGCAGGCAGAAAGCCCTCAGGTCGTTTTCGTCGAGAAAGCGATCGAAGACCTCCGTGCCCAAGACCACCGCCGCCGGGACCGTGATGCGCGCACCCGGAAATCGTTCCGCCAGGCGCACTTCGTCCAGAAGGCGGGAGGCAAACGCGAGCCCCCTCCCCTTGCCGCCCAGGGAACCCCCACCGATCTGGACGATACCCTCCTCTCCGTCGAAAAGCTCGCTCACGAAAGGGTTCACCGAGCCCCGGCTCCGCTCCCGACGATATCGGTCCAGCTCCTGGATCAGCGATTCCCGGAGCGCTTCCACCGATGGGTAGTCCTCCAAGCGGCGCGGCCGCAGGCGGGCCGCCAGCCCGAACTCCGCCCGGGCCCGGAGCCATCGGGAGAAGTCGTGGCGCAGCGCGTGATAGGCCAGACTCTCGGCGGGAATCGTCTTGAGCTTCCCCACCAGCTCCTTCAGATCCGAAGCCCGATCGATTTCCTTGCCCAGAGGATCGCGAAAGACGAAATCGCCGAAGAAGAGGTGCTCGGAGAGGTGCTTGCGGAGCTGGGAGAGGAAGTCGGGAGAACCCTTGAGAAGAAATCCCACACCCAGCTCCTCCGCCACGGCGCGGTTCTCCTCATGAGACGACTGCAGGGCGATGGGCACCTCCGGCTCCATCTCCCGAATGATTTTGACCAGCTCCTTGCCCGCATCCGGATCGGGCTTGCCGTTGCGCGGGAACTGCATGTCGCTGAAGACGCCCATGATGGAGGAGCGATACTTCTTGAAGTCCTCCAGCGCACGCTCGAAGGTTGTGGCGAGAAGGATCTTGGGACGGGCGCGGGTGCGCATGATGCGCTGCAGGCGGTTGCCCGCCTCCACCTGCACAGCCTCGGAGAGGTTCCGCACCTCCTCGTAGATGACGGGAAGGAAGGCGGAGTAGAAGCGAACGTTGTCTTCCACCACCAGGAAGACCGGCACCCCGATGCGGGTGTCCCGGTCCACGTTGAGGCGATCCTCCACCGCCTGGACGATGGCCATGAGGATGCGGGCGTCCCCCTGGTACAGGAAGGCGGCGAGGATGCCCTCCCGCTCCTCTTCCTCGTCGAAGCGGCGCAGTTCCTCCCGGTCGTAGGCCAGCACCGTAACGGGCACGTCGATCCCTTCTTCACGAATCTTGCGGGCCAGCTCCCCCGCGTCCATGTCGCCCAGATCGGGGGAGGCGATGACCAGGTCCACCTTGCGCTGTCCGCTTCGTAGGAGCTTCAGAGCCTCGCGGCCCGAGGAGACGCGCGTGAGGTCCGGAGGATCACGGGGGCCTGCCTCCAGGAACTTGCCCAGCACCCGCTCGTGAAGGTGACCGTCCTCGGCCAGGATGAAGGACTCATAGAGCGAAGACACCAGAAGGACGTGGCGCACCTGCCGCGACATGAGGTCCCGGTATCCGCCGGCGCGGGTGCCGTAGCGCTCCGAGAAATCGAAAAAGGATTTCATGAAGATAGAATAGGGGACTCGGGGCTGCCCCGCGCCCCCTCCAACTCCAGAAGACGCCTTTTCCGCCACAGATGGCCCGAATCTCCCCTCAGTCGCCCGTCCGATCCCACCACCCGATGGCAGGAGACGAGAATGAGCAGCCTGTTCGCACTTATGGCCCGCGCCACCGCCCGCAGCGCCGCCGGTCTCCCGATGTCACGGGCGGCGAATGGGAAGATCGAGCTCTCGAGCGGCGTCCCTCCACCTCGGAGGCGCTACCGGCATTTCGACAGCGAATTTCCCGACACCGTCGGCTACCCCTCTCTCCGCACGGACTGGCCGCCCAGTTCCCCGGTGTGCTCTCCGTCCACAAGGGTCACCACGCCGTTGACCACCACGACGGGGATCCCCACCGGATACTGATGGGGATTGGAGAAGGTGGCCCTGTCCTCCACGGTGGCGGGGTCGAAAGCCACCAGATCGGCGGCGGCGCCTTCCGCGATTCTTCCCCGGTCGGCGAACCCCAGGCGCCCCGCCGGCATCCCGGTGATCTTGTGAATGGCGGTGGGCAGGTCCAGCACGCCTTTCTCCCGGACGTAGCGCCCGAGAAGCCGCGGAAATGTTCCGTACCCGCGCGGATGGGGAACGCTCTCGCTCAGCGGGCCGTAAGGTGCGTACGCGCCTCCGTCGGAACAGACCATCCCCAGGGGATCGGCGAGAAGGCGCTCCACGCTCTCCTCGCCCATGCCGTGACCGATCATTCCCACGGATCCGTCGTTGGAGCGCAGAAGCCAGACGGCCAGGTCGTAGGGGTCCAACCCCCGCTCGGCGGCCAGGTCGCCGAGGCGTCGCCCGCGCGCCCACGCCTCCCGGGCACTGGAAATCTGGATCCGGTTCCAATCGCCCAGCAGCGCCACCTTGGCCCGCGCCGCCCGCTCCATGGCTGCAGCCGTCCCGGGCTCGGCGAGGCGGGCCAGGAAAGCGGCCGTACCTCCCGCTCTCAACTCGGTGGGGAAGAGATTGGAAAGGCCGGTCTGGTATGCTGTGTAGGGATAGACGTCATACATCACGTCCACGCCGGCACGGCGGGCTTCCCGCAGGAGGCCCAGCACCGCGTCTGTCTTCCAGTAGTTCCGCCGCCCCTGACATTTGAGGTGGGACACTTCCACCGGGACGCCGGAAAGCCGCCCCACCATGAGGGCCTCCTCGACGGCGCCCAGCAGCGCATCGTCTTCGTTGCGCATATGCGATGCGTATGGACACATCCGGGCCGCAGCCACCTCGGCGAGGGCGGCGAGCTCGTCGGTAGAGGCAAAGCCCGACGGTGTGTACTCCAGGCCCGAGCTGAGGCCCACGCACCCGCCCTCCAGGAGCCGGACAAGGAGGGATTTCATTCTTTCCAGTTCTTCTTCGCCGGCGGGTCGATTCTCCTGGCCGATGACGAGGCCGCGCAGCGCCCCGTTCCCCACCATGGAGGCGACATTCACCGCCGGCTTCAGGCGGTCGATGCCGTCGAGGAAGCCCACCGGGTCGCGGAAGGTGATCTCCACTCCGAAGCGGCTCCGGTACCGGTCCCGCACCGTCTCCCACGCCTCGTCGGACCAGGGTCCCACCGACCCCCCGTCCTGCCCCACCACCTCCGTGGTCACTCCCTGGCGGATGCGGCTTTCGGCCCTGGGATTCACGAAAAGAGAGAGGTCGGCGTGGGAGTGGATGTCGATGAAGCCCGGAGCCACGGCCAACCCGGTCACATCGATCTCCCGGGTGCCCCTGGCAAGGCCCGGTCCCACCGCCACGATGCGGTCGCCCACCGCCCCCACATCCATCTTCCGCCCGGCTGCGCCGGTCCCATCGAAAACCGTTCCGCCACGCAGCACCAGGTCGAACGGGCCGGATTTCTTTCCGAACGGGGCGACGCCGGGGGGGCGGGCGACACCGTCTCCCGCCGCCATTGCGGGACCCAGCCACAAACCCGCCCCTGCAGCGCCGACGGTGCGAAAGAAACGGCGGCGCCTCATGACCCCCTCCGCACCCGGCCCGGTTCCAGGCCCCCGGTGTGAAGGATCTTCTCCTGGAGGCGCTCCGCCTCCTCCTCGGCGAAGCACAGGACGCCTTGCATGAAGGTGCGTATCTCCCGGTAGCGTTCCCCAGGGAAATCGCTTCCCTCGGCGTGCTCGAGAGATCCCTGGAGGGCATCCAGTTCCCGCTGGGCCTTCTCCACCGCCCTGCGCAGGCGGTTGAGCGCCTTGCGGGCTTCCGATTCGGCTGAAGACATGTGCGGGCACCCCCTTCCGTCGGCTCATTCCGGCAGGGCATCAACTTGCGCGCGCCCGCCCGCCCGCAGCAATGGGGGAAAAGAAGATTCCATACGCCCGACCCCAACAGAACCGGAGGCCGCAGCGCCTGGAGAGGGAGGGGTTAACGGCGCCGGGAACCCGAGGAAGGAGCAGTGAGTGCCGGGAAACCGGAAGCGGAGCGTTCAGCGCCTGGGGCCCGTGAAGGGTTATGGCACCTCGGCGGAAGAGACCGCAGAGTCCCCTGGAGATGAGGGAGACGGCTCATCCTTTCGCATGAGTTCCGCAGCCGCCTCAATGATGTTCTGACGGGCATAGAAGAGTTCCACCCTGCGGTTCCGCGCCCGTCCCTCCGGCGTCTCGTTGGACGCCACGGGTCGGTACTCCCCGTATGCCTCCACCTGCAGCAGCTCCGGGTCATGGCCCTCGTCCACCAACGTACGCGCCACCCCCGCCGCCCGAACCGCGGAAAGCTCCCAGTTGGAAGCGAACCGCGCCGTGCGAATGGGCCGATTGTCGGCGTGTCCGGAAACGACCACAGGCACCTCGACGTCCTTGATCACTTCCGAGAGCTTTTTCAGGATCACTCTCCCGGGCTCCTCCAGGGTGCCGCTCCCGGAGGCGAAGAGCGCCAGCGTCTGGATCCTCAGGTAGACCCCGTCGGCATCGCGGGCGACCTCCACCAGGCGTCCCAGAGCCTGAGCTTCCACGAACGTCTCCAGCTTCCGGGCCAGGGCCTCCATGTAGGCATCGGCAAAAATGTCTCTCCAGTCGGCCATTTCGACGATGGCGGTGCCGGCCCCGGAAGCTGGAGCGTCGGCGGCGTCTTCCCCGGCCCCGGGGTTCTGGAGCTGCAGGTCGGGATCCACCGGATCGGGCATGAGTCCCATGGGGTCTTCCATGGGCTGCTCCGCCGTTCCACCTACGGCCTCCCGCAGGGACTGACTGGCCAGGAGGAACCGTTCCATCTTCAACTCCGACATGGAAAACATGAGGATGAAGAAGGTGAGGAGCAGGCTCATCATGTCTCCGAAGGTCACCGTCCAGAGGGGAGCGCCTTCTTCCACTTCAGGGCACTTTGTCTCCTCAAAGGCCTGGCCTTCACAGGGCGACTGGGACATGGTGCTCGGTGGGCCTCCTACGCGGCCTTCAACGCCGCCTCGGCGCTTTCTTCGCTCTGGTTCATGAAGGCCAGGAGCTTGTCCTTCATGATGGGGAGAGAGTCGTTCTGGTGCATGGACATGAGGCCCACGATGACAAGCTGAATCTGGGTCATCTCAATCCCGATGCGCCGGTCGAGTTTGCTGACCATGGGCAGGAAGATGAGGTTGGCCAGAACCGCCCCGTAGAAGGTGGTAAGAAGGGCCACGGCCATGGCGGGACCGATGCTTTCGGGATCGCTCATGTTGGCCAGCATCTGCACCAGGCCGATGAGGGTCCCCACCATCCCGAAAGCCGGCGCGAACTTGCCCATTTCATTGAAGATCTTCTGGCCCACGCGGTGGTGCTCCTCCATGTACTTCTGCTCGGTAGCCAGAATTTCCCGGATGGTCGCTGCGTTGGTGCCGTCGGCAATGAGTTGGAGACCCTTCTTAAGGGGCTTGGTCGGCGCCTTTTCGGCCAGACTCTCCAGCGCGAGGGGTCCGTCGCGCTTCATCACCTGCATGGACTTGACCAGGAACTGGCTGATGCTGAGGAGCTCGTCGCCCGGATCGTTGAAGACCCGACGCGTGACCGGCGGAATCAGCTTCAGCTCCTCGGTGGGGAAGGCGATGCTGGTAGCGGCGAAGGTCCCCCCCGCCACGATCAGCAGGCCGGACAGATTGAAGAACGTGGCCAGGCTTCCACCCAGGAGAATCGCCGTAAGCACCAGGCCGGTCCCGACCACGACTCCAAAGATCGATGCCTTGTCCACAACGCTCCTTTCGCACTCCGGCAGCCCTTCCGATTCACGAGTTTCGGTTCAAAGGGTAGATTGCTTGATACTTCCGCGGCTCACCGATTTTGTCGGCGCCGTGGGTGGAAGGCATGACCTCAGGAATGGTGAAGCCAATGACGCATCCCCTGGACTACATCGTGGTAGGCGCAGGCCCCTGCGGCATCGCAGCCGGGGCGGCCGCCGCCAAGGCGAGCCGGAGCTGCATCCTCTTCGATAAGGGACCCATCACGGCTTCCCTCCTCAACTACCCCTACTACATGACCTTCTTCAGCACCGCCAGGATGCTGGAAGTGGGTGACGTGCCCTTTACCATCCCCGAGGCGAAACCGACGCGCCGGGAGGCGCTGGCCTACTACCGCTTCGTCGTCCGTCATTGGAATCTCGACGTCCACCAGTACGAGGGGGTGGAAGAAATCTCCGGCGCCCGAGGCGACTTTACCGTGCGCACACGCACCCGTGACGGTCGGCCTCACGAATACCGTGCCAGGTATGTGATCCTTGCGACCGGTGGCTTCCAGGAACCGAACTGGCTCAACGTGCCGGGGGAAGATCTGCCGAAGGTCCACCACTACTACCACGAACCCTACCCCTATTTCGACCAGGACGTACTGGTGGTGGGCGCGGGCAACTCGGCGGTGGAGGCGGCGCTGGAGATGTACCGCAACGGCGCCCGTGTGACCATGGTGCATTTCATGGACACCATCGATCGAGGGGTGAAGCCGTGGGTCGTGCCTGACATCACCAATCGCCTCGAGCGCGGCGAAATCCAGGTCTACTGGAAGCACCGGGTCGCCGAGGTCAAGGCATCCTCCGTGGTGCTGAGGAGCGAGGAGACCGGCGCCCTTACCGAGATCGCCAACGACTTCGTGGTGGCCATGACGGGCTGGCGCGCGCGCCCGGTCCTTCTCGAGGCCCTCGGGGTGGAGATCGATGCGGAAACGGGGATCCCCAACCACGATCCCGAGACCATGGAGACCAACGTCGCCGGGGTCTATATCGCCGGCGTCATCGCGGCGGGCCATAACGCCAACAAGATCTTCATCGAAAACGGACGCGAGCACGGCGGCCGCATCGTCGCGGCCACCTGAGAACGCCTCAGAAGCGGGCGTGGAGAAGCTCCACCCGCACGGCGGGCCGCACGGCCGGGCCTCGGGGCAGATCCTGAGGCAGAAGGACGGGTAGGGGCAGGGGAGTCCCCATCCTCACCGACCAGCCATGGCGTTCCCGGTCGAGTTGCAGGAGCGCCATGGAGTCCGGGACACCGGCACCCACGCCGACTCCCTCCCCGGCCTGCACCCTGTCCTCCTCCGTGGTCAGCACACCCACCGCCAGCCCCGCGAGACTCGTGGCCAGGGGAATCCCGATGGCCACCTTGTCGCTGTTCGGCTGGATGAGGAGGTCGATCCCCGCGCCACCCGTGACTCCGTCACGGGTACCCGGGTCTTGCGTGTGCTCATGGTA
>JBHHWB010000065.1:0-17464 GCA_046756305.1 Gemmatimonadota bacterium
CACCGCCCCGGAGCACCCGGACACCCGTTTCCTTGAGCTGATGGGCAATGTCCAGGATCTGCTCCTCGCTCTCCACGGCGCAGGGACCGGCCATGACCACGATGTCGTTGCCCCCGATGCGGGTGCCGTTGGGGAGCTCCACCACCGTGTCCTCTTCCTTCCATTCCCGCGACACCTGCTTGTAGGGATGGGTAACGGGGATGACCTCCAGAACGCCCTCCAGCCCCTCCAGGCGCGCCGAATCCACGCGCCCGTCGTTGCCGATGATCCCCACGGCGGTGCGCTGCCCGCCTGGAATGGGGCGGGCTCCGTAGCCCATATCCTCGATGACCGCAAGGACGCGCTCCACCTCTTCGGGGGTGGCGTTGTGCTTCATCACCACGAGCATGAATCAGGACGCTCGGTTCAGGAGTATCGTCGGGCCCCGGCGCCGCCGGCGCCGGAGCATGAACTTCGGGGATATGAAGATAACCGCCCGGGCCCCATTAGAAACGGAGCGTCATCCCGTCCTCACCTGGAATCACGACCCCCTCGTACCCCGACTCGGAAACACCCCGGCCCGCCTCCTCGGGGGTGTGGAGGGGGTAGACGTGGGTCAGCACCAGCGTGTCGGGCCTCATGACGGAGGCCATTTCCCCCAGGGCCGACGGCGTCAGGTGCCCCGGAAAGGGCGGCGGATCCGGAAAGGCGCACTCGGCGATGACCACGGCGCAGTCCCTCAGGAACGACGCCACCTCGGGAGAAGGACCCGTGTCTCCGGTATAGCCCACGTCCCCCCGCCCCGTGGTGACGCGCACTGCCACCGATTCTTCGGTGTGGGGGGTGGGGAAGACGGCCACGCTCCAGTCCTCCCCTCGAAAGGGTGCCCCGGGCGTGAGCTCGCCTACGTGAAGGGGAAACCCCGGGTCGAGGACGTGGTCCCCCAGCGCCCCGGCCAGGCGTTCCATGAAGTCCCGCGTCCCCGTCGGCCCCAGCACGCGCAGGGGCGCCTCCCGGGGAGGCCGCGCGCCGTGTTTGAGGGCGAAAAGGAGCGCGCCCAGGTCCCCCACGTGGTCATTGTGGAAATGGGTGAGCACGATGTGGCTCAGGTCGCTCCACTCGACGTGGTAGCGGGAGAACCCATCCAGCGTACCCGGGCCGCAGTCGAGGAGGAGCGAGGCACCGCCCAGCCGCAGATGGTGGGCGGGGCCGTGCCGCCGGTGGTCGGGGAGGAGCGTCCCGGAACCCAGGATGGTGAGCACGTGGTCCACGCCGTCAGGCGACTCCCGTGACCTCCAGGGCCTCTTCCAGCTTCACACCCACGATGGTGCTCACCCCCGGCTCCTCCATGGTGACGCCGTAGATCCAATCGGCCGCCTCGATGGTACGCGGATTATGTGTGATCACCACGAACTGGGTCTGGGCGCTGAAGTCCTGCAGGAGCCGGATAAACCGCCCGATGTTGTTCTCGTCCAGGGGCGCATCCACCTCGTCGAGCACGCAGAAGGGACTCGGCTTGACGAGATAGATGCCGAAGAGGAGGGAAAGCGCCGTGAGGGCCCGCTCTCCGCCGGAGAGTAGATCGATGCGCTGGGTCTTCTTGCCCCTGGGAGAAGCGTGGATCTCCACGGGGGACTCGAGGGGATCGTCGGGATCCTGGAGCCAGATGTCCGCCTCGCCGCCTTCGAAGAGGCGCAGGAAGGTGGACCGGAAATTCTCCCGGATCTTCTCGAAGGTGGTCATGAACAGTTCGGTGGCGGTGCGGTTGATCTCCCGGATGGCGGCACGCAGGTCGTCCCGGGCAGCCACCAGGTCCTGGTGCTGTTCAGTGAGGAAGGCGAGGCGCTGACTCTCCTCTTCGTGCTCCTCCACCGCCAGCATGTTCACCGGCCCGATCTTCTCCAGGGCCGCCACGATCCCGCGCAGCTCCTCCTGGAGCTCCTCCGGATCTCCCTCCACGGGCTCGGATTCTTCCAGGAGGGTCTCCAGAGGGCGCCCCCACTCCCCTTCCAGGCGCTCGCGGATCCGGTCCACCCGACCCTTCAGCTCCTGGCGCTCCAGCTCGAGGGCGTGGCGGTGGTCCGAGGCCGCCCGTTCCGCGGTGCGGATCTCCCGCAGCTGCCGTTCCGCTCGCGCCAGGGCCTCGCTCACCTCCGCCACCGCCGCGTCCCGGGCGCGGACCGCTTCTTCGGCAGCGGTGCGTTCGGCGAAGAGGCGCTCCGTGGCGGCCGCCCCCTCTTCCCGGATGCGAGCCACCTCGTGCAGGTCCTCACGCAGCGCCTGTTCTTCGGCGTTGAGGGACTCCACACGGTCATGAGCCTGGGCCCGCGCCGCCACAACGCCTTCGAGACGCTCCGTGAGCCGCTTGGCCTCGCCCTCGAGACGGGCCACCTCCACGGCCAGCCGACCCTCCTCGGCTCGGGCCGCCTCCCACGCCTCCTGGACCTCGGTCAGAGCCTTCAGGGCGGCCTCCCGCTCGGCCTGAATGCCTTCTTCCTCCTGGAGCACCACTTCCCGGTCTTCGCGCGCCTCCCGTGCCCGTTCCACGGCCCGCGCGTGGGCCGCCCGCGTTCCCTCCACCTGGCGGGCAAGTTCATCCCGGTGGCCCGCCATCTGGCTCTGGCGGTGGGCCTGGGCCTCCAGGTCCGAAGAAGCGAGACGCAGCGCATCCTCGGCCTCGCGCACCGCCCGCCGGGTCGCCTCCACGCGTTCTTCGGCGGCCCGCATCTCCCCTTCCACCGCCTCCCGGCGGGTGCGGGCCTCCGCCGCCACGGCCGAAGCACGGGCGTGGCGGGTGGTGATCTCCTTCAGCCGCTCCCTGCGCTCCAGGATTCCGGCCGCCCCGGCAGGATTCCCCACGCGCACCGCCCCCTGGGCGTCCACGACGATGCCCTCTGCCGTGACCCGGGCGACTCCGTCCCACGCTTCCTCGGCGAGGCCGCCTTCCTCGGTGAAGCGCACCGGCCCCAGGAGGGCGCGCACCCAGGGCGCCCCCGGTCCTTTGACCTGAATCCGGTCCAGCACCGTCGCCGAAACCGCCCCGGGGATGGAAGGTTCGGGCTCCACGGGCAAAAGGATCAGACCTCCTCCCTCAGCCCACTCCTCGCGGAACCACGCCGCGAGCCGGGCCACGGTCGTCCGGTCCCGGACCACCAGGGCACGGGCCAGGGGCCCCAGAAAGGACTCCACGGCCTCTGCCAGCTCGCCGGGAGCCTCCAGGAAGTCGGCCAGGGTGCCGAGAACGCCTGCGTCTCTTAGCGCCAGCGCGGCCTTCACCGCGGGCTCCAACCCTTCGTGGTCCCGCTCCAGCCGCTCCAGACCGGCCTTGCGGGCCCCGAGCTGTGAGGCCTCCTCCGCAGCCTGCATCTCCAGGGAGCGAGCGTCTTCCAGCTCCTCCCGCACCGCGGCCAGGTGCTCTTCCGCCTCGGCGAGCGCTGTGCGCGCCGCCTCCAGGACGTCCTCCAGCTCCTGGATCCGGTTGGAGAAGAGATCCCCCTGGGAGCGAAGGTCGTCGGCCGTCTCAGAAGCCGACTCCAGCTCCTGGAGCAGCTTTTCCAGCCGTCCCTCCAGTTCCCGAGCCTGATCCTCAGCGGCCTGGGCATCGCCCAGCAGTTGGGCGCCTCGGCGCACAAGCTCCCGCTCCCGCGTCTCCACCTCCTCGAGGCGGGCGCGCGCCGCCTCCAGGCTGGCACGGACCTCCTCGAGTTCGGCACGCCGGGCCCGGGCCCGTTCCCGGGCATCGGCCAATTCCCGGGAGACCTCCTTCTCGGATTCGGCCAGCTCTTCGGCCGTGGCGTCCAAGTGCGTGGCCCGCTCCTCCGCCTCGCTCCGTTCCTGGGCGATCTGCTCCAGCCTGCGCTGAGCGTATGCGGCGCGCTCCTCCGCCACGGCCAGATCGCGTTCCCAGCGCACGAGCTGCTCCCGCACCGCTTCCAGGGCTCCCGCCGCCGCGGACCGCTCCTTCTCCACCTCGACTTCCCTCAGGCGGAGACGCTCGTATTCGGCTTCGGCGGCGCTGAGCTGGGCGGCCATCCCCTCGCTGGTGCGGGTATCCCCCTCCAACTCCTTCTCCACCGCAGCCAGACGGGTGCCGAGCACCTCGAGCTGGTGGCGCACCACCTCCACCTCCACGTCCAGGCGACGCTTGCGGTACTGGAGGTAGCGCTCCGCCTTTCCCTTCTGGCGGGCCAGCGAGCGAACCTTGGTCTGGACCTCGGCGATGACGTCTTCGAGACGCTGCAGATCCGTCTCCGCCCGCTCGAGGCGGCGGGTCGCCGCCTTGCGGCGGTCCTTGTACTTCCCGATGCCCGCGGCCTCTTCGAAGAGGCCGCGCCGCTCCTCGGCGCGGTCCGAAAGGATCGCGTCGATCATGCGGTTCTCGATGATGGCGTAGGCGTTGGCTCCTAGCCCCGTGTCCCGGCACAGATCCACCACGTCCTTGAGGCGGCACGCCGAACGGTTGATGGAGTACTCCGAGCCCCCGTCTCTGAAGACCTGGCGCCCCACCTCCACCTCCTCGAAGGGCACCGGCAGAAGTCCGTCCTCGTTGCTCACCACCAGCGACACGGACCCTCGATTCACAGGACGGCGGTTCACCGAGCCCTGAAAGATGGCTTCCTCCATCTTGGCCCCACGGATGGCGGTGGGCCGCTGTTCTCCCAGCACCCAGCGGATGGCGTCACCGATATTGGATTTGCCGCATCCATTGGGCCCCACGATGGCCGTGATGCCGTCGTGAAACTCGATCTTTGTGCTGTCCGCAAAGGATTTGAACCCGTGGAGCTTGAGGGCGCGAAGTTTCATGCAGGAGGGCTAGGAGGACAGGAAAGAAGGTAGGGTGGAGAACAGTTCAGTCCGGACCCAGCGGCTCCCGGGAAGAAGCTCGACGGTGGATTCACCCGGTGGGGGAAAACCGGGTACGGGAAGGAACCCGAACCACCACGCCGCCACCAGACCGCCCAGGATCACGAGCAGGACGACGGCGATAAGGGAACCCCGCCCACCGCCGGTCTTGCCGGCTGCGGGGACGGCGCCGCCCTCCGTGTCGCCGGAGCCCTCCTCCGGGGCGTCCCCCGCCTCGGCGAGGATCTCGTCAGCCAGGGGTACGCCGGCATGGGGAAGCTCCACGGGTGGGGCGTCGTCGAGATCGGCCCCCTCCAGCTCCACCGGTGCGGCGGGGTCCTCGGGGGGCAGCGTGAAATCCAGCTCGGGGACGGAGGCGGGCTCTTCCGCCGCCTCCGGCGGGTTGGACGCTTCCTCAGAGGCTTCCTCGGCCGCAGGGGGCGTATCCCCCCTTTCCCCGGCGGTCTCCGCCGGGCCCAGGACGGCCGTCACCCGGGCATTGAGGTGCCGGGCAAGGCGAAGGCCCGTGGCCTCGTCCTCGGCAAGCACCACCACGTCGGTGGCCTGGGCCAACACCTGCTCCGCTCCCGGATCTTCGTTGGGAACATACAGGACCAGCGTCACGCCGGCCTGCTGGAAGCCCTGGCAGAGGTGTCCCCACCGTGACTCGGCCAGGACCATGCTGGCATCCGCCACGGGAGTACCCGCCGAGATGAAGACGAACGGTTCGCCAGGCACCTTACGCGCAACCCGTCCCACAGAGGCACCGTACAGAATGGTGTCGGAGATGCCTTCCCCATTCTCCTGACCCAACAGGGCGTGGAGAGAAGGACCTTCCAGGCCCAAATCCGCAAGTACGATCCGCCCTGCCCCGGCGGCCCATCGGCGGGTCATCTCCAGGGCCGTCTCGCCTCCCCAGCCATCCGCCTGGGCCCCCTCGGAGGCGAGCACCACCACCACGGATCCCGCATCGGGTCTGGCGGGCGGATTCGCGGAATCAAAGGGTGTCCAGGCTGGTTTCGACGTCGTCATGTCCCCAGGGGCATCGGAGTCACCTCATGCCGGCAGGTTTTTGCGCCGGAATATACGAAAGCCCGGCAGGCCGCCGGACCGCACACAACTTAGGTACGCACCATGCGCCGAGCAAACCCGGCCGGCCCCTTCCAGCTCCTCCATTTCCCCGCGGTCCGGAAGGGTGGGCCACGTCGGGGGAGGGCAGCGGAAAGTGCCTATTCTTCCTCTGAAACCCATCGGGGCGCGTCGCCCCAGAGGGTCTCGAGCTGATAGAACTCACGTGCGTGGGGGTGGAAGACATGGACCACGAAATCGATGTAGTCCAGAAGGACCCAGCGCCCGCCCCGGAGACCTTCCACATGGTCGGGTCGGCTCCCCTCCTTCTTCATCTCTTCCGCGACGTGCTCAGCGATGGCTTTGACCTGCACGTCGGAGTTCCCGCTCACGACAAGAAAATAGTCCGTGGCCGACGAGATGCCCCTCAGGTCCAGCGCCACCACGTCGTGCGCCTTCCTCTCCAGGGCGAGCTCCGCCGCCCGGAGAACCGGGGCCGGAAGCTCCGTCGTAGTGAGCTTGGCCGTCACGCCGATTCGTCCCGCTCCACCCGGACCTCGATCTCCACCGACACCTCGGAATGAAGGCGGATCTCCACGGGGAAGACGCCCAGTGTCTTCAACGGCTCGTCGAGCTGGATCATGCGCTTGTCCACCTCGAAATCCAGGCCGCCTTCGGCGTTGAGGCGGTCGGCGATGTCGGCGCCGGTGACGGATCCGAACAGCTTGCCCTCTTCCCCGGCCCGGGCATGGAAGGTGAGGGACACGCCCTTGAGCTGTGCGGCACGACGGCCCGCCTCCAGCTTGTCCCGCCGGGCCTGCTCCTCGGCCTGCTTCCGCTCTTCCTCCATGCGGCGGATGTTCGCCGGACTCGCCTCGTATGCCAGCCCCTGGGGCAGCAGGTAGTTGCGTCCGTATCCGGGCTTCACGGTGACGATGTCTCCCGGACCGCCCAGGTTCTCCACTTTTTCTTTCAGAATCAGCTTCATGGTTCCTCCTGCAGAGTCGTCAGGCGGCCAGATCGCGAATGCGGGTCCGCACGTCGAACCACGTATCTCCCAGCCCGATGACCATGGCGCCCGCCAGGATCAGAGGGGACATGAAGACGAGGCCCAGCGCAACGAGGATATATCCCACCAGCGACAGCCCACCACTCAGAAACACGATGACGGCGGCGCCACGCAAGGCGTAGAGCGCGCCCATGAACACGACGGCGTTCGCCCCCACGCGAGCGAATGCGTCTCCCCACCGCACGATCATGAGGAGAATCCCGCCGATGAATACCCACACCAGGTGATCGTTGAAGCGGAAGTCACGCAGCGGACCCAGGGCCTCCCCGTCGGCGGCGGTGAGACGCCTGTAAAACCACCAGGCGACGCCCAGAGCCGACATGGAGGAGATGGCCACCATGGCGGGAAAGACCTGGACCTGCGCCTCCACCGTCTGGTAGATGGCCGCAACGGTCACGGAGGAAAACGCCTGCCCGCCCCGCACGAGGGTAATCGCATCCAGAGCCATCCCCACTCCCTCCATCATGCGCTGGCGAACGGCCCAGTCCACCGCCGGCCATGCGTGAGGGCCCCAGGCCAGGAGGGCGGCGGCCACGGCGACAGCGCCGCCCACGGCCAGGAGCGCCCGCGATGTGAACTGCGTCCCGGGCCTGCGGAGGGTCTCGGCGACGAAACAACCTCCGACCAGGACCGCCCAACCCCGCTCCATCCACCACACCGAATCCCCGCCGTTCCACCCGGAAAACACGATGAGCCCCGCCAACCCTGCCGCGACGAGGGTTCCCATTCCCCGCGCCCCCATGACCAGAATGAGGGCCAGAAAAGGCACCGCGATGAGCACCGTGGGGTGCAGCACCGTCGTGAGCATGGTGATGCCCAGAAGCGCCGCGGCACGAACCCATCCCCGGGAGGTGGGCCGATGCGGAAGGGGGTAGGTGGCGTCGTCCACCGGAGATCAGGACCCGTGACGGCGGGTATAGGGGATGAGCGCCAGATACCGGGCACGCTTCACCGCCGTGCCGAGCTGGCGCTGGAATCCCGCGGAAACCTTGGTGGTCCGCTTGGGGAGGATCTTGCCCTGCTCGGTGAGGAAGCGGGAAAGTGTGGAGACGTCCTTGTAGTTCAGAACCTTGATGGGAGGCCCCTCCATGCGGCGCCGGCGCCCGCCCCCTCCCTGAAACTCAGGGGGGGTGTCGTCGTCCTCCTCCTCCAGTTCCTCATCGCCCAACTCCTCGGGCTCTTCGTCCGCATCCTCGGCCGAGACCGGGCGGGTGGACTCGGCCACCAGGGAGAGACCGGAGGTGGGCTCGCCCTCGTTGACCACCAGGAGATAGCGCATGACCTCTTCGTCGAGACGAAGGAGGCGCTCGAACTCCGGAAGGGCCTCGGGCGAGGCGGTGAACTGGGCCACCACGTAATAGCCCATCTTCTGCTTGCGGATGGGATAGGCGAGCTGCCGGTTGCCCCAGTGATCCACGGCAGAAACCTCTCCGCCGTGGGCCGTGGCCAGCTCGTGGAACTTCTCGAGCTTGGCATTGACGGCGCTCTCGTCGAGCGCCGGGTCGAGAATGTAGACGACCTCATAGAGCCGCATAGGTGTTCCCTCGGTCCGTAGGTTGAAACGGGCCCCGAGTCAGCGACGCCTCACGGGCGGCGCGGCGTCACGCACGGAGCGGGATGATGTTGTTGCCCTCAGTAAAGAGCCAATAATTCTAGCTCTTCAGACGTTGAATCGGAAGAGCATGATGTCCCCGTCACGCACTTCGTAATCCTTCCCCTCCGAGCGGATCAGCCCCGCCTCACGCGCGGTCTTCCAGGACCCCGCCTCCACGAAGGTATCATAGGCGATGGTTTCGGCGCGGATGAAGCCTCGCTCGAAATCGGAGTGGATGACGCCGGCCGCCTCCGGGGCCCGGGCCCCTCTGCGCACCGTCCACGCCCGGGATTGATTCTCTCCCGTGGTGAAGAAGGTGATGAGGCCCAGCAGGTGGTATGACGCGTGGACGAGGCGGTCGAGGCCGCTTTCTTCCAGGCCCAGGTCTCCGAGGAACTCTGCACGATCCTCCGGCTCCAGAGCCGCGATCTCCGCCTCGATGGCCGAACATACGGATACGATCTCTCCTCCGCCTTCACGTGAGAGCGCCTCCTCCAGGGCGCGGGTCCAGGCGTTCTCTCCCGCCGGCAGATCCCCCTCACCCACGTTGGCTACGTAGAGCACCGGCTTGGCCGTAAGGAGCTGGTAGGGCTTGAGGATCTTCAGGTCCTCCTCGGAGAGGCCCGCCGAGCGCACGGGGTGGCCCTGTGCAAGGGGCTCCAGAGCCGCCTGCAGCGCCCGCACTTCGCGCTGCGCCTCCTTGTCCCCGGAACGCGCCTTCTTGGACACCTTTTCCAGGCGCCGCTCCACCAGGTCGAGGTCGGCGAGGGCCAACTCCGTCTCCACGACTTCCCGATCCCGCACAGGGTCCACGTTCCCCGCCACGTGGGCCACGTCTTCGTCCTGGAAACAGCGCAACACGTGCGCGATGGCGTCCACCTCGCGGATGTTGGCGAGAAACTGATTTCCCAGACCCTCCCCTTCCGACGCGCCGGCGACGAGACCCGCGATATCCACGAAGCGGACGATGGTGGGGACCTTTTCTTTCGAGCCGGCGAGCTCGTGGATCCGGTCCAGCCGGGGGTCGGGAACCTCCACCATCCCCACGTTGGGCTCGACGGTGCAGAAGGGGTAGTTCTCCGACGGAGCCCCGGCGGCGGTGAGGGCGTTGAAGAGGGAGGACTTCCCCACGTTGGGAAGGCCGACGATGCCGACGTTGATCATGGGTTCAGGCGGCAGCCCCGTCGGCGGCGACCCGTTGGACCGCCGCGATGAGGTGGGGGTGACGCTCAAAGGCCCAGCGGGCTTCCTCCACCTCGAGGCGTTCCCGATTGGTGTGGGCGAAGTGCTCCTCCCCGGGGGCGAACCCGAGGGTGGGAATGCCGAACACGCCCTGCGACCACCCCCCATCGGTGGCGAAGGTCCAGGGGCGCACCGTGGCGGGGCCCTCCCCGCCGTCCCGGCGGCCCACAGCGGCGGCGGCCGCCAGAACGATGGGATCCCGAGGATCCATGAGGAACCCCGGCGTCAGTATGTTCTTGTCCTCCTCGAGGCCGGTATAGGTTCGCTGGTGCTCCGCCGCCACGCGTACCTCCACCGAGAAGCCTTGCGGCACCTCACCCAGTGTGTGCTCCAGGGCCTGGCGGACCTGGCCGAGGAGTTCGGCCTCCTCTTCCTGGCCCGGAAGGATGCGCCAGTCCAGGGTCACCAAAACCCGGTCGGGAATCACGTTCCTGCTCTCGGGGAGCACCTCCACCAGGGTGGGAACCACGCTGGCCCTGCCCAGCACGGGATCCGACGGTTGCTGCGCCGCCACGTCCTTCGCCGCCTCGAGGGCGGCGCCCAGGAGGTCCAGGGCGTTGCGCGCCCGCTCCGGGGCGCTGGCGTGTCCCGCAATACCGTGAAGCACGATCTCCACTTCTGCCCGTCCACGGTGCCCGATGCAGATGTCCCCATGGGTGGATTCTCCGATGATGACCACCGCCGGATCCACCGAGCCCGATTCCAGGAGATACTTCATCCCCAGGCCGCCCCGCTCCTCCAGCACGGTATGCGCCACGATCACGTCTCCGGGCGCGTCCCCCGCCATGGCGGCGGCCACATACGTCTGGATGGCGAGGGGCCCCTTGATGTCCATGGCCCCCCGGCCGTGGAGAAACCCTCCCGACACCTCGCCGGAAAAGGGCGGGACCTCCCATTCGTCGGGGTCTCCCTCGGCCACCACATCCATGTGGCTGTTGAGGAGGACCGGCGGAGCCTTTCCCCGACCCCGCGCCACACCGATGACGTTTCCCGCGCGGTCGGTGCGCACGTCCTCCAGGCCCAGGGCCTCCATCTCCTCACGCACCCGCAGCGCCACCGCCTCTTCTTCGCCGGGGAGTCCCGGAATCCGGATGAGATCGGAGGCGAACGCCAGGGCGTTTTCGAAGGTCGGTTCCTTCATCCGGTTCAACCGAAGAGCCCCCGCACGAACTCACCGATCCATCGTACGGCCGTTGCAGTCGATCCCTCTCCATGCACCCGCACGAACCAGGGGGCGAGCACCAGCGACACCACGCTCATGAGTTTGATGAGGATGTTGAGGGACGGCCCCGACGTATCCTTGAAGGGGTCGCCCACCGTGTCCCCCACCACCGCGGCCTTGTGGGGATCGGAGCCCTTCCCGCCGAGCGCTCCGCCCTCGATGTACTTCTTGGCGTTGTCCCACGCGCCGCCGGCATTGGCCATGAAGAGGGCCATGAGAACGCCGGTGACCGTGGCCCCGGCCAGAAGCCCGCCGAGGGCCTCCACACCCAGCACGTACCCCACCAGGACCGGCGCCAGAACCGCCGTGATCCCCGGCAGGATCATCTCCCGCAGGGCCGCCCGGGTCGAGATGTCCACACAGCGGGCCGAATCGGGTTTGGCGGTGCCTTCCATGATGCCGGGAATCTCCCGGAACTGGCGCCGTACCTCGTCCACCATGCCGGCGGCGGCCCGACCCACCGCCGTCATCGTCAGAGAAGCCACGAAGAAGGGAAGGATGCCGCCCAGGAAGAGTCCGATTACCACCATGGGCTGCGCGATGTCGATGCCCGTCTCCTGAAGGCCCACCTTGGAGGAATAGGCGCTGAAGAGGGCCAGAGCCGTAAGCGCGGCCGACCCGATGGCGAAGCCTTTTCCGATGGCCGCCGTCGTGTTGCCGATGGCGTCCAGCGAGTCGGTGATGGCGCGGGTGTCGGGACCCAGGCCGCTCATCTCGGCGATCCCTCCGGCGTTGTCGGCAATGGGTCCATAGGCGTCCACCGACATGGTCACACCCACGGTGGCCAGCATCCCCACGGCGGCGATGCCGATCCCGTAGAGTCCGGCGAACCAGAAGGAGGTGCCGATGGCCACGGCGATGAGGAGAACCGGGATGGCCGTGGATTCCATGCCCACGGCGAGGCCCGTGATAATGTTGGTGGCTGCACCCGTCTTGCTGGCGTCAGCGATGCGCCGCACAGGGGCGGCGGCAGTGTAGTACTCGGTGACCAGCCCGATGGCGATTCCCGCCAGAGTCCCGCACACCAGGGCGATCCAGGGGCCGTTTGCCTGAATGGCGCGCCCCGAATCAGGCTCGACGAAGGTGATTCCCATGGAGTGGATGATGAAGTACATGACCACCAGGAAGAGCCCCGCCGCCACGAAGGTGACGTTGCGCAGCGCCGCAGCCGGGTTCGTCCGCTCCAGGAGCTTCATCATGAGGATGCCCACCAACGACGCCAGAAGCCCGATCATGACGGTGAGGATGGGAAGAGCGACTGCGGCGGCTCGGTGCGCCGCAAGGGCCGGAGCCGTGGCCCCGATGGCGATGGTCGCCACGATGGATCCCACGTAGGACTCGAAGATGTCCGCGCCCATTCCGGCCACGTCACCCACGTTGTCGCCCACATTGTCCGCGATGGTGGCCGGGTTGCGGGGATCATCCTCGGGAATGCCCGCCTCGACCTTCCCCACCAGGTCGGCGCCCACGTCGGCCGCCTTGGTATAGATCCCCCCTCCCACGCGGGCGAAGAGCGCGATGGAGCTGGCGCCCATGGCGAATCCGGACACGACTTCGGAGAAGAAGGAGAATTCCCGGTCGCCGATGGCTCCGGCCCCCAGGAGGAAGTAGAGGAAGCCCAGGCCGATGAGCCCCAGGGCGGCCACCGAAAGCCCCATGACGGCGCCGCCGAAGAAGGCCACGCGCAGCGCCTTGCCCTGCCCGTCCTGGTTGGCCGCCGCCGAAGTGCGGGTGTTGGCCCGCGTGGCGGCCTTCATGCCGAAGAAGCCCGCCAGGACGGAGCTCAGGGCGCCGAAGATGTAGGCCATGGCCGGAACGGGTCCGATGGCCAGGGAAAGGAGGATCGCCACAATGATGACGAAGATGGAGAGCACCGAGTATTCGCGGCGCAGAAACGCCATGGCGCCGTCATGAATCTGCTCTCCAAGATCCACCATCATCTCGGTTCCCGCCGGCTGCTTCTTCACGTAGGCGTAAATGAACGCAGCCGTTCCCAGCCCGATGAGGCCCAGCACCCAGGCCCATCCGGTCATCGCGACGAGGTCGGTCATTTGGATTCGCTTTCCCTTATTCGCTCGTGAACATGATCATCGATTGAAGCGGTTCATGGCCGCCTCGATGCCCTCCTTGATCCACACCTCCACCCCCTCTGTGAGCTCGGGCAGAAGCTCGACCACCACCTCCTCGTCCTCCGCCGGCATCTCCGAGAGGACCCAGTCCGAAAGGTCCCACCCTTCCGGCTTCAGACCCACACCGATTCTCAGGCGTGGAAACTCCTGGGAGCGCAGCGCCCCGGCGATGGACTTCAGGCCGTTGTGGCCGCCCGGGCCGCCCCGGGCCCGGAACCGCACCTTGCCCACCTCCAGCGCCGCATCGTCCACCACCACCAGCAGATCCTGGGTGGGTTCGAAATCCTTCAGGTCCCTCAAGGGCCGCAGGGCCAGCCCGCTGCGGTTCATGAAGGTGGTGGGTTTGACGAGGAGCACGTCCTCGTCCTCCACCGCACCTGAAGCGGCGAGCCCGTTGCGCTCCTTCCGGAACGGGCCGAACCCCCAGTCGTAGGCCAGCCGGTCTACGACCCACCACCCCACGTTGTGCCGCGTGTTCTCGTACTCCGGCCCGGGGTTGCCCAACCCCATCACAACCTTCATGACGGTGCGGCGCCCGGGCCCGCGTCAGGCTCAGCCTTCGCCCTCGCCCTCGCCACCGGCCTCCTGGCCCTCGGCAGCGCCGGCTTCGGCGGCCTCGCCTTCCATACCTTCCACGCCTTCCTCACCTTCCTCGCCTTCCTCTTCAAGGGCGGCGGCCCGGCGCACGACGACGTGACATATGATGCGGTCGTCCTCGCCGGTGAATTCAACGCCTTCCGGCAGTTCCAGATCGGACACGTGCACCGAATCCCCCACGTCCAACTCCGTCACGTCGATGACGATGCGCTCGGGAATCTTGGACGGGATGCACCGCACAGGCAGCTCGTGAACCAGCTGGTCCAGGATGCCGCCGTGCATCTTCACACCCACCGGCGTGCCCTCCAGCTCCACCGGGATCTCCAGATCCACCGCTACACCCTTCTGGATGCGAAGGAAGTCGATATGAATGAGCTCGGGCTTGAAGGGATGAGTCTGAATTTCCCGTACCAGCGTGGGGTGGGGGGTCTTCTCGCCCTCCACCTCCAGATCCACGATGGTGTTTTCCACCGAGATGGCCTGAAAGAGGTGTAGCGCCTCGTGGGCTTCCACCGAAAGAGGCACGGGATCCATCCCCTTCCCGTATAGTACGGCGGGTACCCTGCCCTCCTGGCGAAGCTTGCGGGCCACCCCCTTCCCCGTTCCCTCTCTCTTGGTGGCCTTCAGGCTCGTCGTTGTCGTCGTCATGTTCTCTCTACCTGCATGTCTGGGTCCAGGCTGGACCGTTACGAACGGGACCGGGCGTCAGCCCCGCATCCCGAAACCGTTCCCCGTTTCGGCGTGCTCAGTTCTCCGGCAGAATCTCGAAAAGCTGGCTCACCGACTCGTTGGAATGAATGTGATCGATGGCCTTGGCCAGAAGCTCGGCCACCGACAGAACCCGGAGATTCGGAAACCGACGTTCTTCAGGAACGTCGATGGTGTTGGTCACCACCATTTCCTCCAGGGGCGCCTGCGAGAGGCGCTCCACCGCCTTGCCCGAAAAGAGGGCGTGACTCGCACATGCGTAGACCTTCTCCGCACCCCGCTCCTTCAGAGCCACCACCGCATTGGAGAGAGTGCCCGCCGTATCCACCATGTCGTCGGCGAGAAGACACGTTTTGCCCTCCACCTCACCGACGACATTGAGTACCTCGGCCACATTGGCCGCGGGACGGCGCTTGTCGATGATGGCGAAGGTAGCACCCAGGCGCTTGGCAAATCCCCGCGCCATCTTGGCCGACCCCACGTCGGGGGCCACCACCACCAGATCCTGCAGCTCCAGACTCCGGAAGTACCGGGTCAGCACCGGGGCGGCGTACAGGTGGTCTACGGGAATGTCGAAGAATCCCTGGATCTGATGCTGATGGAAGTCGATGGCAACGACGCGGTCGGCGCCGGCCGCCACGATGAGGTTGGCGGCGAGCTTGGCGCCGATGGCCACGCGGGGCTGATCTTTGCGATCCTGGCGACCGTATCCGAAATAGGGCACCACAGCGGTCACCCGCGCCGCCGACGCGCGCTTGGCGGCGTCGATGAGGAGGAGGAGCTCCATCATGTTGTCGGCGGGAGCGACCGTGGGTTGGATGATGAAGACATCCCGCCCACGAGCATTCCGATCAATGCGGACGAAGATTTCCCCGTCGGCGAAGTTGTAGATGGTGGCACCGTCGGGAGACTTTCCGATGAGGTCGCCGATCTCCTGCGCCAGGGGCCGGTTCGCCCTGCCGCTGAGGAGAAGGAGCGGTCCTCTTCTGAAGGTGTCGTCCATGGTGCCGGTGCCCGGGACTCCGCCGTCCAGCCGGAGCCCCCTGGAAAGAGTTGAGCGCGCGCGATCGCAATAGCCCGAAAAGCTAGAAAAGCCGCCGTGATGCGTCAATGTGGCGCAGGGTGGAGACGTCAGCGGACCGGCGGTTCCGTCACCTCCAGGGTGCGGGTGGCGGTGAGGCGCGAGCGTCCGTGCATCTCCACCTCGAGGCGCAGGAGGTACCGGCCCGGATTGACCCCGGGGATCTGCACTTCCAGATACCCGGGCACGATCTCCGGGCGTGCAGGTCCCGCCTCCTCCCACGAAACCACCAGCGGCGGGTCTCCCCCCACAAGACGGAGAAGCCTTCCCACGCGCCTGAGCCACCCTTCTGAAGCCCGCACCAGGGAGAGGCGGAACCGGAGGGATTCGGGACGCCATCCCAGTCCGGTGAGCTCCCAGAAGAGTCCCACCGGCGCCCCGGCCGACACCCGGGGCCGGGGAAGGGCTCGCCCCGCCGCAGACCGCAGGTCGGGAGCCCGACCCCCTCCTGGAGCGACGAGAAGGAGATCCGACAGAGCGGGTACGTCCGGGGGAACGGATTCGATGGCCAAACCCTCCCGCTTCCGCCCGGCTCGGAGGACTCCCGGCGCCCAGTGCTCCACCGAGAGGAGATAGCGTCCCGCCGGCACCTCCAACCGCAGCGCCCCCCGATCGTCTCCTTGGTCCTGGCCGCCCCCCAGACTCCACCGCAGGCCGTAGGCATCCTCCCGCCAGGGATCGGCGGCCAGGTCGAACCTACCCCGGCGCTCCTCCCCCCGACCTTCACCTCGGTCCACGGGGAGGAGGAAGAGCCCGACACGAGGATGGGCGACGGGCCCCCGGAGGTCGCCGTCCCACGCACCTGCCCGGGGCCAGACGCCCCCCGTCCCCGTGGTGAGGGGCGCTCCCGCCCGCGCCGTCCGCGTCGTGTCCCGAGGCAGAAAGTGGGTGGCCACAACCACCGCGCTGTCGCCCCTGGGAAAGACGGCCACCTGGGCGTCCATGGGAAGAAAGACAGGGGCATAACCCGGCGCATACAGGCTCCGAGGGCGCCGGAGGTCGGGGATGAGATCCTCCCAGGGGACCTGCGACGGCTCCAGGACAGCCCGGGCCGGGGGCATGAAATCCTTTCCCTGGGGATGCTTGTGCCCGACCACGGCCGGCGACCCTGGAAGGGCGTCCCAGCTCCGTTCCCATCCCACCTCCCACCCGTGGCGCAGCGTGAGTTCCTCCAGGTCCCTTCCCCATCGGATGCCGTAGGGGTTGCGGGCCCGCTCTCGGATCCGGGAGGCCACCCAGCGCGCATAATGGGTCGCGCGGCGGTCATTTCCGGGAACCAGGGCGAGGGGGTCGGCCAGGGCCCAGACCCGCTCCAGGACCGTATCGAGGGAATCGGGAGAGGCCTTGCGGGCCGCCTCGAGGGTATGGCGAAGGCGCCCCTCCACCGGGCGAAGAGGGAGGCGCCACCGCTCCGCCTCCTCAACGGTCATGCGCGCCAGGGCCCGGGCAAAGGCTGTGTCCGCCTCGGCTCCCCGCCCCATGACGTGAAGCACGAGACCTTCCAGGGCGCGGCACCACGCCGTCCCCTCCGGGCCCGAAGGGACCCGGCACCGGCGAGCCTCGGCGAGGGCCTGGGTGTCCGCGCCGGCCTCCAGGAGATACCAGATCCTCTGCCCCAGGAGCCAGGGGTGGGGGAGGCGCTGGAGGGCATCATCCAGGAAAGCGAGGAGCCCCTGCCGCTCCCGCGCGATCTCGGGTGCCTCGGGCGCCGCACGCCATTCGCCCTCTTCGTACCAGGCGCAGAAGCGGCCCACCTCTTCGTCGCACCGACCTGCAGCGGCGCCGGACGTCCGGGGAAGGTACCGGACCCGGGTCCGCTCGAACGCGGCCTGGCGTGACCGCGCCCGGGAAAGCACGTCGGTGCCCGCCGGAAGCTCCGCCGAATCCTCCACCTGATCCCGCACCGTCTGAGACGATGCCCCGGCGGGAAGGA
>JBHHWB010000066.1:0-17298 GCA_046756305.1 Gemmatimonadota bacterium
GCTTTTTTTCATCATCATTTCTCCTCTAGGAGCGTGCCCCGGAGGGCGTCACGCCGTGCGCGTTCGGGTACCGTCCCGTCCCGCTCGCCCGAACCGGGGAAGAAGAGGAGTCCGGCGATGCCCGCCGCCACCGCCACTCCGGCGGACAGCACATAGCGCCGCACCCGCCGGGAGGGCGCCGCGCGGCGAAAACCACGCCGCCCGGAGCGCGCCGGAAGGTCGGCGAGAAGGGCCCGGACGCGCTGCATGACGGTCACGACGATCTCCTGCGTCAGATCTTCCGCATCGTCGGCATCCCCGAGCTGGACAAGTGCCCAGCGAAGGACGCGGGGACGAACCTCGGCGAGGAGTCGGGTCATGGCGTTCGCGTCCCCCGTTCTCACCCGGCTCAGAAGGGCGCCGAACCGCGACTCATTTCCGCTCAGAGCTTGCGCCAAACCGACTCCCATCCGAGGGACCTTCATCCGGTAGACGTACGCCACGCCTCTCGCCGTGTACAGGTGGACACACGCCGGAGGACTTTTTACAATCGGACGTTTCGCCGTCGCGAAACGTCTCGTTCACAGTAATGGTGCGCTTCTCCGCCTGGTGCGGCCTCCGGGCCGGGCCATGATGAGCCCTGCGTGTCAGGCGGAGACGCCGGATGACCAGGGGAGGAGCGAGGGTTGTCATGATCTCTGTGGAAGGGGTGACGAAGCGGTACGGGCCGCTCACTGCCGTGGACCAGCTTAGCTTCGAGGTCCACCGGGGCGAGGTGGTAGGGTTCCTGGGCCCCAACGGCGCAGGCAAGACCACCACCATGCGCATGCTCACGGGCACGCTGCAGCCCGACGAGGGCGTGGTGCTCTTCGACGGCGTGCCCATCGGCCGGGATCTGGTGGCCGCCAAGCGCCGGGTTGGGTATCTCCCCGAGTCCAACCCCCTCTACGACGACATGCTCGTCGCCGAGTACCTGGACTACGTGGCGCAGCTCCGCGACATGGACGAGGCCGAAGCCCGGTCGGGTGTAGCCAACGCCGTGGAGGAAACGGGAATCGGCGAGGTCTTCTACCGTCCGGTGGGAGAACTCTCCAAGGGCTACCGGCAGAGGGTGGGGATGGCGGCGGCCATCCTCCATCGACCTGAAGTCCTCATCCTGGACGAACCCACCGAAGGCCTCGACCCCAATCAGCGCGTGGACATCCGCAGGCTCGTGGAGGAGTTGGGGCGGGAACGCACCGTCCTCCTGAGCACCCACGTCATGCAGGAGGTGGAAGCGACCTGCACCCGCCTCCTCATCCTCAACCGCGGCCGTCTTGCGGCGGAAGGAAGCGTTGAGCAGCTCCTCTCCTCCCGGGCGGCGGCGGCCACCTACCTGGTGGAGGTCCGCGGCGAGGACGTGGCCGCCGCCCTCTCCGCGCTGCCCGGCGTAGCGGCGTGCGACATCCGGCCCACCGATGGCCGGGTACTGGCGAAGCTGCAGGCGACGGGCGAGGAAGATCTCCGGCCTCTCATCTACGGGCTTGCCCGGGATAGGGACTGGGAGTTGTGGGAGCTTCACCGTGAGCACGCGAGCCTCGAGCAGATCTTCCGCGAGCTCACCGCCAATGAGCCCCCGGCGCAGAACAAGAGTGGGGACGAGGAGGAGGTGTCATGATGCGCGCCGCGTGGACCGTCGCCCGACGGGAGGTCCGGAGCTACTTCGATCAGCCCACGGCATACGTCCTCATCGTCGCGTTCCTGGGCATCTCCCTCTTCCTCACCTTCCGCAATCTCTACGCCACGGGAGCCGCGAGCCTGCGACCGCTGTTCGACCTTCTTCCCATCCTCTTCGCCGTCTTCATCCCGGCGGTGACCATGCGCAGCCTCGCCGAAGAGCAGAGGAGCCACACACTGGAGTGGCTCATGGCCCAGCCGGTAAACGAAGCGGAGGTGGTGCTGGGCAAATTCCTGGGGGATTGGATCTTTGTTCTCATCGCCCTGGCGGGCACCCTCCCCACGGGACTGGGCGTCCTCCTTGCCTCCGAAGCCGACCCCGGGATCATGGTGGCCCAGTACATGGGTGCGGCAGTCCTGGCCGCCCAGCTCGTCGCCGTAGGGTTGTGGGCATCCAGTGTGACCCGCAATCAGATCACCGCCTTCATCCTGGGCGCGGTGGTGAGCTTCGTGCTCTTCCTCATGGGCCTCGCGGTGGTGCAGATCGGCCTCCCGCCAGCCCTCTCCGGAGCCCTGGCGCGCCTCTCGGTGGTGAGCCACTTCCAGAACGTGGCCCGCGGCGTCATCGACCTGCGTGACGTGCTCTACTTCGTCTCGGCGGCGGCCTTCTTCCTCATGCTCGCCGCTTCTTCCGTGGCGGGGGCGCGCCTCTCTCCCGCGCTGCCCGAGCGCCGTCGCCTGCGCATCGCCACCCTCCTGGTGGCCGTCATCGTGGTGACGCTCAACCTGTTGGGAAGCCACATCCGTGGGCGCCTGGACCTCACCCGTGACGATCTCTACACCCTCTCGGAAGGCAGCCGGGAGCTGCTGGGGAATCTGAACGACATCGTCGAGATCACCCTCTTCGCCTCGAAAGAGCTTCCACCCGAAATCCAGATTCAACTCAGGGACGTACGCGACCTCCTCGCAGACATGAAGAGTGCGGCCAACGGCAATCTGCGGGTGCGCGAGGTGGACCCCGACCGGGACGAGGACGCCAGATCCCAGGCTTCGGCCTTTGGAATCAGCCCGGTGGAGTTCAACGTCCTGCGGGACGACGAATTCCAGGTCCGCCGAGGATACTACGGCCTGGCCGTGACCTACGCCGACGACCGGGAGGTCATTCCCGTCATCTCCCGCACCGAGGATCTGGAATTCCGCCTGGCGTCAGCCATTGCCCGCATGACCGCCACGGATCGACCCACGGTGGAGTTCGCCTCCGACGGCGCCGGCAAGGCGCCGGGCCAGATCCCGGGCCTGAGCGACGCTCTGGGGGATCGCTACCTCCTGCAGACCGTGAACCTGGCCGACGACTCCCTCGCGTCCTTCGATCCCGAGAACACGCGGGTGCTGGTGGTGGCGGGTCCCTCCCAGCCCCTGGACAGCGTGGCCACCAAGCGGGTGCGGGAGTATCTCCAGGCGGGAGGCGCCGCCCTCCTCCTTCTGGACCCGGTGGAGGTGAGTCCCCGGGCGCCCTCCCCTGTCCCGGTGCGAACGGGCCTGGAGTCCCTCGTGGAGGAGGCGGGCATACGCATGGACGGGAGCCTGGTGATGGACCTGGTGTCCAGTGAACGGGTGTCCCTGGGTCGGCAGGGTCTCTTCAACGTGATCGCTCCTTATCCGCTGTGGCCGATAGCACTCCCGGCGGGGGATCATCCCGTGACCCGAGGCCTCCGTGCCCTCTCCCTGGGGTGGGCGGGCGCTCTGGAGATCCTGGACACGGTGCATGTCACACCCCTCTGGCAAACTTCGGAGGGCGGCGCGCTGCGCAGCCCGACCCTGCCCATCTTCCCGGACCAGAAGTGGGATGTCCCCCAGGAGGATCTGGGAGTGCAGGTGGTGGCCGCCGCGGTGGACCCGGGCTTGGAGGGTGAGGACGGGGCTGCGGGTGAAGCCGCCGACAGCACGGCAACACCGCTCAAGGGCCGTATGGTGGTGGTGGGCGACGCCACCTTCCTGGAAAATCAGTTCGTACGCTCCAACCCCCAGAACGTGAGCTTCGTCGCCAACGCCATTGACTGGTTGGCCCAGGATGAATCCCTCATCCGCATCCGTTCCAAGAACCGGACGCCTCCGCAGCTCGTGTTCACATCGGAACTGGCGAAGAACGTCATGAAGTGGGGCAACCTCATCGGGGTCCCGCTCCTCTTCGTTCTCGTGGGAATCGTACGCATCACCGGGCGGCGCCGCAGGGCGCAGGCCCGGTGGAAGGAGGTGGTGGCGTGAGTGCGAAGACGCTGAAATGGTTGGGCATCGCCACCGCGGCGCTGGTGGCGGTATGGGTGCTGGTGTCGCTCGTGGAGCGCGGGCGCGCTTCCGGAACAGGGGCAGCGCCCTTGGAGGTGGCGGCCATCGTGGAGGAGCTGAACCCCGACGCCCTCGTCGGCGTGCGGATCGCGGGGCCGGGCGACACCCTGGAGATTCTTCGCACTCCTCAGGGGTGGACGGTGGACGGCTACGCCGCCGATTCCGCATCCATGTCCCGCCTGTGGGACAGCGTGGAAAAGATGGAGATCACCGGCCCCGTGGCCCGCAATCCCGCCAACCACGAACGCATGGGGGTCTCCGGATCCGCCGCCTGGAAGGTGGTCTTCCGCACCGACGGCGATTCGGTGGCCCTCCTGGTAGGACGCTCCGGCACTCCCTTCGGTTCGGCGTATGTCCGCCTCCCCGGCGCGGACGAGGTCTACCTCCTCACCGGCGGACTCCGCACCGTCCTCACCCGCAGACGGGACGATTGGCGAAACAAGCGTATCGCCGCCGCCGACACCTCCGCCGTGACGCGCATCGAGGTCACCCGCGGCCGTGACACGTATGCCGTGGAGCGGAGTGATTCCACGTGGACTCTCAAGGACGACGGACTCTCCGGCGCCGAAGAGCCAGCCGATGACGATGTCGTCACGCGTATACTGCAGGAGCTGGCCGGCCTGGACGCCACCGGATTCTGGAGCGCTGACGACTCGGTGGCGACCCTTCCCGAAGATGGGCGCATCCTGGCACTGGACGCCGACGGCGACACCCTTCTGGACGTGCACTTCGGAAGCGGCGGGATGGACCGTTGGGCTCGCGTCCCAGGCGATTCGGTGATCTACCGCTTCCCGAGCTGGCGCCTGGACCGCGTGGCCCCGGAGCCCGGGAAGGTCCGCGCCAAGGAGGGGGAGGGGAGCTGAGCTCTGCGGCGACAGAGGCGGGCGCCGGCGGCGGCGGGAGCCCGCCTCCTCAAGCCGTTTGCCTCGCGCCGGCGGAAGGGTGAGTATCACCCAAGCTTCCGGAGGCGCCGCCGCCCCCGGGCCCTTTACCCGCATCCCACGGATCCCTTGTCCCCGACCCCGACGCCTCTGGTCCGCATCCGCTTCCTGACCGCGGAGGGAATCCGGACGCTGGCCGAAGGTGCCGCCGAAACGGAACTCCTCTCCTCCCGGGAGCGGGAGCGGGCGGCGCGCTTTGCTCGTGACGGGGATCGGCGCCGCTTCGTCGCCGCCCGCGTCCTCCTGCGCCGCATGCTGGAAGAGGAACTGGGCGCACCCGCCGAGTCCTTTCGCTTTCAGACCGACGAGCACGGTCGTCCCCACCTCGCCTCCTCCCCGTCGTGCGCCTTCAGCATCTCCCACACCGAAGGCATGGTGGCGTGCGCCGTGGGAAGAGTGGCGGCGCTCGGGGTGGACGTGGAGAATCGGAAGCGAGGCGCAGAACTCATGAAAGTGGCACGCAGATGTTTCGCTCCGGAAGAGGTGCGCTACCTGGAGGCTCGTCCGGGCGGAGGCCGGGACGAAGCGTTCTTCCGGCTGTGGACCCTCAAGGAAGCGTACCTGAAGGCCAAAGGAAGGGGGCTCTCCCTGGGCCTGGATACGCCTCGCTTTGCGCTGGATGACTCAGGGATTCCTACGGAGTTCCGCTCCCGTCTGGAGGGCAACCCCGAAGCGTGGCGCTTCCTGGTGGATCGCCCTGGACCGGAACTCGTCCTGGCGTGCGCAGCCTATGGCGCACGCGTGACCTTCGCGTTGCGGGAGGACCCCGGCATCCCGGCCCCCCCGGACCCTCAGGTGGGCCGTCCGAGGCCCTAGAAGCCAGCAGCGCTGGGAGCCTGTCCGGGTAATTTTTCCTTGCCCTGGCCGCCTCAGACGTGCATACGTCATGGGAGCTGAAGTGGGAAGATCCCTCAACATGGAGGCATGAATGGCAGGTCTGGCCAAAGCTTGCACCTGGCTCGCGGTACTTTCGTTCGTCCTCGCTGTGGTCTCGGTCTTCACCGGACCGATCATCGTGGCGGCCGAATCCTACTCCCGAGCGGCGACCAATCTGGCCCTGATCGCGCTCTGCTTCTTCGTCGGGTTCAAAGAAGAGGGAACGTCAGCCTAGGAGCTCGTTCACTCTAGCTTCCACGTCTCCCGCCATCTCGGCGGCTTCCGTCAGGAGGCCGTCCAGGCGTTCTTTTACCTCCGCCCCGAAGGCCTTGTCGGTGATGTGGGGTAGGTTGATGCGCACGTTATAGGCCGCCGCCTTCACGCCGGCGTGGGCCAGGAGCGCGCCGCTACCCACGTCGCTGATCATGGCCTCGGGTGCAATTTCCGCCATCTCGCGGCACAGACGAAGCGCGTCGGCACACCGCTCCGCAGTGGTCAGGGGAACCTTGGTGGCCGTCTTGTACCCATCCTGGATGGCTCTTTCCCGGGCGTCCCGCTCCTCCTCCGTGTCCCGGGGCATGCGCATCCCGGCCAGCACGGCGTCGAAGGCCTGGGTGTCTTCGTCCACGGCCCGCACCAGGGCGTCCTTGACCTCCTGGGCGCGATCGGCGATGTCGCAGAGCCTGTCGTACATGGGGTCGAACTCCCCCTTGCCCACCGTCAGGTTGGCCACCATCCCGGCCAGCGCTCCCCCCAGTGCCCCGGCCAGCGCCGCCACCGAGCCGCCCCCGGGCGCAGGCGTGTCCCGGGACACTTCGTCCACGAAGTCGTACGTCGGCCGCCGGACCAGCTCCCCCGTCACCCTGGGCATGGCCAGGACCTTCTCTTCCGCATCGAAAGGCGCTACGTCGCGCAGCCCCATGGACTGGATGGCCGTCTCCACCAGGTCGGGCACCGGGATCCCGGTGGACTTCATCATCCGGCGCAGGTAGAAGCGGCCCGCCTCCCGGATGGCCTCGTACGGGATGAGCCCCACCAGCTCCGACCCGGTGATCACGATGCCGCGCTTGCGCGCCTCCTCCCGGGCGGCCTCCAGGACCTGATGGGGCGGGCTCACCCGGAAGTTGGTGAGGTTCATGCTGATCTGGGCCCGATTGTACTCATCGATGACCCAGCCGATGGCCTTCACATCCCTGAAGAGACCGTCGGTGAAGACGGGACCCGACGGGTTTTCGGGATCGATGCCGAGGGCCTCGTATCGGGCCCGCAGGTCCCCCCCGTGTGCCTCCCGATAATGCACCTCGAGCTCCTCGAAGGATTCGGCCACGAAATCGCAGGGCCCGCATGGGTAGTGGCCGTCTTCGGGAAAGCGGATGACCTCGCCCTTGTAGTAAAAGGGCTCGGTGTTGCCTTTGCGCTTCCACCGGCCCCGCTCCCGGAGGACGTAGGCGATGTCGTTGGCGTAGCGCCGGTCCGTGGTGTTCAGGTTGATGTTGTACGCAATGAGGAACTCCCGGGCCCCCACCGCGGTGACACCGGCGGTAGGATTCAGCTCGGCCGGCCCGAAGTCGGGCTTCCATTCGGGGTCCTTCAGCTTCTCCGCCATCCCTTCGTATTCCCCGGTCCGGATGCGGGCCAGGTTCTTCCGCTCGGGGCGGGTGGCGGCGTACTCGTAGAGGAAGACGGGGATGTCCAGCTCCTCGCCGATGCGCCGGCCCACGCGGCGAGCCATCTCCACGCACTCATCCATGGTGACCCCGGCCACGGGCACGAAGGGCACCACGTCGGTGGCGCCCATGCGGGGGTGCTCCCCGTGGTGCTCCCGCATATCGATAACCTGGGCGGCCCGGGCGACGCCCCGGAAGGCCGCCTCCTCCACGGCATCCGGCGGACCGATGAAGGTCACCACGGTGCGATTGGTGTTGGCGCCTGGGTCCACATCCAGGAGCTCGATGCCGGATACGCTCTCGATGGCGTCGGTGATCTCCTTGACCACGGCCGCGTTCCGGCCCTCGGAAAAGTTGGGGACACACTCGACGATGGTTTCCTTGGACATGCCTATGCTCCGATCTGTGTGATTCGCGCCCGGGCGCTGCGCCCCCCGAACCTCCGCCGGCGGGGATGGGGGATCAGTTCCCCGGGTGATAGACCCGTTCGGTGTGCTGCGCCAGCTGTTCGGGGTAGAAATATACCTCCCGGAGCGCTCCCGTGGCGTACCGCTCGGCCTGGTCGTTGAAGTGCGGTGAGGCCGGGTCACCCGATTCCCCGCCCGCCGTCACGGCGATGGCCCGTACGCGGGGTCCGAACTCCACCACGGCCACGAAGCTGTTTCCGCTGGTCCCGTAGAGCTTCTTTGTCCCCGGGTAGCGGCGGGCCCCGAAGGACGCCAGGGAGCCCCACCGCGACGACGTGAAGCCCACCGGGGTGCTGGGCTCGTCATCGTCGAAAGGCTGCACGATGTCTCCGGTGAGGCGCTGGAAGCGATTGATGTCTCCCCATGGCACCTGCCAGGTGCCGAAGTCCGTCTCCAGACGGTCCACCACCGCGGCCAACGTCTCGACGCGCCTGCGCGGCTCGGTGCGGCGGGCCATATAGTCATAGACGGAGATCCCGGCGCTGCGGGCGGCGCCGCGCGCCTCTCCCATGAGGCGCGTCCCCCACAGCACTGCCAGCGTCGTGGGAACCGACTCCACCGACCAGCGCATATCCCACCCCCGCAGCATCTTCACCGGGGCTTCCAGGCGGGCCCGCAGCCCGTCGTCGGCGGGCAGGCCGTCATAGGCGGATAGGAGGGCGGGGAGCAGCTCCTCGAAGGCGGGAAGCGCGCTGTCGAATGCCGCATCCCTGAGCGACTCCAGCGTGAAGTCCTTCTTCCCCTTCAGCACCCGGACGGCGTGGATCCCCCTCGGGTTCTCCCCGCCGCGCTCCACATAGCGGGGAAAGTCTTCCCGCCGGGGGCTGAACTCGCCCGCCACCGAGAAGGGCCAGTTGTTGGTGTTCTGGATCCAGCCGTTGGGAGGATTGAGCACGCCCGGTGTCTCGTCTATGGAGAGGACGTCGCCCCACTCGGTGGCCGGGTTGCTCCCGTCCACGGGCTTCGTCCAGTCGAAGCGGTCGTCTCTGCGGGGAATGAAGTTGGAGTGGAAGTAGGCGATGTTGCCGTCGGCGTCGGCGTAGACGGTGTTGTTGGAGGAGTTGGTGTGGAGCTCCATGGTTTTGCGGAACTCCTCGTAGGAACGTGCTTTGGTGCGCGTGTAGGACTGGATGAGGGCGTCCCTGGGATTTTCCATGAGCCGCACCGTGATCCACTTTCCGCCCTCCTCCCGTACGACGGGGCCGTGGTGCGTCCGGTACACGGTGAACTCCCGCTCCGCCATCCCGTCCCCCGAGCGATAGGGTACCGTGATCTTCTCCGCAGTGACGGGGCGCTCCTCCTCCCCATACCGATAGAAGAGCTTCCCATCCCGCTCCACCACCGTTTCGGCGTATTCGTCAATGTTGTCCACGCCGCTCGAGGTGTGCATCCAACCGGCCCGGTCGTTGAAGCCCTGGTAGATGAAGAACTGCCCCCAGGTAACGGCGCCGTAGGCGTTGAGGCCCTCGTCGCTGGTTACGTGGGTCTCGGCGCGGAAGAAGAAGGAGGTGTGGGGGTTGATGAGGAGAAGGGCGTTGCCGTCCCGCGTGTTGGAGGGAGCGATGGCGAAGCCGTTGGATCCGCGGGGCTCCTCCGGCTGCCATGTCCCGAGGCCGAGGTCGTGCGCCCCGGCGCCCTTCCCGTAGAAAGCCTCCAGTCCGTGCAGGGAAATGCGCTCGATGTCGCCGCCGATGCTTCCTTCGCTGAAGGTGAGAGCCATCCACGGCTCGAAGCGCGTAAGGACCCGCGGCGTCACGCCAGGGTGAGTGTACAGGTAGTAGTTGAGTCCGTCGGCCCAGGCGTCCATGAGGTCGCGCAGCCAATCGGGGCTCGCGGCGTAGAGCTCCTTCATCTCGTCGGGACGGATGAAGAGCTTCATGCGCAGGTCCCGGTAGATTTCGTCCTCCCCCTCGGCCTCGGCCAGGCGGCCCATGGCGTTGAGAAAGTTGACCTCGATGCGGTTGAAGTCGTCCTCGGCCTGGGCGTACATCATCCCGAAGACGGCGTCGGCGTCGGTGGGTCCTTTCACGTGGGCGATTCCCCAGTCGTCCCGGGTGATGGTCACCGCACCCGCCCGCCGCTCCCACCGCGACACATCCTCCGGAGTAGCTCCGCCTCGCGAAGGGGCAGCCGGATCGCACGCCTGCAGCAGCGCAAGAAAAAGGGCGGCGGTGATGAAGCGAGTGATCCTGGGCACTGAGGGCATGATGGGCGACTCCGACTTCCCAAGGGACGGACAGGGGACGGGAGCAAAGGAATGGGCGCTGCCCGCGGCTGTCAATCCGGCACCCGAGTCTGCCAACCCTGGCAGGGTGAGAGGCCTCCAGGGGCGGGCCGGATAGGCACGGGAGTTGCGTGGCAGTTGAGTCGGCGGCCCGTGCCCCGCGCGGGCTGTTCTGTGGTGTAGGACCCGGGGAGCCTATGCGGGCTCCCCGGCATCAGGTGACAGGTTCTAAGAAGGAGGTGAGCTGAGATGCTTCCAGTACTGAGGCGTGTCGGCCGGCCGGCATCGTCGGTGGACCCCTTTTTCGACGAGGACTTCTTCGGCATGAGCCGGAGCATGGATCGGCTGATGTCGCGGATGGTCGACGACCTGTCTTTGTTCAACGCCCCCGGGGCGTGGAACCTGTCGGCGGCCCTTCCTGCGCTGCGCGGCGGGTACCTGTCCTTCCCGGCCGAGATGGTGGAGACGGATGACGAGATCCTCATCTCCGTGGAGGCACCCGGGTTCGACCTGGACCACCTCAACGTGACCGTGGAAGGAAACCAGCTCTTCATCTCGGGTGAGCGCCTGCAGGAAGAGGAAGTGGAGCGTCCCCGCTATTGGGTATGTGAACGCCAGTTCGGGCGCTTCCAGCGCATCTTCACCCTTCCTGAGAGCGCAGACATGGATCACGTGGAGGCCAGCTATGACAGCGGCGTCCTGGAGATCCACGTCCCGAAGAAGGAGCATGCGCGTCCCCGGCGGCTGAAGATCGCCGGCGGCGGCACGCTGGGACGCCTCCTCTCCGGAAAAAAGAAGAAGGAAAAGGAGAGCGAGGCCTGACGCGTAATCGCCCGGGGAGCCCTGAATCCCATGAGTGACGTCGGCCGGGTCCTCATGACCCTGGGCCTGCTCCTCTTCCTGGCCGGCCTGGCCTTCTGGGGCCTAGGCCGGTGGGGATTTCGGGGCCTCCCGGGCGATCTTCGTTTCGAAACGGAACACGTGCGCGTCTACATCCCCCTCGCCACGTCCCTTCTCATCTCCGGCATCCTCACCGGCATCTTCTGGATCTGGAGCTGGTTCACCCGGCGCTAGGAGCCTGTCCGAGTCATGCAGCAGGCCGCGTTGGGCGCAGGGGTGTTGCGGACTCATGCGTCGTCTCTCCTCCTTGCCGTAGCTACAGCTTCGACGCGGCGCGACGGCGCGCTCAAGCTTCGCCGGCGGACTCCTCGGCCTCCTGTTGCTGAACAACCCCCGACAGCACCCACGCGGCGCCGGCGAGGGCCGTGTCCTTCAAGAAGTTGGTCATGGAAAGCTGCATGGCAGCCGGATCGGGGGCCTTGAGCACTCCCGGCAGGTGGATGCTCAGGGCAAAGATGAGAATCATGAGGCCGAGGAGCCGGGTCGCGAGCACGGCCTGCTTTCCCGTGAGAATCGCAATCGCAGCCGCCAGGAGCGCCAGGCCGGTCAGATACACCCAGAACGTACCGCCTGGGATGGGAACAAACGCGGCCATGGCGCCGGCATTCGTGAAGTGAAAGAAGCTGAAGACGAGCATGGGAAGCGCAAACAGGACGCGTCCCACCTTGGCCAAGACGTTCACAGTACACCTCCTGTAAAGGTTAACCAGTTCAAAGTACAGATTTACATGTCACTACCCTCTTTGAAGCTTGGCATATTGTCAAGACCTTTTCGTCCTCCCGAGGGTCTTGGGCAGTGCCGCGGTGGATGCCGCCGACGGCCTTGACCTCCTCGAGGCAATTCGGGTATTCCTCCCGGACACCGTCGGACTTCGCTTCACTACGAATCCGGACTCGAAACTTGGCTGTCGATCTCCTTGCGCAGGTCCTGAGCAGCGGCCGGGCCGACCCCGGCGCCCCCGCCCTCGTCACTCCCGAGGGCGCCTCCTGGAGCTACGCCTCGCTGGACGAACGGGTCAGCGCCGAGGCGGAGCGTCTCCTGGATGAGGGTACCGGCGCTGGAAGGGTGGCACCCTTCCCCATGGAGGCGACCTGCGATGGGATCGTTCACCTCCTGGCCGTATGGCGCGCGGGCGCCATTCCTGCACCCCTCCACCCCGCCCTCACCGCGTTTGAGACAGCCGGGGCGCGGCGGAGGCTGGAAGAAACCCCGTCGCTCCCCGGGGATGCCCAGGTCATCCTGTGGACATCCGGCACCTCGGGCCGGCCTCGTGGCGTCGCCCTCACCTGGGCCGGCCTCGTGGCGAATGCGGACGCGAGCCGCCGACGCCTGGACCTTTGCTCTACGGATCTGTGGCTCGCGTCCCTTTCTCCCTCCCACGTGGGCGGTCTGGCGCTCCTGGTCCGGGCATGGCTCCTGGGCTCTGCGGTCCTGGCGGCCGGGCGCTTTCGAGCCGACGCGGCGTGGAGCTTCCTATCGGGGTCGGCCCTGGGGAGCGGTGCCGCACGCCCGGTAAGCCACGCTTCCTTCGTTCCGACCCAGCTCGCTCGCCTTCTGGACGTGGCCGGGGACGCCCCACCCCCGCCGTCACTTCGCGGAGTCCTGCTCGGCGGTGCCCGAGCCCCCTTCGAGCTGGTGGCCCGCGCGCAGGCGCGGGGCTGGCCCCTCGCCCTTACCTACGGCATGACGGAGATGACCTCCCAGGTGGCCACATCCCCTCCCGGCGCCCGAATCCCCGGGCCCGGCTTCGTAGGCCCTCCCCTCCCGGGAGTCGAGGTCACCCTCTCCGTGGACGGGGAGATTCTGGCGCGGGGCCCCACCATGGCCGCGGGCTATATCGGGGAGGAGACCCCGCTGTGCGCCCCGGACGGATGGTACCACACCGGGGATCTGGGAAGCCTGGACCGGGACGGCAACCTCTGGGTTCGGGGCCGCCTCGATGACCGCATCATCACGGGCGGCGTCAATGTGGATCCGCTGGAGGTGGAGGAGGTCCTCCGCGCTCATCCCCGGGTCTCCGACGCATGCGTGGTCGGCGTTCCCGATGACGAGTGGGGCCAGCGCGTCGCCGCCTGGGTGGTGCCGACCTGGGAGGCCGAACCGCCCGACGCGCCAACGTTGGATGAGTTCCTCCGGGAGCATCTCACGCCGGCAAAGCGTCCTCGCCTCTGGGCCTGGGAGACCCACCTGCCACGCAATGCCATGGGCAAGACGGACAGAGCCGCCGTCGTGCGCCATTTCGCCGCGGCGGGGGGCGATTCCGGCCCAGGCACCCCACCCCATCTCTCTTGACACGTAGCGCTTCTGATTCTAGTTCTCCGCCTCTGACCTACGAGGTCAGACACCAACCTCCCCCCCAGGCACGGCAAAACAGGTTCACTCCATGCCCTCGTTACGACTCCGAGCCCTTGGTGCGCTGGAGCTCCTGCGCGGAGAGGAGCCTCTGGACACGGTCCGGCGCCAACCCAAGCGGTTTGCGCTTCTCAGCTACCTGGTCACCCACCGGCCTACGCCGATTCACGACCGTGCCAACCTGGTGGGGATGTTCTGGCCGCATCTGGACCAGGCCCGGGCACGAAATTCCCTATCGAAGGCGCTCCATTTCCTCCGCGGCGCACTGGGGAGTGGAGTCATCCTCAGCCGGGGCAGCTCCATCGTCGCCATCGACCCGGACCAACTTTCCTGCGACGCCTGGCAATTCCAACAAGCTGCAAAGCGCGGCGAAGGACTGCGGGTGCTCCAGGTCCTGGTGGGCGATTTCCTTCCTGGCGTCCACGCCAGCGGGGCGCCGGATTTCGGGAGCTGGGTGGATCAGGAGCGCCACTGGTATAGGGAAGAAGCGTGCGCCGTAGGCTCCAAAGCCGTCCACGACGCGGTGGACCGAGGACGGATCCACGATGCGCGCGTAGCCATGACGACGCTCGAGCGCATTGCGCCCACCGATGAGCGGGTGGTGCGCGCGGCCCTCAGGACCCTCGTGGCCGCTGGGGACCGCGCCGGTGCCATCGAGCGCCTGGAGCGATACGAGGCGTGGCTCCGAGACGAGTTCGGAGAGTCGGTTTCCCCGGAGCTCATCCGACTCCTGGGAAAAAGCTACGCCGGTGAGCGCGGAGCTTCCCCCCGCGTCACTTCCCCGGGCGATCTTTCCCCCGACGTCCTCGAGGCCAGCCGGGCGGCTTTACGCCTCGAAACGTTGGAGGACTATCGGGAGTTCGTGGACCTCCTTCCCGACATGGTCTACCGGTGCGACATCCGCGGCTCCTTCCCCTTCGTGAATGCGGAGCTTGTCCGCCAGATGGGATACTCACCCGAGGAACTCCGGGATACCCCCTTCGAGGACCTCGTGCGCGAGGATTACCGGGACAGAGTCGTGGATTTCTATGTCCGCCAGGTGGAGGAGCGGCTTCCCGTCACCTACCTGGAGTTTCCCGCTTTGCACAAGGATGGCTCCGAGGTGTGGGTCGGCCAGAAGGTGCGCTTGATCCTTCGGGACAACGAGCCGGTTGGCGTCCAGGTTGTATGCCGTGACATCACCGTGCGTGTCCGCCGGGACGCGGCGAACCGGCGCGCGGCCCTGGAGGACCGCAGCACACGCCTCCTCAACCGGGAAGCCATCCACCTCCTGGGAGAACATTGCATTCGCACCTGCCGCCGGATGAAATGGCCGTTCTTCGTCATCCACGTCGCCCTCGACTGGGTGCTTCCCGAGCGACACCCCACGCGATCCGACTCGGATCGCGCTGTACGCGCGGTAGCCAATACACTCCGCCAGATCGTGCGCGACGCCGATCCTCTGGCTCGCGTGGAGGAAACCGAGCTTCTCCTCCTCTCCAGTGGCGGCGGCCGGAGTGAGGCGGAAACCATGGCCGACAGGATCGCCCTGGTCCTCAACTCAGGGGAGGAGGACCATCTCTACGGCTTCGTGCCGCGGGTTCAGTGGGAGGTCCACGACCCGCAGAAGATCTTGTCGGCCGACGCCATCTTTACGGTAGGGCGGGTCCTGGAATAGGCACGACGCCACGGTCCAGTCCCGGATTCCAGGACGGCCCTTGCGCCCGAATGTCCCGCGCCACGGCCTGCACCTCATCCATGACCCGCAGGAGGTTCTCGCCCCATAGCTTGGCGATCTCTTCCTCGGTGTACCCGCGTCGCACCAGCTCCAGGGTGACGTTGAAGGTTTCGGAAGCGTTGTTCCACCCGCGAACGCCGCCGCCTCCGTCGAAATCCGAGCTGATGCCCACGTGGTCGATGCCGATGAGGTTCACCAGGTAGTCGATGTGGTCAACGAAGTCGGCCACGTCCACGGGCGGCGCCACCGAGTCGAGTTCCATGAGCCCTGGCGCCGCTGCCTCTCGCAGATGGCTGTAGCCCTCCATGTAGGCCTCCCGCTCCGCTTCGGGGAGGCTGAAGACCTGGCGGAAGGGGATCAGCTCGAACCCGGTTTCTTCCGCCACCCGGGCGAGAACACCCCGCTCGGCCTCCCGGCGCACCGCATTCTTCTCCGAGTCGATGTAGCTGGCAAAAGCCACCGTCTGTACGACCCCACCGCCTTCGGCCAGGATGCGGAGCTGCTCGTCGTCCAGATTGCGACTCACGTCATTGAGGGCGCGCGCCGCTGAATGGGATGCGATGAGAGGCGCGCGGGAGAGCTCCGCCATCTGCAGCATGGCCTCCCGGGACGGATGAGAGACGTCGATCATCATCCCCACCCGGTTCATCTCCGCCACGGCCTTCCGGCCCAGCGCACTCAGGCCGTGGTGGAGCCATACGCCGTCCCGTTCCCCCGTGTTGGAATCTGACATCTGGCTGTGGCCGTTGTGGGCGAGGGACATGTACCGTCCTCCCAGATCCCAGAACCGCTGGATGTTGGAAAGATCCGTGCCCACCTGGTAGGCGTTCTCGATGCCGATCATGGCCACCTTCCTGCCGGACGCAGCGATGCGCCGTACATCGTCGGAAGTGAGGGCCAGTCCGATACGTTCCGGGGCGATCTCCTCGGTCAGGCGATGAATCGCCTGGAACTTCTCCAGGGCCTGCGCGGTGGCGGCGGCGTAGCCCTCCTCGGTGAGGGGACCCTGGCCCACATAGACCACGAACCACGCCACGTCCAACCCGCCCTCTTCCATCTTGGGAAGGTTGACCTGGGTGGGAAGATCCATGGTGTAGTTGCGCTCGGCCGTAAAGTTGGCCGGACTGATGTCGACGTGGGTATCGATGGTAATGACGCGTTCGTGGATGCCTCGCGCACGCTGGACGAGTGCCGTCTCGTCCTCCGCGGATCCGGCGGCGCCGCTCCCCGACACACCGGGGTCTGGCGCGCCGGGCCTCCCGCACGCGGCCGACAGGAGAAGAAGGGTAGGAAGGAGGAGCCTGCGCCTGTACGCTGTGCATGGTGTCATGAGGCTATCGGGTGTTCATCAGCGGGTCGCGAAATGGAAGAGGGGAATATGCCCCCGCCGGCGCGTCCCTGCCACCGTTGCATGACCCCCGCATACGGACGCATCGTGGGTTCATGCCGCCCGTCGCTTCGCGGCGGTCGCGGCCCTCTCCATGCCCCCCGTTACCGGGGCGGAGGCGTAGGCGGATGGTAAGGAACGCAAGGCGGAACCGGAGTGAGCAGCCGGCTCTTTCACCGGATGCGGTTGTGAAGCTTTATGATCGCGCCGCCCGTCGGTATGACCCCTACCACAGAATCGTCACGCTGGCGTCGGATGAGCGGGGGCGTCGCCTTGTGGTGGAGTGGGGCGTCAGAGCTGGCGACCGGGTGCTCGACGCGGGCGGGGGCACGGCTTCCTCCGCGCTCCTCGCCGCCGAGCGCGTGGGTCCCTCAGGTCATGTGACGGTGGTGGACCTGAGCCGAGGGATGCTCGAAGTGGGCCGCGCCCGTGCGCGAGAAGCGGCCCTGGACGGCCGCATGACCTTTCTCTTGGCCGACATGCTCCACCTTCCCTTCGACGACGGCGCCTTCGATGCCGTGCTCTCCACCTACAGCCTCTGCCCCGTGTACGACCCTTCCGCGGGGGCGCTGGAGCTCTATCGCGTGACCCGGCCCGGAGGCCGCCTGGCCTGTGCCCATTCCGCCGAGCCGGAGGGGCGCTTCATGGGAGCCCTGGCACGGGCGGTGGAGCGCGTGATCTGGAAGTTTCCGGCGCTCTCTCTGGGGTGTCGGGCCGTGTCGGTACTCCCGACCCTGGAGGCGGCCGGCGCCCACCGCCTCCAGGGGCGGCGGATCGGGGTCCCCC
>JBHHWB010000067.1:0-17144 GCA_046756305.1 Gemmatimonadota bacterium
AGGTCGCGGCCCCACGAGAGGAGGAACGGGTTGCGGGCTCGCGACCGCACCTTCACCACGACCCAGCGGGCGTAGTGCTCGGTGAGGCGGTCGTTGCCGGCCACGAGGTAGAGCGGGTCTCCCGCCTCCCACAGCCGATCGAGGAGCGCGGAGAGCTCCTCGCCCTCGAGGTCGTCGAGGTCGTCGCGCAGGTCGCCGTCGACGGCCCGGCGGGGCCGCCGCCAGCGGTCGGCCTGGTCGGGGTCCATCGCCTCCAGCGCGTCGGCGAAGATCCGCTCGGCCTCGACGTACCGACCGGCGCCGTGGGCCGCGAAGCCCTCCAGCGCCAGACACCACCAGCGCTCGACTCCCCCGCACGCCCGCGCCACGAGCGCGGCGTCGTCCCAGCGACCGGCCTGCGTCCGGTACCAGACCCGTTGGCCGAGGATCCACCCGTCCCCGGGGACGAGGCGGGCGACGCTGTCGAGGTACGCGAGCAGCTCCTCGCGCATCCCGGTGATCTCGGGCGCCTCGGGCCGCGGATACCACTCGCCCTCCTCGAACCAGGTGCAGAAGCGTCCCACGCGCTCGTCGCAGCTGCCGCCGTACGAGGCATGCGTCAGGGGGAAGTAGCGCACGCGACGCCGCTCGAAGCGAGCCTGCTCGGCCCGGGCCCGGCCGCGCACGTCGGCCGAGTCGATCGCGAGGCTCTCCTCGTCCGACCCGCCCGTGGCCGCCTGCGCCGCTGCGGCACCGGCGCACGCCGCACCCGCGAGCGTCCACGCCGCCAGCGCCGTCGCGGCGGGGACGAGGCGGAGGAGAGGGCGCATGGCGGAAGGCGGCAGAGGGAGGATTGGCCCGGGTGGATTCGAACCACCACCGCCGGTTCCAAAGACCGGTGTCCTGCCATTAGACGACGGGCCAGGCACGGCGCGAGCACCGCACGTCATCCTACCGGATACCCCCGCCCGGGTTCAAGCCCCGGGGGGCGAGCCGTCCCCTCCCAGCTCCACGCTCGGCCACGACTCCAGGGTGGACGTCGCAGCCGCCGGCCATCCCAACTCCTCCCGGGCCGCCGACGCCACGGCCTCAGCTTCCCCCGCACGGCCGAAGAGGGCGAAGCACGCCCCACCGCTCCCCGACAGGGCCGCCGCCTGCGGCCCGGCTCCGCGAAGGAACTGCAATGCCCTCGTCACTTCGGGAACCCTGGCGGCGATGACCTTCTCGAAGTCGTTGACCACCGCGGCGTAGACCCGACCCCACGGATCCGAAGGAGCGTGGGCGGATGCCGACGTCCTTGCGGCGGCCACGGCGGCGGTCCCCGCATCCCTGAAACCGCCCTCCCTCGCCGCGGCCAGAGCCGCGTACGCCTCCCCGGTGGCCACGTGGACGGGGGGAAAGACGAGCACGAGGGGCCGGGCCGGAAGGGGGGGAAGGTCGGTCAGGACTTCTCCGCGTCCCCGGCCCCGGGCCCGCACCGAGTCACCCAGAAAGAAGGGGACGTCCGACCCCAGCTCCGCGCCGAGGTTGCGCAGAGCTTCCCGGGTGAGGACCCCTCCGTAGAGCGCGTTGAGGGCGCGCAGAACCGCCGCAGCGTCCGATGAACCGCCACCCACGCCCGCCCCCGGCGGGATGGCCTTCTCCAGGCGGATGGCCACACCGGAGCGGCCGCCCCGGTCGCCCTCCCTCCACCCTCCACCACTCGGCGCACCCGCATCCCCGACCGCCGCCAGGAAGAGGCAGGCGGCCCGGTAGGCCAGATTCTCCTCCATGGGTCCCAGATCCGGCAGCGATCCGCCTCCTCGGGTGACCACCTCCAGGTCGATGCCGCGACCCTCCGCCGTCTGGGTCACCGTCACCCGGTCGCTCACCGCGACCGCCTGGAAAACCGTGTCCAGCTCGTGAAAACCGTCGGGACGGCGCCCCAGCACCTTGAGGGTGAGGTTTACCTTCGCCGGAGCCTCCACCCGCGCCGCGAAGCCGTCCCGTCCGCGCCTTGCGGCATCTTTGGACGTCACGGAGCCCCCGCGCTCCCGCCGGCCACGCCGGGGTGCTCCCGCTCGATGACCTCCTCGACGCGTTCCTCGGCGGCGCCTACCTCTCCGAGAGAGAGGCCAAGGCGCCAGGCGTACCACAGACCGATGGCCGTGATGGGGATCCACCCGCCGAAGTGATACCCGAAGGCGAAGGCGAGAGCCCTGGCCGGGTCCACCCCATACACGTCGGCCAGGGCGAAGTTGGCCGAGGCGTGGAAGGTGCCGATGAAGCCGGGCGCCGAGGGGATCGCCACGCCGAATCCTACCACCGCCTCGGTGAAGTAGGCCGCCACGGGTCCGGCGTGGATCCCGAAGGCGAGCATTCCCAGCCAGAAGGAGAGGCCGTGCCACGCCCAGAAGAGGAGGGTCCAGGCAAACCCCAGCGCCAGGAGGCGGGGATTCCTCAGGAGCCCGATGGAATCGAGGAAGGCCTCGAGAGCGTCCACGATGGGGCGTGCCACACCCTCCGGAAGGAAACGGGTAACGAACCGGGCCACGGAAACGAAGGTTCGGGGAAAAATCGCCATGAGGACCAGCCCGAGCAGGACGATGCCCACGGCGGCGACGGCGGCGCGCAGCGCAACCGCGCCGAACCCTTCCGAGAGGACTCCGCCCGAAGGGAACCCCGGAAGGAACACGGGAACCACCAGGAAGAGGAGGAGCACCACCCCGTCCAGAAACCTCTCCACCACGAGGGAGCCGAAGGCGGCACTCACCGATACGGGTTGGAGACGACTGAACGCATACGCTCTGGCGAATTCCCCCACCCGGGCGGGAAGCACATTGTTGGCCATGAAGCCGATGCTCACGGCGGCGAAGCGCGCCGAAAGGGTGGTGTCCTCTTTCACCGGCGCGAGGAGGATCTTCCAGCGCACGGCCCGAATGAGGAATCCGAAGGTGGCCACCGCCACCGCCGCCAACAGAAGCCAGGGATCTCCCTGGCGGATCTGGGCCCACACTTCGGCGAAGGCGACGCCCCGCAGCGCCCACCAGAGCAGGAGTACAGTGACGATGAATCCGAAAAGGGCCTTCCCCCAATGCTTCACCGGGAACCCCGCGCGCGACGTACGATCTCGGCCATCTCCCGCACGGCCCTCTCCAGCCCGGTGAAGATGGAGCGGGCGATGATGCTGTGCCCGATGTTCAGCTCCTCCACCTCGGGAATGGCGGCAACCGGTCGCACGTTCTCGTAGGTGAGTCCGTGTCCGGCATGGACCCCGAGTCCTAGCTTACGCGCAAGCGATGCCGCCCGGTTGAGGCGGGCGAGCTGTTCATTGCGGAACGTACGCGCCGCGTTGGCATACTCGCCGGTGTGAAGCTCCACGGCATCCACGCCCAGATCGGCGGAGCGGCGAACCGCGTCCTCCTCCGGATCGATGAAGAGGGAGGTGCGCACTTCCGCCTCTCTCAGACGATGCAGCGCCTCCGCCAGGGCGGCTCGAGCCCTCTCCGAGGTCAGGTCAAGTCCCCCTTCGGTGGTGATTTCCTCGCGCTTTTCCGGTACCAGCGTAGCCTGCATGGGCTTCCACTCGCAGGCCAGCGCCACGATCTCGTCGGTGGCGGCCAACTCCAGGTTCACCCCGGTGCGGACCGTCTCGAGAAGGAGGCGCACATCCCGGTCCTGAATGTGTCGGCGGTCTTCGCGCAGGTGCACCGTGATGCCGTCGGCGCCGCCCAGTTCGGCGAGGACCGCAGCGCGAACGGGATCCGGCTCATCGGTGCGGCGCGCTTCCCGTATCGTGGCTACGTGATCGATATTGATGTACAGACGCAGGGGACTCATGAGGTCTCTTCCGTGAAACGTTCCAGGAACACGCGTCGGGTGTCTTCGTCCAGTTCCTCCCCGGCCATGCGGGCCAGAGCCAACCCGAGGAAGGCATAAAGCCTTCGGTCCTCCGGGTCCATAGCCCGCAGGTGCAGACCCACGGTTTCCGTATCCCCCCGGGGAATGGGGCCGGTGATCGCCGGAGCGAGGCCCCGCTCCTCGATGTTGTCGAGGGTGCCCCGGACCAGGGGGAGGAGGGCGGCAAAGGCCTCTTCCGGCGCCAGTCCCGCCCGCTCGAGCATGCGCGTGGCGGCATCCAGGAGCGGCGGTAGGAAATTCGACGCCATGACCGCCGCCGCGTGGTAAAGGGGGCGGCGACTTTCGGCGACGGTGAGGACGCTGCACCCCATGGCCGCGGCCAGGCGCCTTCCCACCGCCACGGCCTGGGGCTCTCCGGTGACCGCGATCCATGATCCCGGAAGCCGCTCCGCGCCCGTCACCGGATGCGCCAGAGCCTGCAGAGGATGGAAGGAGCCCACGGCATAGCCCGCCGCGTGAAGGGGCGCCAGAACCTCGGTGGAGAGGGCCCCCGAAAGATGAAAGGCCGCTCCGTTGCCCTGCGACGGGCCACGGGCCGCCACGGCGTGGGCCATCTCGGGCACGGCTCCGTCGGGCACGGCGAGAAAGATGGCCTGGGTGTCCGCATCGGGCTCGGGAAGCCCGAACACATAGCGTGCGAGACCCTGCACGAAGAGGGGGTGTGCCGGGGGCTCGGGACGGCGCCCGCACACCGTAAGACGGTCCACGGCATCGGACTGAGCCAGGGCGTATCCCACCGCCAGCCCGGCCCTTCCCGGCCCCACGATCATGACATGGTTCACCCGACTCACGCCCGACCTCTCTTGTCGCAGTCACCCACATCTTCGATCACGATGTCCCCGCGCGCCCGGAGCCTCCCCTCCAGGCTTGGCGGAATCCGCGCCTCCACGACGACGGTACCGTTCTCGTCGGTCCGGGCCAGGATCTCACCCTCACGGTGGAGGAGCGCCAACGCGGCGCCGTCGGTGCCGGGGATCCGCGCCCGCACGTGCCGCATGCGGGCCCGAATGCGCGCCTTGAGGACCTCCTTCAGTGGCTCGAGGGAATCAGGGTCCAGTGCCGATACGAAGACGGCGGGCGTACCCTCCAGCGCCCGTACCCGCCCCCGGAGGGCGTCCTCCTCTGCGTGGGTAAGGCGGTCCACCTTGTTGAAGACGAGAATCTGGTCCCGCCGGTCCAGTCCCAGGTCCCTCAGAACCTCCGCTACGACCTGACGCTGCTCCTCCCGGTCGGTGTGGCCGGCATCGATGACATGCAGCAGGATATCCGCCTCGCGCGCTTCCTCCAGGGTGGAGCGGAACGACGCCACCAGGTCGTGGGGGAGCTTGCGAATGAAGCCCACCGTGTCGGTGAGGAGCGCCGAATAACCGGCCCCGAGATCGACGGACCGGGTGGTGGAGTCCAACGTGGCGAAGAGGCGATCCTCCACCAGGAGGTCGGCTCCCGACAGCGCTCGGAGGAGGGAAGACTTGCCTGCATTGGTGTAGCCGACCAGGGCGGCTCGGAAGCTTCCCTGTCGCCCTTCGCGCTGCACGGCTCGGGCCTTGGCCACATCCCGCAGCTTGGACTTGAGGTCGGCGATACGGCGGCCGATGAGCCGGCGGTCCGTCTCCAACTGAGTCTCCCCGGGGCCGCGCAGACCGATCCCGCCGCGGATCCGCGAAAGGTGGCTCCACATCCGCCGCAGCCGCGGCAGGAGATACTCCAGTTGGGCGAGCTCAACCTGCATGCGGGCTTCGCGGGATCGGGCCCGGGTGGCGAAGATGTCCAGAATGAGCTCGGACCGATCCATGACCCGAACGCCCAGGAGGTCTTCAAGGTTCTTCCCCTGCGCCGGGGTCAGTTCCTCGTCGAAGATGACCAGGTTGGCGTCCTGGTCCGACACCATGGCGGCAAGCTCCCGCGCCTTGCCCTCGCCGATATAGAATCGTGGGTGCGGCTTTTGGATACGCTGTTGTAGCGTCGCCACCACCGTGCCGCCCGCGGTGTCTGTAAGCCGCCCCAGCTCGGCCAGATGCTCCTGGACGAGGCGGTCATCCATGTCCCGTGGGGGTGCCCCCACCAGGACCGCGACATCCGCAGGAGCGCGTAATTCAATGAGCTGTGTGGGAATACCTTCCTCCGTCGGTGTGCCGTGTCCTACAAGACGAATCGGCCCCCTGGGGGACGATGGATCCGCCTGAAATTGATACCCCCCAACCGGCCTCAGGTCTCATGGGGCGGCTCCGCCCGGCGCCTGGCCCACCACTCCATGCGCTCCCGGACCGTCTTTTCGAAGCCGAAGCGGCCGGGCTCATAGAAGCGTCGGCCCGACAGCGAAGGGGGCAGATAGCTCTGCGCGGCGATCCCGTCGGGCTCGTCGGGGTCATATCGATACTCCCCCCCATAGCCCAGCTCCTTCATGAGCTCGGTAGGCGCGTTGCGCAGATGGAGGGGGACCCCCTCCCCCGGCGTCTCCCGGGCCGCCTCCAGCGCACCCTTCCAGGCGGTGTACACCCGGTTGGACTTGGGTGCCGTGGCCAGGTACACGGCGGCCTCGGCAAGGGCGATCTCCCCTTCCGGGGCACCCAGGAAGTGGAATGCATCCCGGGCCGCCACGGCCACGCCCAATGCGGCGGGATCAGCCATTCCGATGTCCTCCATAGCCATACGCACCAGTCGGCGGGCGATGTAAAGGGGATCTTCCCCCCCTAGAAGCATCCGCGCCAGCCAGTACAGCGCTCCGTCGGGGTCGGAGCCCCGCACCGCCTTGTGGAGGGCGGAGATGAGGTTGTAGTGCTCCTCTCCCCCCTTGTCGTAGGCGGCGAAGCGATGCTGGAGCGCCTCGCGCGCTAGATCCACCGTCACCCTGCCCCCTGGACCCACCAGACCCGCCGCGACTTCCAGAACGCCCAGCGCCCTGCGCGCGTCTCCGTCCGCGGCCCGGGCGATGAACTCCAGCGCGTCCTCCTCCACGTCCAGGCCCATCCCTCCCAACCCCCGCTCCTCCGACGCCACGGCCGCGTCCAGGATCCTCCGCAGTTCGCCGGACGCCAGGGGTTCCAGGACGAAGACGGGTGCACGGGAAAGAAGAGGCCGTACGATCTCGAACGACGGGTTCTCGGTGGTGGCACCGATGAGGACGATGGTGCCCGCTTCCACGTGGGGGAGGAAGGCATCCTGCTGGGCCTTGTTGAAACGGTGGATCTCGTCGCAGAAGAGGATGGTCCGCCGCCCGGTGGCAGTGAGGCGGGCTCGAGCCTCCTCGATGATCTCCCGCACCCGCCCGATCCCCTCCGTGACGGCGCTGAAGGAAACAAAGGTCACGTCCGTGTGGTGGGCGATAAGGCGGGCAAGCGTTGTCTTCCCGCTCCCGGGAGGTCCCCACAGGATCATGCTGGACGGCTGGCCCTGCTCCAGCATCGCCCGCAGCGCCTTTCCCGGGCCCAGGAGATGGGCCTGCCCCACGAACTCCTCCAAAGTCCGGGGACGCATCCGCGCCGCCAGCGGCATCCCGGCGGTCGACGCTGGATCGGAGGTCCGGGGCACCGGGTGCGTGTCTCCCTTCGCGCCGCCTCCTTCTCCGCCTTCCCCGAAGAGATCGAGCTCAGCCATGAACCGTCCTCATCGGGTGCCACCCTCCTCCGCCTCGCCCACCCGCCGACGCACCTCCGCCTCCAGAATCTCTTTGCGGTTCAGCGAGGGATCCTCCAGAACCAGATCCAGGAGTTCTTCGAGCAGCTCTCCGAAGCGGGGTCCGGGCTTCAGCCCCATGCGGATGAGATCCCGGCCATCGAGTTTCAAGTCGGGAACGGCCAGGGGCGGCCGGGCGGCCATGACCCTGCGCACCGCGCGGCACGCCGCCACAGCTTCCCGGGGAGGCGCACCCACCCCGGCCCGGGCCGCCGCCAGGTCGAGACGCAGGACGCCGCGGACGTGGTCACGTCCCACGGCGCTGAGCCAACGCCGGATCTCCTCGTCTTCGGCGTCGGGGCCGGGGGTGGGCGGAGCCGAGGCCAGATGCGCCACCCGATCGGTCTGGGCGTTGGAAAGGCGGAGGCGAACGAGGACCCTGGCGGCATCCTCGGCGGGGAGACCCCGCAGGAGCGCGGCCAGCCTCAGGAACGGCTCTCCCAAGGGAAGGGCGTCCACCACGGTGAGGCGCTTCCTCCACCCGGCCCCTCCACCCTCCGTCGCTGCCGCCGCGACCTCGGGATAGAGCACCGCCAACGCACCCGATTCACGGTACATCTCCAGGACCCGGGACGGACGCGGATCATCGGCCAGCACCTTGAGGAGCTCATCGCGGATGCGCTCTGCAGAAAGGGAACAAAGGTGGTCCACCGCACCCACGATGGCCGCCCACGTCGTCGCCTCTATCTCCAGGGAAAAGCGTCCGGCGAAGCGAAAGGCGCGCAGAATGCGTAGGTAGTCTTCGGCGAAGCGCTCCCGGGGATCCCCTACAGTCCGCAGCACCCCCGCCCGCAGGTCAGCGAGGCCGTGGTAGGGATCCAGCAGCTTCTCGCGCAGCGGATGCCACGCCACGGCGTTGATGGTAAAGTCCCGTCGCGCCAGGTCCTCGTGGATGGTCTCGGCAAACTCCACCACGGCGTGGCGTCCGTCGGTCTCTACGTCCCGCCGGAAGGTGGTCACCTCATACATCTTTCCGTCGTCGGCGAGGACGCCTACCGTACCGTGCTCCACGCCAAGCGGTACCGTGCGCTTGAAGATGCGCCGCACCTCGCGGGGTCGCGCGTGGGTTGCCAGATCCCAATCGCCGCCGGGGAGGCCGGCGGCCGCATCGCGCACCGCTCCGCCCACCGCCCACGTCTCATGGCCGACCTTCTCCAGGGTGGCAACGATCCAGCGCACCGCCGGCGGCGCCTGGAGCCGGAAATCCATCATCCCACCAGAACCGCTCCGCCGTTCACGTTGAGGATCTCCCCCGTGATGTGCCGTCCAAGCTCCGAGCACAGGAAGACGATGGGCCCGGCCACGTCCTCGGGGCTTGCCACCCGCCCCAGGGGGATCCCCGCTTCGATGCGCTCCCGGGCTCCGCCCTGGTACGCCTGCGCCGACATATCGGTATCGATCCATCCCGGCGCCACACAGTTGACGGTGATTCCGCGGGGAGCCACTTCCACGCAGAAGCCCTTCACCAGGGAGATCATGGCCCCCTTGGTGGCGGCATAGTCGCCGTGGAAGGCCTCGCCCCGCTGTCCCGCCGTACTTCCCACCAGCACGATGCGCCCGTTGTCGCGCAGGCGGCGGGCGGCCGCCCGGGAGGTGTAGAAGATGGAGTGGAGGTTGGCCGCCATGGTCCGATGCCACCGCTCCTCGTTCATTTCGGCGATGGGCACGTCCTCCGTCGGCCAGATCCCATGATTCCCCACAAAGATGTCCAGCCCGTCAAATTCGGTGTCCGCCTGGTCGAAGAGGGCGGCGGCCACCGCCGGATCGGCCAGATCTCCTCCGAAGTCCCAGGCGTGAACTCCCATGGAGCGCATCTCCCCCACCACCTCCGCCGCCGCGTCGGCCTGCGTGTGATAGGAGATCCCCACGGAAGCGCCGGCCCGGGCCAACATGAGTGCGGTGGCGCGGCCCACGCCGCGCGATCCCCCGGTGACCACTGCGTTCTTTCCACTGAGATCCAGAAGGTCGTTCATATGTTCGCCTCGTTCCTCGATTTCTCGACCCATGAGTGCGACGCCCTGCCTCCCTCCAAGACTTCACCCGGGGTGAGCTCGGCGAAGGTCATCGCGGCCCCGTGCGTAGAATCTCCTTGACCCGGGCCCAGAACCCGCGCTCGGCGGGAAGGAGCGGGACGGGAATGGGATCCTCGTCCCGGAAGACCCGGGAAGGGTTCGTCAGGCAGAGGTGCACGAGAGCCTCGTGCCCTCCCACCTCTTCCAGCGCCGTCCACGCCTCCTGCTTGTAGAGGCTGATCCCGGGACGCCCGTGGAAGTCCGACGCTATGTAATCCGCCCACCCGCGGCGCAGGAGACGGAACGCTGTCGAGCGCGCCTCGCCGCCGTATCGCCCGACCAGGGATCCGTAGTTGACCTGCAGATAGGCGCCTTGGTCCCGCCACTCCTGGGCCAGCCCCAGAGCCGCCCCCATCCCGATGTACCGTTCGGGGTGCGCGATGATGGGCTTGTAGCCGTCGGCACGGATGTGCTCGATGACGGGAACCGTCCCCGGCGGAAGTTGGAGACGGGGCCATTCCACCAGGACGAAGGAGGTGCCCGCAAGGCGCACCCGCGGGTCATCGAAGGAAACGTAGGGAACGTCCAGCATGACCTCGTGGCCGCGGCGAAAATCCACCTCCGGGAAGCGTTCCCCCACGGCCTGGGCGGCCTCGGCAAAAGCCTCGTCCACCTCGGAGAGCCGCTCTTCCAGCTCTTCCGGGTCCTGGGTGAGGCTCCCGTCAAGGTGGGGAGTGGTGAGGATCTTGCGGATGCCCAGCCGCGTCATGCGCTCCACCGACTCCAGGACATCCTCCACGGTGCGTGCGCCGTCGTCCACGCCGGGGACGAGGTGGCTGTGGATGTCTGCCAGGGCCGTCGGGTCGGGATCGTTCACGCCGCGGCCGCCATACGCTTGAGGATCTCATCCAGGGCACGGGTCGGCTCTTCCGTCTCCAGCGCTGCCTCACACGCGTACGTCAGGAGCGCGTCGGCGGCGAGAAGGTGAAAAGCGCTCTCCCGCACCCGTCCCGGGTGGGACCGCGCGCGGTCCAGCGCCGCGATTCCCCACGCCGTAAGCGTGCGCCAGACCTCCTCCCCCTCCGGTGCACCCGGTGCTGGCTCCCGCTCCTCCAGCCAACGCGCCAGGGTGGACGGCGGCGACGGCGTGCGTCCCTCCAACCAGAGGCGCACCGCCTTCATGAAGCGTCCTCTCCGCCTTCCAGCATCTTCCGCACGAGAAACGCCCCGGTGGTGAGGGCTTCGTCGAGCTTCTCCGGGTCCGACACCCCCGCCTGGGCCAGATGGGGCCTTCCCCCGCCTTTGCCCCCCACCAACTCCGCCACGGCGCGCACCACGGCGTCGGCCCGGATTCCCCGCGAAATGAGGGCATCGGTGACGAAAGCGAAAAGGGCGTACCGGTTCCCCGGCATCTCTGCGGCCACCACCGCTACCGCCGGCTCCGACGAGGAAAGGAATGCGTCCCCCCAATTGCGGGCGTCATCGGCGTCGCGGACCTTGAGGCGAACCCCGCGGTACTCAGCGGCGCTCCCGTCGGGTAGGGGAAGCTCGGCCGCAGCGATTTCCCGTTCACCACCGGCCCCGCCCTGACGCAGCTCGTCGAGGAGCTTTTTCAACTCAGCCTGCTCCTCCAGGAGCTGGTCGAGACGATGCGCCAGGTTGTCGGGTTGGGTCTTGAGGCGCTCCGCCGCCTCATCGAGAATGCGTTCCCGACCGCGCAGGTAGGCAAACGCCCCGGGTCCGGTGAGGGCTTCGATGCGTCGCACACCCGCCGCCACGCCGCTCTCGCCCACGATCCGGAAGAGACCGATCTCCCCGGTGTGGCGCACGTGGGTGCCGCCGCACAGCTCGAGGCTCACCCCGGGAACCTCCACCACCCGCACCCGGTCGCCGTACTTCTCCCCGAAAAGGGCCATGGCGCCGGCGGCCACCGCCTCGGCGTACTCCCGCTCGCCGATGACCACCGGATGGTCGGCCCAGATCTCGCGATTCACCCGCGCCTCCACCTCTTCCCGCTCCGCCTGGGTGAGGGGGCTGGTGTGGGCGAAATCGAAGCGCAGCCGGTCGGGCGCCACCAGGGATCCGCGCTGGACCACGTGCTCACCCAGGACGGACCGCAGCGCCGCATGAAGAAGATGCGTGGCGGTGTGGTTGCGCTCGGTGTCGTGGCGCACGTCTCGCGGAACGACCGCCTCCACCTCCAGCGGGGCGGAGGGGGATTCAGGGACCGCTCCCTCCACCGTTCCGAACACCGCCGAACGGCCGTCAACGCGGCGTACATCTTCCACATGGAGCGTCCACCCGTACCCACGCACTTCTCCACGATCCGAGACCTGTCCACCGCTTTCCACGTAGAAGGGGTTGTCCAGGAGGATGAGACCCATCTCTCCCTCACCGCGGCGCAAGGCCAGCACGCGGGTCTCCACATCCACCTGCTCGTAGCCCACGAAGCGCTGTTCTCCTTCTTCGAGGATCGTCCATCCCTCCAGGGTCTCGGCTTCGTCCACTCCGACCCCCGCGGCGGAACGATCCGCCCGGGACCGCGCCCTCTGAGCCTCCAGGGCAGCTTCAAAGCCCGCCACGTCCACGTCATAGCCGCGCTCCTCGGCCATGAGCTGGGTGAGATCCAGCGGAAAGCCGAAGGTGTCATAGAGGCGAAAGGCCTCCTCTCCCGGGATGACCCCCTTCCCTTCCCCCGCAGGGCGAGCCGGCGCAACTTCCTCGAAACGGGCCATCCCACCTTCGATGGTGGCGAGGAAGCGCTCCTCCTCACCCCGGGTGATGCGCAGGATGTGGTCCCGGCGATGCTCCAGCTCGGGAAACGCATCCTTCATGGTCTCGATGACCGTATCCACCACATGGACCAGCGCAGGCTCCCGCAGGCCCAGGAGCCAGGCATGGCGGACGGCTCTGCGCAGAATCCGCCGCAGCACGTATCCGCGACCCTCATTCGATGGAAAGACCCCGTCGGCGACCAGGAAGGCCACCGCCCGGGCATGGTCCGCAAGGACCCGGTAGCTGACGCTGGACGCTTGCGTCGGATCGTAGGGGCGCCCCACCCGTTCTCCGACCGTGTCCAGCAGAGGCCGGAAGAGGTCGGTGTGGTAGTTGGAGTCCACCCCCTGGAGCACGGCCGAGAGACGCTCCAGGCCCATGCCCGTATCGATGGACGGAGCGGGAAGGGGGTGGAGGACGCCCTCCTCGTCCCGGTCGTACTGCATGAAGACCAGGTTCCACAGCTCGACGATCTCCCCCGTCTCGGTGGCCGCCTCGAACTCCTCCAGGCTCTGGGAGTCGGGCACCACCTCCCGCTGGTCGTAGAGGAGCTCGGAACAGGGCCCGCACGGCCCCGTGTCCGCCATCTGCCAGAAGTTGTCCTTGTCCCCCAGGCGGAAGATGCGCTCGGCGGGCAGCCCCACCACCTCGCGCCAGAGCCCGGCGGCTTCGTCGTCGGAGTGGTGGACCGTGGCGTAGAAGCGATCCGGATCCAGACCGTAGACCTCGGTCATGAGCTCCCAGGCGAAACCGATAGCCTCCCGCTTGAAGTAGTCGCCGAAGGAGAAGTTTCCCAGCATCTCGAAAAAGGTGTGGTGGCGCGCCGTCCGCCCCACCTCTTCCAGATCATTGTGTTTTCCTCCGGCCCGCACGCACTTCTGCGACGTGGCGGCACGCTTGTACGGCACCGACTCCTGGCCCAGAAAGATGCGCTTGAACTGGACCATCCCCGCGTTGGTGAAGAGGAGCGTGGGATCGTCCGAGGGCACGAGGGAAGAGCTGGGCAGGACCTCGTGGCCCCGCTCACGGAAGAATTCTAGAAACTGCCTGCGGATTTCGGCGGCGGTCATCTGGTCGGGATAGAAAAAGGCCCGGCCCCTCCCGGCTTCCCGGCAAGGGCGTGAAGATCGGAAGCCTTAAGATAACCGGACCGTCGGAGGCCGCTCAATGAGCCCGCCGGAGACGGCTCAACGGGCCGACGCCGCGGCGGCCCCCTTGCCTCCTGCCTTGGGCGCCGGCTCTTCCTCCACCACTTCCGCCGGGCTCTCCTCGGGAAGAAGGCCCATGGCACGCCGCAACTGAAGCTCGACCTCCTGGGCGATATCCGGATTGTCCTTCAGGAACTGGCGGGCGTTCTCCTTCCCCTGGCCCAGGCGCAGGTCCCCGTAGGAATACCACGAACCCGATTTGTCCACGATGTCGTGCTCCACACCCAGGTCAATGAGGAGGCCCGTGTGGCTGATCCCTTCATCGTACTGGATGTCGAACTCGGCCTGGCGGAAGGGAGCGGCGCACTTGTTCTTCACCACCTTGACCCGGGTGCGGTTGCCCACCACGTCCTGGCCGTCCTTGATGGCGCCGATGCGCCGGATGTCGAGGCGGACCGACGCGTAGAACTTGAGGGCTCGTCCTCCCGACGTGGTCTCGGGATTGCCGAACATGACCCCCACCTTCTCCCGGATCTGGTTGGTAAAGATCACGGCGGTGTTGGACCGGTTCACCGCACCGGTGAGCTTGCGAAGCGCCTGACTCATGAGGCGGGCCTGCAGTCCCACATGGGTGTCGCCCATCTCCCCTTCGATCTCGGCTCTCGGCACCAGGGCCGCCACCGAGTCGACCACCACCACGTCCACCGCGTTGCTCCGGATGAGAACCTCGGCGATCTCCAGGGCCTGCTCCCCCGTATCGGGCTGGGACACCAGGAGGTTGTCCACGTCCACCCCCAGCTTGCGGGCGTAGTTCACGTCCAGGGCGTGCTCGGCATCGATGAAGGCCGCGATCCCTCCGCTCTGCTGAGCGTTGGCGATGACGTGCAGACAGACGGTGGTCTTTCCCGACGATTCGGGGCCGTAGATCTCACTGATGCGGCCGCGAGGGAGGCCTCCGATCCCGATGGCGGCGTCCAGATTGAGCGCCCCCGTGGAGATCCCTTCGATGCCTACCTGGGCGCCGTCGGCGCCCATGCGCATGATGGATCCCTTCCCATAAGCACGTTCGATCTGGGCGATGGCCGTGTCCAGGGCCTTGGTCTTCTGGTTGCTTGCGTCCGCCATCTCCGTCTCACCCCTCTTGCTTGAAGCTCGTCACGTCGACACACTCGCCGGGTCCCCCCAAAGTACAGGACCCGAAGAGAAAGCGAAAGTCCCCAGATTCGAAACGCTCGAGTCCGGCCCCCTTGGGGGGAAGGTCAGTGTAGCGCATCCAATGTACCGCGGCCATTCAGGCACCGGAAATGTCCCATTGAGCCGAAAGACGCCCCCCCACCGACGAGGGTGAAGGACCGCGAAAAACCCGAATCCGCCGCCGCGGCACGCGGGAACCCTTGCGCGGGGCGGGGAGTTGGTCCGGGGAGCGCGCCTCTCGGCATCCGGGCCGGGACGCCCGCTGCGAACTTTCAACCCAAGCGACCGTCCGCATGAACGTCACCGAAACCGATCTTCTCGCCATTGGAGGGGGCACCGCCGGCCTCGTATCCGCCGCCGGAGCCGCCTACCTGGGCGCGGGCGCCACCCTCGTGGAAAAAACGGCACTGGGCGGCGACTGCCTGTGGACGGGATGCGTCCCCTCCAAGGCCCTCCTCGCATCCGCCCGCCTGGCCCAGGCCATGCGCAATGCCGAAGCATTGGGGCTCGAAGGCCTTTCGCCGCGCATCGCCACGGAACGGGTCATGGAGCGCATGCGCGCCGCGCGGAGAAAGGTAGCCCATCATGACGACCCGCAGCGCTTCCGCGACATGGGGGTGGACGTGCGCTTCGGTTCCGCCCGGTTCGTCTCCCGCGACACGGTGGAAGTGGAAGGAGTGGGTCGCTTCCGCTCACGGCGCATCGTGCTGGCGACGGGGGCGCTCCCCGTCACCCCGCCGGTTCCCGGTCTGGAAGAGACGGGGTACCTGAATCATCACTCGGTTTTCGAACTGGAAGCCCTGCCCCGCAGCGTGGTGGTGATGGGGGGCGGCCCCATCGGTCTGGAATTCTCCCAGATTTTTCGACGCCTGGGGGCCGAGGTGACGGTGGTGGAAATGCTCCCCCGCATCCTGCCTCGGGAAGACGAAGACCTGGCGCAGATGCTGCAGGGCTTCCTGGAGCGGGAGGGCATCCGCTTTCACCTCAGAACCCGGGCGACCCAGGTCTCCCGCGTGGGAGACGAGGTCAGGGTGGAGACGGACGCCGGCGTCACCGCTGCCGCCGAAGCCGTCTTCGTGGCGACGGGGCGCCGTCCCGCCATCGAGGGCTTGGAGCTGGAGCGGGCCGGCATCGAAACGGAGCGGGGCGCTGTGGTGGTAGACGGGACGCTGCGGACCAGCAACCGCCGCGTGTGGGCCGCCGGAGACGTGACCGGGGGCCTCCAGTTCACCCACGTGGCCGATGCCATGGCCAAGACCGTGCTCCGCAACGCCCTCCTTCCGGGTTCGAGCCGGATGCGGTACGATCACGTTCCCTGGGTTACCTATACCGACCCGGAACTGGCCCATATCGGGCTCACGGAGGAGGAGGCGCAGGACCATGGCGGAAAGACCTACGTCTACGACCTGTCGGATCTGGACCGAGCCATCGTGGACGGTACGGCGGAAGGAATGGTAAAGATTTCCGCCGACGGCAGGGGAAGGATCCTGGGCGCCTCCATCCTGGGGCATCAGGCCGGAGAGCTTATCATGCCCCTGGTCCTGGCGCGCACCCACGGCCTCACCCTCCCCAAGATCTCGGGAACCATCTTCCCCTACCCCACCATGGTGGAGGGAGTCAAGCGCGCCTCCGACGCCTACCAGCGAGCCCGCCTCCAGGGGCTGGGCGGCCGCGTGCTTCGCAGGGTGGTCTCGTGGCTGACGTGAACGCCGGCATCGCCGCCCCCGCATCCCGCGACTCGAAACGCAGGTCGGCCCTCCTCAAGCTGGGGGCGCTGGCCGGGATCCTCGCCGCCGCGGCCGTCCTGGCAACGTTCACCCCGGTGGGAGCGCTGCTCTCCCGGGAAGGGGTCCTCAGCGCTGTGGGATGGCTGCGCCAGTCGCCCTGGGCACCGGTGGTCTTCGTGGCAGCCTACGCGGGGGCCACGGCGCTGGCGCTGCCGGGCTCCGTCCTCACCCTCGCCGGAGGAGCCGTCTTCGGCCTCTGGTGGGGAACGCTGTACAACACGCTCGGCGCCAACCTGGGCGCCAACCTGGCCTTCTGGATCGCCCGCTCCCTGGGCCGTGACGGAGTACGGGCCCTGGCGGGCAATCGCCTCGACGCCCTGGACCGCGCCACGGCAAGCTACGGCTTTCAGGGGCTTCTGACGCTGCGTCTCATCCCGGTGGTCCCCTTCAACGCCCTGAATTTCGGCGCCGGGCTCACCGGCATCTCGTGGCCAGCCTACGCCGCAGCGACCCTCATCGGCATCCTCCCCGGAACATTCGTCTATACCATGTTCGCCGACGCTCTTCTCGCCGGATCCACCGAAGCCTCTCGCCAGGCATTCATCCGGGTCCTCATCTCCGGAGGCCTCCTGGTGGCCCTCAGCTTCCTTCCGACGCTGGCGCGAAAGCTGGGGATCCGTCTTCCCGGCGGGAGCGGCGGGCCGGGCGACGCGCCACGACCCGGATCGAGCGGCGGG
>JBHHWB010000068.1:0-17134 GCA_046756305.1 Gemmatimonadota bacterium
CGGGCGGCACCTCCCGCCCCGGGCCGGGACCCCTCTTCGTCCTGACTCCCCTCCTGCCGCTGGTTCTGGGGGCGAGCGCCGCGGGGGCGCCGCTGCGGGCGCAGGCGCTCCCCGACCCGGCAACCTTTACGGCGGTTCTCTCGGAGGTGGTAACGCCGGAAGGGGTCCGCTACACCCTCCTCAAGCGGCGCCGAGCGGGCCTCGACCGATACCTGGAACTCCTCGCCCGGACGCCGGCTGGCGCCGTGGAGAAAGCTTCCAAGAACGAGCGTCTCGCCTTCTGGATCAATGCCTACAACGCCTGCATGCTGCGCCTGGTGGTGGACCACTACCCCATCCGCAGAAACCGCGGCCTCCTGAGCCGGCTGAAGAACACGGTGGCGGACCGTCCCGCCAACTCGGTCTGGCAGATCGAGGACGTCTTCACACGCCCCCACTGCAGCGTCGCCGGCGCCCTCCGCTCTCAGGACGAAATCGAACATCAGATCATCCGCCCCATGGGGGATCCCCGCATTCACTTCGCCGTGAACTGCGCTGCGCGCAGCTGTCCCCCTCTCTGGCCCGAAGCCTACGCGGGCCCGCGCCTCGACGCCCAGCTCGACCGGGCCGTCCGGGCGCTGGTGCGGGATCCGCGTCATTTCCGGGGGGACCCGGCGCGGAAGGTGGTGCGTCTCAACAAGGTCATGGATTGGTTCAAGGAAGATTTCGGCGGAGAGGAAGGACTGCGCACCTTCCTGGCTCCGTACGCCCCCCCGCCCGCGGCGGCCCTCCTTCGCGACCCTGCGACACGTATCGAGTTCTTCGACTACGACTGGACGCTGAACGACGTTGACGCCCAACCCGGATCCTGACGGTGCCCGACCCGGACCCTGCGCTGGCGGCCCTGTAGCGCGCCATCGGCATGCAGCCACCGCCCGCCCCTCGGGCGGGGCCGCACACGGGCCGGTCCTTTCCGTGGTCATCCCCACCCTCAACGAGGCTCGGTGCCTTCCCCTCCTTCTCGACGATCTCGGCCGATTCCGACCCCGGACGACGGAGGTCGTGGTGTGCGATGGGGGCTCTGTCGATGGGACGCAGGAACTCGCCCGCCGCAGGGGCTGTCGCGTCGTGGCGACCGCCCCGGGTCGCGGCGGCCAACTGCGAGCCGGAGCCGCGGCGGCGGGAGGTCGGTGGCTCTTCTTCCTTCACGCAGACTGCCGCTTCCCCCCCGAGGCCCGAACGGCGTTGGAGGCATTCCTCGACGCGGATGAACCCGATGCGTGGGCCCACTTCGCCTTCGCTCTGGAGGGTGCGGGTTGGTTCTGGCGCTTCATCGAATGGGGCCAGGCGCGGCGGGAGCGCCTCGCCAAGCTGGTCTATGGAGATCAGGGTCTGGTCGTTTCCCGCACCCTCTACGAACGGGCGGGAGGATTCCCTCCCTGGCCGGTCATGGAGGACGTGGGCATGACGGACCGACTCCGCCGCCTCGGGCCCCCGATTCGTCTCGACGCCTCCCTCCCCACGAGCCCCCGCCGTTACGACGCCGAAGGGAGATGGCTCGGCTGGCTTCGCAACACGGCCCTCATCGCCTTCTTTCGCCTTGGCGTCCGCCCCGAGGCTCTGACCCGTCTCTACCGCCCCCGGGATCCGCGCTTTCCGTGGCAGGGGCGTCCCTCCCGCAACGTGACGCCGGGGAAGAACCTCCTCCTCGTCTTTGTGAAGGCGCCGCGTCCGGGGAGGGTGAAGACGCGTCTCGCCCGTGACGTGGGGGCCGAGACCGCAGCTCGCATCTATCGCCGCATGGGACGCGCGGTTGTGGACGCGGTCTCAGACGGACCATGGAAGGTGCGGATCTACTATACCCCCACCGACGCCGAAGAAGAGGTGCGTGACTGGCTCTTCGAGGGCGGGGCCGAGCCCCTGGAGATGGCGGACCAGAGTCCCGGAGATCTCGGCGAACGTATGCGCCGGGCCCTGGAAGAGGGTCTGGGCGAAGCCGAACGTGTGTGCGTCATCGGAACCGACGCGCCGGACCTGGACGCGGGCCTGGTGGACGTGGCGTTCCGGTCCCTGGAGGGCCACGACGTGGTGCTGGGCCCTGCGCTGGACGGGGGATACTATCTTCTGGGCCTTCGGGCCCCCCAGCCGGAACTCTTCAGGGAGATCCCGTGGAGTACGGACCAGGTTCTGAACCGCACCCTGGAGCGTGCCGCCGGCCTCGGGCTTACCTGTGCGCTTCTACCCTCCCTTTCTGACGTGGATACCCTCGAGGACCTCCCGGCCCATCTCCGTTCGGCTTGAGGAGGCGCATCCATATCGGAGAAGTTTCCTCCCTGCGCGCGGAAGACGGCAACGCCCCTCGGGCAACAAGGTTGCGGACGGACCCGTGCCGGACCGATGTTGAAGTACCCCCCCTGGGAGACTCGCTCCGGCGGGAGCGGAAGGTCGGCCACCTCATGTCCCACCCCCTTCGACAGCGCCTCCGCTTCGAATCCATCTCGGTCGCAACCCAGCCCGATGGCCGGTGCCGCATGGAGGTGGCCCTGGAGTGGTGTGAGCAGGAGCACCGGGGTAGCGCCGAGGGGCTCGATACCCACCAGGGGCGCATCCGCGCGGCTGCGGAGGCGGCCCTCGCCGCGGCGCTGGATGCCGCCGGCAAGCGGGTGGAACTCCAGATGGTCGGGATCAAGGCCGTTCGCGCCTTCGACGGATGGGTGGTGGTCTCCCGACTCAACGGACTTCGAGAGGGGGCGCGCTACCCTCTCCTGGGCGCCGCATCCTGTGAAGCGGAGGAAGATCTTCCCTCCACCGCAGCCCGGGCCCTCCTCGACGCGACCAACCGCATCCTGGAGCCTCGCGCCGGCCGGACCTGAAGATCCCGCCCTGGAGAACTGGCCTTGGGGAACTGGCCCTGGGGAAGAGGGCCTGGAGACCCGGGTCCCAGGATCCCGCCCTGGAGAACCGGAAAAGGGGTCCGTCCGGCTCCGCCGGACGGACCCCCCATCTTCCTGCTTCCCCCGACCCCGCGAGGGAGCGCCGAGGGGGGTGGGTGATGCGCCCTACCCGCGGGTGCGGCGCATCCCGGTCTTATAGGCCTGCCATACGCCCGGACGGACCGGGACGTATACGGTCTCGAAGGGTCGATCCGCATTGCGCATGGCGAAGATGGGCACGCCCATGTGCTCACCCACCCGCATGATGTCGGCGCAGTCCAGGCGGACTTCTCCGCCCGACTTGTCGTAGCGGCGCTTCTCGAAGCGGATGGGATCGTCGTTCTGGTACCAGGCGGCACCCTGAGCGTACGAACCCGCGAAGACCACACCGGGGCGCAGCGACTTGATGGAGGCACGGCTCGGACCGACCAGCGTATCCCCCTGAGCGGTCACGCGAACCTCCACGCTTTCGCCGGTGGCCAGGCAGACCGACGCCGGCGTACCGTCGGGCAGCGGACGCTCCACCTCACGCGTGATCCGCACGGTGTCCGGCGGAGGTGCGGGAAGCTGCACGATGCGCGGGCCCGGCCGCTCCATGAGCTTGGGCTTGCACAGACCCGCCGAAGCCGGGCAGAGCGCCACGGAGCCAAGAATTCCGAACTTGGGCTTGCGGTATTCGCTGTAATAGCCACCGGTGGGCTCGGAGTAGTTGGCCGCGAGGTACTGGGCTCCCACCCGAATGCCCTTCACGTCGAGCTGGGCGCCGACGTTGACATCGAAGCCGTTGTACTCGCCCATAAAGGTGAGGATGGAGTTGTCGCCCACGCCGAAGTGAAGAGCGGAGCCGAAGAACCAGCCCTCCGAATCGGCGAAGTTGTAGAACCCGAGAGCGTCTCCCTCGTTGAACATCCCCGTCCCGTATCCCAGGGAGAAGGACATGTCGTGGGACGGGAGGAACCCGTCGTCGAAGCCGCGCACGAAGGCCGTGGCCACACCGTAAAGGGAAAGTTCGGTGTTCACGTCGCTGCTCAGGCCCGTGTAGCTCTTCCGGAAACGGTTGTCGGGGAAGCCGAGGCGCCCGGGCTGGTACTCAACCCCGTCTCCGAAGTCGGGGGCCGTGACGTAGCGGCCGCCCACCGCCAGGCCGAAGCCCTGGTTGGTGGGTTGCAGAAGCTGAACCCGGCCGAAGACGCCCCACATGTTCCCGCCGGCGCTCTGGTCGTTGAGAGACTGGATGGTCGTCCCCACCTCGACACGATCAAACAGGCCGACGGCCACCGATGCGTCCTGGTAAAACTTGTCATACCCGGAACCGAAGCCCACGGCGTCGCCCGATCCGTCGATCTCGATGGTCCGGTCCAGGCTCATGAAGAATCCCGAGTAGGTTCCCGTGATGGCCATGTGAGGCAGCACACTCGCCACCGGAATGTCAATCAGGCCCGAGCCGTACCGCATGGTGCTGGGCATGGTGGTGGTCTGGGCCTGGATCGCGGAGCCCGCGGAAAGGGCCAGAACGACCAGACCGGTCGCGACCCGGCGGCTCCTCTTGAAGGTACTCATCTTCACAACGCCTCCTCTACGTGGAGGTGCCGGCCCCGATCGGGCACAGTGCACCGGGAAGCAAAAACAGGCAGAAAAACTGTCCTAATGTAGGCAAACTGCGAATTTCGTGCCAGAAGCATTCCCATTTTCACGACACGCCGTCTCCCGGCCCCAGGCAACGACATCCCCTTGACCCACAACACATTTCGAGGCCCTGCGCCCCTACGGCACAGAGGACGGAAAACTTTTGTTTACGCCTCGCCGTACCGCGGGCCCTCGGATTTCCGTGGCGGGCGCCTAGGAATCCCCCAAGCGCGCGGCAAGACGGCCCAGGCGAAGCCAGATGCTCACGCTCCATCCGAAGACCAGGATCCACACGATGGCATAGGCCACGAAAAGGAAGGTGTAGGCCCTCAGGTCCGGCGCCAGGACCGGTCCCGCCTGGGCGAGGGAAGGCACAGCGGTCAGGGCCAGGGCCGACACGACGCCCAGCGCGGAAAAGCAGCGAGCCACGAGCTTCATGAAGCCTCCAGAGGATGTGATACGGCCGGGTCCCGTTCACGCTCCCGCACGGCGGCGGCACGCCGCGTGGCCTCGAGAGCGTACCGGAACAGGAAAAGCCCCAGGAAAAGAAGGGTGAACGATCCCAGCCCCACGAAGAGGGTTTTGAGCATATCGGGGTGCAGCGTGGGCCCATCCGGCTTCATGACCACCGGTGTGGGATGGAGGGACCGGAACCAGACCACGCTGATATGGATGAGGGGGATGTCCAGGGCGCCCACGATGCCCACCACCGCCGCGAAGCGCTTCCCCCGCTCCGGGTTGGAGGTGGACTGGCGCACCATGAAGTACCCCAGGTAGATGAACCAGAGGAGCAGGGTCAGGGTCAGGCGGGGTTCCCACGTCCAGAAGGTTCCCCACGCGATACGGGCCCACAGGGGTCCCGTGAGCAGGACGGCCGTGGTGAACACCATCCCCCCCTCGGCGGCCGCGACGGCGGCCTGGTCCAGCCGCTCGTCTCCCAGCCAGAGATAGACGGCGCTGCACAGTGCCACGATCCCGAAAGCGAAAAACGCCACCCAGGCCGCGGGGACGTGAACGTAAAAGATCCTCTGAATGATCCCCATGCTGGCCTCGGTGGGCACCCAGAAGAAGACCATCCAGTGGAGCAGGAGGATCCCCGCGACCCCAAGGCCGGTCGTTGCCAGAGCGGCGTTGCGAAGCTTCTTGAACGGCATCATTCCTCCACGACAAAACGAAAGAGCCCGGCACCGGCAGCCACCGCCAGGAGCGCGAAAGCCGCCAACATGCGGAGGTTGCCCGCCACCTCAACCAGGGGTCGACCGGCCAGGAGACGGCCGGTGGCGGACACCCCGTAGATGACCATGGGAACCAGGAGCGGAAAGATGAGAATGGGGAGAAGGGTCTCCCCCATGTGGGTCCCTGATGACACGGCGCTGAACAGGGTGCCGAGAGCAACGAACCCGAGGGTTCCCAGCGCCAGCGTAAGGAGGAGCGCTCCGGGACTCGGTCCCAGGCGGATCCCGAAGAAGAGGGTGAAGACCGCCAGGATGAGGAGGGTGACCACGTAGAGCATGACGAAGTTGGAAATCGCTTTGCCCAGGAACACGGCGTCCTTGGGAGCGGGACTCATGAGAACCCCCTGGAACGCACCGTCCTGTCCTTCCAGGTAGAAGGTGCGCCCGATTCCCAGAAGGCCGCCGAACACCACCGTCATCCAGATGAGGCCGGCGGCCATGTCCTGAGGGCGTACCAGCGTGGTGTCGATGGCGTAGTTGAAGAGGATCCCCGCCAGCACGGCGAAGGCGCCCATGGCCGCAATGCGCTCCCGTGTGCGGAGTTCCAGGAGGAGGTCCTTCCACACCAGGGCCCCGACCTGCCCCAGGTAGACTCTCATGCGGCACCTCCCTCAACCACCGAGTGGTAGAAGCGCTCGAAGTCTCCCGCGTCCAGGGTGCCCCGTGCCCCCTCCCACGCGAAGCGTCCCCGTACCTGGATGGCGATGCGGTCCGCCAGCTCCAGCCCCTGGGTCAGGTTGTGGGTCACCATGACCACGGTGCGGGAGCCGTCCTTCAGCGAGCTGAGCACTTCCCGCAGCACCGCCGCGGCATAGGGATCGAGCCCCGTGTAGGGCTCGTCCAGGAGCACGACCACGGGATCGTGCAGGAGGGCTCGGGCCAGGGCCAGACGCTGCCGCATCCCGTGGGAAAGATGGCGCACCTCGAAGTCGGCCCGGTCAGCGAGGCCCACCTGCTCGAGACGGCGGGGGATGCGTTCATCCAGGTCCCCCAGCCCGAAAAGGCGGCCGAAAAAGCGCAGGTTTTCCTGGGCGGTCAGGTGAGCGTACAGCATGCCCTGATGGGACAGAACCCCGATGTCGCTCCGCCACTCCGTATCTGCAAAAACGAGGGGCCTGCCCGCCACGCGCACCTCGCCTCCGCTGGGCCGCATGCGGCCGCCCAGAAGGCTCAGGAGCGTCGTCTTTCCCGCCCCGTTGGGCCCGAAAATGGTGAGGAACTCCCCCGGCTCCACCGCCAGGTCGATCCCATTCACCGCCACGACCGGGCCGTACTCCTTGCGCAGTCCACGGGCTTCGAGGGCGGCCTCTCTCATGCCCCGCACCGCGGCGTCCCGTACGGCGCCCACGGGGAGCGCGCTCGGGGAGGGAGCGGGCTTGGCCACGGCTTCAGTGGGTCGGTTGAGCCGCCAGAGGACTCCCGCACGCCGAACAGAAGTGACTCCCCTCGGAGTTAGCGTATCCGCACTCGGAACAAGGGACTTCCCGCTCCAGGCGCTCCCGGGCCCGTGCGATCTCCGCCTCCAGGTCGGCAGGGCCCGAGATCCCCGCTTGCTCCCGGCCCCGCGCCTTCTCGTCCGCCTCCAGAGCGGCCAGCGCCTCGGCGGTCAGTTCCGCCTTGAGCGAGCGGTAGTCGTCCTCGTCAAGCTTGCCCGCCAGATAGTCGTATTCGACATCGCGCAGAGCCAGAAGGGCCACCCGCTTGCGGGCCTCGGTCTCGGTGAGCTCGTCTTCGGTTCGCTCCAGGGAGGCCTGCAGCCCCTTGACCAGGGGCTGAAGGATGAAGAGGACGACGCCGCCGGCGACGAAGAGCGCGGCAATGAAGAGTTCCATCTTACCCGGCTGTTCCCGCGACGGCGGCCTCTTCGTCCCGGCTTTCCAGCGGCGCCCGCCGCCGTTCCGCGCTGGGCCAGAGGGCGATGAGGCTCCCCACGGCCATGATGAGCCCGCCGTACCAGATCCACCCCACCAGAGGCTTGATGAGCGCCTGGAGGTCGATCCCCTGAGCGGCGGGATCGTTCCGCAGGGCTCCCTCGGGATCGTCCAGCGCCGAGAGGATCAGGTAGAGGTCCTCCTCGATGCTGGACTTGATCCCCACTTCGGTCATGAGCTGGGGCGCCGTAACGTACCGGCGCTTCTCCGTGGTCAGCGTCCCCAACGGCTTGCCGTTTTTTTCCACCTGGAAGAGGGCGATCCACTGCCAGTTCAGGTTCCGCTGGCCCCGCCCTGAGTTCACCGACAGCCCTTCGTAGGTCAGGGTGTAGGTGTGTCCGAAGGGCGAAGGAACCTCCACCACGTCGCCCGGCTGGATGTGCTGGCGGATGTCCACGTTGTAGGCCGCGCCGGCGAATCCCATGAAGACCATGACGATGCCCACGTGGACGATGTATCCGCCCCACCGGCGGCGATTGCGCGTCACCAGGTGGTAGAAGGCCGTGGCATACCCCTCCCCCCCGATCCGGGCCCGGGCCCGGGTGCCCTTCCAGAACTCCACCAGCGTCACCGTCAGAACGAAGACACCGATGCCCCACGTGAGGAGCGCCGTCGTCTCGTGGGCGCCCAGGATCCACAGCACCGCCATGGCGAGCACCGCGGCCACCGTGGGCCAGAGGAAGTTCTTCTTCAGATTCCGGCGCGTCGCCCTCCGCCATGCGATGACGGGCCCGATCCCCGCCAGAGCCAACAGGACCAGCCCGATGGGAATGTTCACCTTGTTGAAGAAGGGCGGTCCCACGCTCACCTTCTCGCCGGTGACTCCCTCGGAGACCAGGGGAAAGAGCGTGCCCCACAGGACGGCGAAAGCGGCGCCGAGAAGGATGAGGTTGTTGAAGAGGAAAGCCGACTCCCGGGAGAGGAACGACTCGATGCGGTTCTCACTCTGGAGCTTGGGCAGCCGGTAGATGATGAGCACCACCGACGCCGCCAGGATCGATCCCATGAAGGAGAGAAAGATGTAGGCGATGCGCAGCTCCTGGGCGAAGGAGTGGACCGACTCGATGAGCCCGGAACGGGTGAGGAAGGTGGCGAAAATGGTGAGGAGGAAGGTGAGGGCCACCAGGGACATGTTCCAGACCTTGAGCATCCCCCGGTTCTCCTGGATCTGGATGGAGTGGAGGAAGGCCGTCGCCGTGAGCCAGGGAAGGAGCGAGGCGTTCTCCACCGGGTCCCAGAACCAGTAGCCCCCCCAACCCAGCTCCTCGTAGGCCCACCGCATCCCGAAGATGATCCCCACGGTAAGGAAGAGCCAACTGAGGAGCGTCCACTTCCGGGTGAGCACGATCCACCGGGAATCCAGGCGTCCGTTGAGGAGCGCCGCCATCCCGAAGGCGAAGGGAATGGTGAAGGCCGTGAAGCCCAGGTAGAGCGTGGGCGGATGAATGGTCATCCAGTAATTCTGGAGCTGGGGGTTGAGCCCCTGTCCGTTTGCGGGAATGAAGCCGAGCCGCTCGAAGGGGTTCACGCCGGCGAAGAGAAGCACCACCACGAAGAAGAGCATGATCCCCTGGAGGACGCCCACCACGTAGGGCATGAACTCCCGGTTCTTTCGCCGGTTCTGGAAGACCGTGATACCGGAGAAGAAGCTCAGCAGGAGCGCCCAGAAAAGGAGGGATCCCCGCTGCCCCGCCCACAGCCCCGCCACCTTGTAGAACGTTTCCAGTTCCCGGTTGGAGTAGCTGGCGACGTACCAGTACTCGAAGCGGTCACCGAGGAAAGCGGCAATGACTCCTGCCGAAGCCAGGGTGAGGAGGAAGGAGACGGCGTAGACGCTGCGCTCGGCGCTGAGGACCAGGTCCCCCCTCTGGCTCCGCCCACCCAGAAAGCCCAGCACCATCCCCCACGCCGATAGGGGGAGGGCGATCCAGAGAGCAAACTCGCCGACGGTGGTCACTTGGTCAGATCCTCGGGAGCCGCTTCATAACGGCTTCCGCACTTGGTGAGCAGGGTCGTGGCGTGGAAGACGCCGTCCGCCCCCATGCGCCCCTCCAGGACCACCTCCACCTCGTCGTTGAAGGTATCGGGCAGCGCGTCGGAGTATTCGACCCAGAAGCGTTTGCTCTCGTCGCTGAGGTCCTGCACCTGGAAGCGGTGGAGGAGCTGCCCTTCGACCCGCGAATAGGTGCCGGGCACGACCTTGCCGCTCACCTTCACCCCCACCTCCCGGAAGGACGGATCCGACTCCACTTTCGCCAGGAGCTCGGTAGGCGTGAGATAGTAGACCATGGTCTCGCTCACGCCGGTCCAGATGAGATAGGCCACCACGAGGCCCACGGCCGCCAGGCCCGCCACGAACCGTCCGTGTTTCTTCATGGGATCATCCCCCTCCCAGACGAGTAGCGCCGCACACACACTTCGGCGTGTACGGAATCTAGCGAAAGATGCCGGACTCCTACCAGTCAGGATTTCTCCCCACCGAATCTCCGGAGAAGCACCTACCCTCCCGAGTGTTTTTCCCGACTCGTTTTCGCGGCCTTCACCGCCCACCGGGCCGCCGCCGACGGGTCCAGCTCTACGGGGATATCGGCGCGCCCCGCCACGGAAGTGCCCAGCGCCACCACCGCTCGGCCCATCTTCCGAGCCAGAGCGATCTCCGAAAGGGTACCCCACGCGCCCCCCACGGCCACCGCGGCCTCTCCGAAGCGCACCAGGAGGGCATTGCGCGCCTCGCCCATCCCCGTAGCCAGCGGCAGGGTGATCCACTCATTCGCGGCCCTCGGATCCGGGCCCGGCAGAACCCCCACCGTCGTTCCCCCCGCTTCCCGGGCGCCCCGGGCCACCGCCTCCATGACGCCGCCCAGTCCCCCGCAGAGGACGACGGCGCCCAGCTCGGCCAGGCTGCGCCCCAACCGTCGGGCCCCCTCGTATTCCTCCACGTCCGGATGCGCCGCGCCCAGCACCGCGATACGGACGGGTCGAGGCGTCCCGGTCATGCCGATTCCGACGTCATTCGATTCACGATTCCGCCGCTGCCGCGTGGCGCGCCCACGTCACGGCGGCGTGAACCGCCCGCTCCCACTCGCTCAGGAGTTCCTTGCGCAGAGCCGCGTCCATGGCGGGTTGGAAAGTGCGGGCCTCACCCTGGGCGGCCAGGAACGCCTCGGCGTCGGGCCAGACGCCGGTGGTGATTCCGGCCAGCCCCGCGGCCCCCAGAGCGGTCGTCTCCACCAGCGCCGGTCTCCGCACGGGGACTCCCAGAAGGTCGGCCTGGAACTGCATGAGCCAGTCGTTGAGGGCCGCTCCCCCGTCCACACGCAATTCCCGGGCGGGTACGCCCGAGTCCGCCTCCATGGCCCGCAGCACCTCGGAGGTCCCGTAGGCCATGGCTTCCAGGGCTGCCCTCACCAGGTGGGCCCGTCCGGTGCCCCGGGTCAGGCCCACGAGGGTCCCCCGCGCCTCGGGGACCCAGTGGGGCGCGCCCAGACCGACGAAGGCGGGAACGAAGTACACGCCGTCATTGCTCTCCAGGGAACGGGCCAGGGCTTCGGACTCGGCGGCTTCCTCGATGATCCCCAGGCCGTCGCGAAGCCACTGGATGGCGGCGCCGGCGATGAAGACCGAACCCTCCAGGGCATACGCCATCCCGCCCCGGGCGTCGCACGCCGCCGTGGTCAGGAGCCCGTGCTCCGAACTCACCGCCTCCTGACCCGTATTGAGGAGGAGGAAGGCGCCGGTGCCGTAGGTGTTCTTGGCCAGCCCCGGCGCCCAGCATCCCTGGCCGAAGAGGGCGGCCTGCTGGTCGCCGGCGGCCCCCGCGATGGGGAGAGGAAGGCCCAGCGTGTCGGGATCGGCGGCGCCGAAGATGCCGGCGCTGGGAGCCACCGCGGGCAGGAGGGGCTCGGGCACGCCCAGAAGATCAAGGAGCCATGGGTCCCAGCGCCGCTCCCGGATGTTGTACAGGAGGGTCCGCGAAGCATTGGTAGGATCCGTGGCGTGAACGGCGCCGCCGGTGAGACGGGCCATGAGCCAGGTGTCGATGGTCCCCATGGCCAGCTCTCCCGCCTCGGCCCTGCGCCGCAGTTCGGGGTGCTCATCCAGGATCCACGCCACCTTGGTCCCGGAAAAATAGGGATCCAGGACCAGGCCGGTGCGCTGCCGCACCTCGGGTTCGTGTCCCGCCTCCTTCAGGGCCCGGCAGCGCTCGGTAGTCCGCCGGTCCTGCCAGACGATGGCGCGGTGGACGGGCTCCAGCGACGCCCGTTCCCAAAGGACCACGGTCTCGCGTTGGTTCGTAATCCCCAGCCCCTCCACCGAGACGCCGGGCTCCAATGTGCGGGCAGCCTCAAGCGCACGCCGTCCCACTTCGGCGGTGACGCGAAAGATCTCGTCAGCGTCGTGCTCCACCCACCCGGGGCGGGGAAAGTGCTGGGTGAACTCGGAATAGGCCCTCCCCAGCACGCGCCCATCCCCTGCCACCACCAGGGCCGTGGAGCCCGTGGTTCCCTGATCCAGGGCAAGAACCGCCTTGAGGCTCATGACTCCCCGCCGTTCCACTCCAGTCCCGCGAAGGTGTAGCGCCAGCCGGCGCGGGAAAGGAGCGCCAGGAGCCGGCTGACGGGAAAACCTACCACTGTATAGTAGTCGCCCTGGATCTGCTCCACCAAGGCCGCTCCGCACCCCTGGATCCCGTAGGCCCCCGCCTTGTCCATGGGCTCGCCGGTGGCCACGTAGGCACGGGCTTCCTCGGGCCCGAAGGGGCAAAAGGTCACCTCCGTCACCGAGACGTCCGTGTAGGTCCGCCACTCTGCGGCCACGGCGACGCCGCTCACCACCCGGTGGGTGCGACCGGCAAGGCGGGTGAGCATCTCCACAGCCTGGTCCTCGTCGCGGGGCTTGCCCAGGACCTGGTCGTCCAGCACGACGACGGTGTCTCCACCCACCACCAGAAGGTCCGGGCCGGACGGCAGCGCGCTCCGCACCTCTTCCGCCTTGGCCCGGGCAAGGCGCGCCACATGTCCCTTTGGCTCCTCCCCCGGGAGGAAGCGTTCATCCACTCGGGCCGGCATGACCTCCGCATCCAGCCCGAGCCGGCGCAGGAGCTCAGCCCGGCGAGGGGACGCCGAAGCGAGGACCAGCCGGGGCTTGGTCATGCCCGCTCCGGGAGAAGCGTCGCCCCGGTCATTTCCACTCCAAGACGAGGGCCGCCCCGCTCATTCCCGCTCCAGCACCAGGGTGACAGGGCCGTCGTTGACCAACTCCACCTCCATGGAGGCGCCAAAGATACCGGTCTCCACACGCCCGGGCGCAGCGGCGCGCAGGCGCTCGAGAAAAGCCTCATAGAGGGGAACAGCCGTCTCGGGCGGTGCCGCCTTCACGAAGCTGGGACGGCGCCCCTTGCGCACGTCGCCGTAGAGGGTGAACTGGCTCACCACCAGAAGGTCTCCGCCCGACTCGCTCAGGCCCCGGTTCATGCGCCCATCCTCGTCGGGGAAGATGCGCAGTCCCAGGATCTTGTCCGCCATCCACTCCAACGTCTCCGTGCCGTCACCCTCGGTGAAGCCCACCAGGAGGAGGATCCCCGCCCCGATGCGGCCCCTCACCCGCCCCTCGACACGTACCTCGGCGCGGGATACCCGCTGCAGGACGACCCTCACTCCACCGTGACCGATTTGGCCAGGTTGCGGGGCTGGTCCACGTCGCACCCCCGCAGGAGGGCGATGTGGTAGGCCAGGAGCTGGAGAGGGATGGTGGTGAGAATGGGCTGCAGACACGGCAGGGTCTGGGGCACCCGGATGAGGTGATCCGCCCGACCCGAAAGCTCGCTCGCCTCGTCGGTGACCACTGCGATGACGCGCCCGCCCCGCGCCTTCACTTCCTCGATGTTGGAGACGACCTTGGAGAAGACGGTGTCCCGGGGCGCCAGGAAGACGACGGGCATGTTCTCGTCGATGAGGGCGATGGGCCCGTGCTTCATCTCCGCCGCGGGATACCCCTCGGCGTGGATGTAGCTCACCTCCTTGAGCTTGAGGGCCCCCTCCAGAGCCACCGGGAACTGGTATCCCCGCCCCAGATAGAGGAAGTTCGCCGCCTGCTGGAACGACTCCGCCAGGGTGCGGATGCGTTCGTCGAGGGCCAGCACCTCCTCCACCTGCTCGGGAAGGCGCTGCAGCGCCTGGACCATCTCCCTGCCCTGCAGCACCGAGAGATGGCCGCGCCGCCCCATGTGCAGGGTGAAGAGGGCCAGGGCCGCGATCTGGCTGGTGAAGGCCTTGGTGCTGGCCACACCGATCTCGGGACCGGCGTGGAGATAGACGCCGAAGTCGGTGTCGCGGGCGATGGAAGAGCCCACGGCGTTGACGATCCCCATGGTCATGGCCCCGCGCTGCTTTCCTTCCCGGAGCGCCGCCAGGGTATCGGCCGTTTCCCCCGACTGGCTCACTGCCAGAAGGAGGGATCCCTCATCGATGACGGGATTGCGGTAGCGGAACTCGGAAGCGTACTCCACCTCGGTGGGCACCCGGGCCAGCTCTTCCAGCATGTACTTGCCCACCAGACCCGCGTGCCACGACGTCCCGCAGGCGGTGATGACGATGCGCCGCACCCGCCCGAGCTCGAACTCGTGGTCGGCGATGCCGCCGAGTTGGGCGTCCCCCTCGTCCTCCAGGAGCCGCCCCCGGGTCACGTTCCGCAGGGATTCGGGCTGCTCAAAGATCTCCTTGAGCATGAAGTGCTCGTAGCCGCCCTTCTCGATGGTGCTCAGGTCCCACGTCACCTGGTGCACCGACCGGCGCACTTCGCCTTCGCGGAGATGGAAGGTGCGGTAGCCGTCGGCGGTGAGGACGGCATAGTCGCCGTCGTCCAGGTAGACCACCTCCCGGGTGCGCCCCACCACCGCCGCTGCGTCGGAGCCGGCGAGCATCTCCCCATTCTTCCCCACCCCGATAAGCAGCGGGCTTCCGTAGCGGGCCACCACGATCTTCCCCGGATCCCGGGAGGAGATGACCGCCAGCCCGTAGGCGCCTTCCACATGAACGAGGGCGGCCGCCAGGGCCTCTTCCAGAGGCATCTCCGGCTGCCACAGGTGATCCAGCAAGTGCACCACCGCCTCGGTATCCGTCTCCGAGACGAAGGGATACCCCTCTTTGGACAGGTGCGCCCGGATCTGGTCCGCGTTCTCGATGATCCCGTTGTGGACCAGGGCGATATCCGCCGCCCGGGAGAGGTGGGGGTGGGCGTTCACCTCGGTGGGCGCGCCGTGGGTGGCCCACCGGGTGTGGGCGATGCCGCAGTCGCCTCGCGGCAGCTCCTTCAGGATGGCCTCCTCCAGAGCCGCGATCTTCCCCGGCCGCTTCACCACGTGAAGACGGTCGTCTCCGTTGAGGAGTGCGATTCCCGCCGAGTCATAGCCCCGGTACTCGAGGCGCTTCAGCCCCTCCACGAGGATGGGCGTGGCGTCCTGGCGTCCCACGTATCCCACGATGCCGCACATGGCTCAGTCCCTTTTCCCGGTTCGCGGAATCCTTGTAGTCGCGTCACACGATTTCGGCGCTCCCCACGTCTCGGTGGCCCCCATGGCCGTGGCGCCGCGGCCCCCCGGCGTCCCCCGCTCCTTCCTCACGCCACCCCCTCCAGGAGGTCGGCGGCCCTCCTCAAGAGGGCGTCGGCGCCCTGCTCGTCGGGGGCTTCGGCGATGATGCGCACCACCGGCTCGGTTCCCGAAGCCCGGACGTGGAGCCAGCTCCGGCGACCGGGCCAGTCCAGGCGCAGGCCGTCGGTCTCGTCCGCCTCGGCCTCGCGCAGATCCTCACGCAGCACGTTGAAGGCCTCTGCCAGCGCTTCCCGGGGGAAGCGGATCTTTTCCTTCCGGATAACATAGCGGGGCCACCGCGCCACCGCCTGAGAAAGCGTGGTGCCCTCGTCGGCCAGATGCTGCAGGACGAGTGCCACGGCCAGGGGCGCATCCCGGGTATAGTGGAGCGCGGGAAGGATCACGCCGCCATTGCCCTCCCCTCCCACCACTGCGCCCTCGCCCTGCATGCGCCGGACCACATTGACTTCGCCCACCGGCGCCCGGACCACACGGCTCCCGAAGGCGGCGGCCACATCCTCCACGACCCGGCTGGTGGAGAGGTTGGTCACCACCACGCCCGGCGTCCGGCGCAGGACCGCCGCCGCCGCCAGAGCCAGTGTGAGGTCCTCGCCCACAGCCGTCCCCGTCTCATCCACCAGGGAGAGGCGGTCGGCGTCGGGATCCACGGCCATCCCCACCCCGGCCCCTGTCGCACGCACCAGCTCGCCCAGGCCGGCAAGGTTCGCAGCGGTGGGCTCGGGATCCCGGGGAAAAAGCCCGTCGGGCTCCATTCCCATCCCCCGGAATGTCACGCCCAGGGCGCCCAGCAGATCCGCCACCGGCGGTCCCCCCGCCCCGTGGACGCAGTCCAGGGCGACGGGAAGCCCGTGGCCGGCGATGGCGTCGCCGTCCATGTATTCAAGGCTGAGGATCCGCTCCCGGTGGCGATCCCAGGCGCCCGGGTCTTTCTCAACACCGCCGAGCCCGTCCCAGGGAGCCCTGGGCGGGTCTTCCCCGGCCAGATAGGCCTGAAACGCCGCGGCCTCCCCGGCGTCCAGGAAGATCCCCTCGCCCGAGATGAGCTTGAGGGCGTTCCACTCGGCCGGGTTGTGGCTGGCCGTCACGGCCAGACCGCCGGCGGCCCCTGCGTCCTCCACCGCCAGAAGCACCGTGGGGGTGGGGACCACACCCAGCTCCACCACGTCCACGCCCACCGACTGAAGACCCGCCACCACGGCCCGCTGGAACATGGGCCCCGAGGTGCGGGAGTCCCGGCCCACGTACACGGGGCCGCCGGCGCCCCGGACGCGGAGAAACCCCCCGAAGGCCGCGGCCACGGCCCCCATGAGCTCGGGGGTGAGGGGGTCGCCCACCCGGCCGCGGACGCCGGAGACGCTCACCATGAGATTATCAGGAAGCTGAACGGGCATGCTGCCTTCGCAGGTGGCGAGAGGAGGGCCCGCCGGGGCGGGATGGGGCGCCCGCCGCAGCGGGCCATGAGGAAGTTTGTGGCTTCGGGCGCCTGCAGGTCAACGGCGTTGCGCTTTTTTCAGCGCCTTCGGACTGGTACGGCGGGGTTCTCCCTGGCTCCTGCGGTACGACAGAACAGGTGAAGCGTTTCCAGACCGAGGTCGTCGCGGGTGACGGTTACGATACGGTTGTGTCCGGCGTGGGCGACACGGTGATGGGGCGGCAAGCGTACAGCGGCCTCCAAGTCCCCCACGGACGATCGTAGGAGCCATTGCCCAGGCTGGGAGGTCAGAGACGTCCAGACTGTACCGTCCGAAGCTATGAGAAGCCCGCGGATCGGTCCGATCCGCGGTGGAGAGAAGTTCCTGGCCAGACGCCTTATCATAC
>JBHHWB010000069.1:0-16847 GCA_046756305.1 Gemmatimonadota bacterium
GATCCGGGAGGGGGACACCCTCCTGGCCGCCGGGCCCGTGCGCTTCTTTCACGGGCGCCAACTGCAGCCTCGCGAGTTCGTGATCCTGGGAAGGGAGGGCAAGGAGGTGGAGCGGCGGGGGACCATCTTCGTCACTTATCCCGCTGGCGAGGAGGTTCCCCAGTGGGTCCTGCGGGGACTCTTCGCGAAGAACCTGGACAGGCTCCTGGCCCGGGCCGGCGACGACGAGTACCTGACGCCCGAAGCCCTGGAGCGCCTGGGCCTCCCCGATCTCCCCACGGCGCTGCGCCGGCTGCACCGCCCCGAGGATCTTTCTCAACCCGAGGAGGGGCGCCGGCGGCTGGCCTTCGACGAGCTCTTCGTGCTCCAGCTCCTCCAGGCCCGCGCCCGCCGGGCGCGGATGGAAGCGGCGCCGGGCATCGCCCACCGACGGACCAACGAGCTCATTCGGGCGTTGCACCAGGCCCTGCCCTTCGACCTCACCGGGGCCCAGGTGAGGGTCCTCCAGGAGATCTACGAGGACATGGCGCGTCCCCATCGCATGAGCCGCCTCCTCCAGGGGGACGTGGGGTCGGGCAAGACGGTGGTGGCCCTGTTCGCCATGCTCCTGGCCGCGGAACATGGGAGTCAGTCGGCGCTCATGGCGCCCACCGAGCTTCTCGCCGAGCAGCATGCCCGCAGTCTCAGGGCCATGGTGGAGCCCCTGGGGCTGGAGGTGGGGCTCCTCACGGGGAGCCTGGGCACGGCCGAGCGCCGCCGCACGCTGGAAGCGCTGGAATCGGGGGCGCTGCAGATGGTGGTGGGGACCCACGCCCTCATCCAGGAGGGGGTCTCCTTTCACGACCTGAGCCTGGTGGTGGTGGATGAACAGCACCGCTTCGGAGTGCGCCAGCGCCGTGCGCTGGCCGACGCCGGGAGGGGGCCTGCACGCCCCGATGTACTCATCATGTCGGCCACGCCCATCCCCCGCTCGATGGCCATGGCGCTCTACGGGGACCTGGATCTCAGCCTGCTGGATGAGCTGCCGCCCGGGCGCACGCCGGTGCGTACGGCGCTCCGCTACCCCGACCGCCGCGACGCCGTCTATGCGTTCGTGGAGTCGGAGGTGGCCCGGGGCCGCCAGGCGTATGTGGTGTACCCCCTGGTGGGCGAGTCGGAGAAGGTGGATCTGCGGGCGGCGACCCAGGAGTACGAGCGGCTCCGAACCCGGGTCTTTCCCGACCGACGGGTGGGCCTCCTCCACGGGCAGCTTCCCGCGGCGGAGAAGGACGCCACCATGCGCGCCTTCCTTGCGGGGGAGCTGGACATCCTGGTGGCGACCACCGTCATCGAGGTGGGGATCGACGTGCCCAACGCCTCGGTGATGGTCATCGAGCACGCCGAGCGCTTCGGCCTCTCTCAGCTCCACCAGCTCCGGGGGCGGGTGGGACGGGGCGCCGCCGAGAGCCACTGCATCCTCATCGCGGAGCCGGGGGAGGGGGCTGCCGAACGGCTCAAGATCTTCCGCGATACCGCCGACGGCTTCGCTGTGGCCCGCGCCGACCTCGAGATCCGGGGGCAGGGGGACCTCTTCGGCGCTCAGCAGCACGGGCGGGACCCCCTCCTGCGTTTCGCCGATCTCCTGCGGGACGAGGATCTCCTCATGGCGGCCCAGGCGATGGCTCGCCGCATCGTGGAGGAGGACCCCGAGCTGACAAGGGAGGAGCACCGCGCCATCGCGGCTCAGCTCCAGGGGCGCTACCGGGACCGGCTGGAGTTGTTCGAAGTGGGCTGATACCATTGGCCGATGGCGAAGCCGCGCATATCACAACGAGGGCGCGCATAACACCCAGAGTTCGGGAACACGAATCCATGGTGGAGATAAAGGAACTGGGGCAGCACGTCGGCGAGGAGGTGACGGTGGCCGGCTGGGTGGAAACCACCCGCAGCCACGGCAAGGTCGCCTTCCTGGTGGTCCGGGACGGCACGGGCATCGTCCAGGGCGTCGTGGTGAAAAAGGAAGTGGACGAGGAGGCGTGGGCCGCCATGGACGAGCTTGCCCGCGAATCGGTGGTGTCCATCACCGGGGAGGTTCGCCGCGACGACCGGGCCCCCGGCGGGTACGAGATCGGCGTGCGCCGTCTCGAGGTGATCTCCCTGGCCGAGGAGTACCCCATCCAGCCCAAGGAGCACGGGGTGGACTTCCTCCTGGACCACCGCCACCTGTGGTTGCGCTCCTCCCGCCAGCGGGCGGGCCTGCGTGTCCGTGCCGAGGTGGAGCAGGCCATCCACGACTTCCTCTATGAGCGGGGATTCACCCGTATCGATACGCCCATTCTCACCGGAGCCATCGGTGAGCACGCCGGCACCCTCTTCGAAACGGATTACTTCGGGGATCCGGCCTACATGGCTCAGACGGGCCAGCTCTACGTGGAGGCGGCATGTCCCGCCTTTCGCAAGGTGTACTGCTTCGGTCCCACCTTTCGGGCGGAGAAATCCAAGACGCGCCGGCACCTTACCGAGTTCTGGATGGTGGAGCCCGAGGTGGCCTTCGCCGATTCGGACGACAACATGCGCCTGCAGGAGGCGTTTGTCTCCTACCTGGTGGAGCGGGTGCTGGAGCGGTGCCCCGAGGAATTGAAGGTGCTGGAGCGGGATACCACGCTCCTGGAGAAGGTGCACCCTCCCTTCCCGCGCCTCGACTACGGCGAGGCGGTGGAGCGGCTGCGGGCGGGTGGGAGCGACATCGAGTGGGGCGAGGACCTGGGCGCCCCCGACGAGGTGGCGCTCACCGAGGGTTATGACCTTCCCCTCTTCGTCTACAACTACCCCAAGGAGGCCAAGGCCTTCTACATGAAGGAGAACCCCGACGATCCCCGCACGGTTCTGTGCAACGACCTCCTGGCGCCCGAAGGATACGGCGAGATCATCGGGGGGAGTCAGCGGGAGGATGACCTGGAACGCCTCCGGAGGCGGATCCGGGAGGAAGGGCTCCCCGAAGAAGCCTACGACTGGTACCTGGACCTGAGGCGGTACGGCACCTTCCCCCACTCGGGATTCGGTCTGGGCGTGGAGCGCACGGTTGCCTGGATCACCGGCACGCATCACATCCGGGAACTCATCCCCTTCCCGCGCCTCATGAACCGTCTGTACCCGTAGCCGGACGAGCCAGCGCGGGGCCGCCCCGGGGCGGTGTGGCCGGTGAGATCTGCAACCTGCGAGGGAAGATGGCGGACGTCGTTCTGGACATGAATGACCGCAGGCCCATCTGGGCCATGCCTCCCTGGGTCCCCGAGCGCATCCGGGAGACGCTCCCCGAGGGATGGACTCTGGCCGTCGTCTCCGCCGAGACCGACGGCGCGGGGGATGGGGCGGGCCGCGTCGCCCCGGAGGCGCTGGACGCCGTAGAGGACGCCCGCGCCTATCTGGGGTACGGAATCGCCCCGGAGATCCTGCGACGAGGGCGGCGGCTGGTCTGGGTCCACTCCGGTGCCGCCGGGGTGGGAAGCTCCCTCACCCCCGAGATGAAGGCTTCGCCCGTGATCTTCACCAACTCGGCGGGGGTTCACGCCCCGCCCATGGCGGAGACCGTGCTGGGGATGATTCTCTTCTTCGGGCGGGGCTTGGACCTGGCTCTGGCCAACCAGCGGGAGGGGCGCTGGTCTACCGAGCCCTTCTACCGGGAAGGTGCGCCCATGGGGGAGCTGTCCGGCGCCACCGTGGGCATCCTGGGATTTGGGGGGATCGGACGTGAAGTGGGACGCCGCGTGGCGGCGCTGGGTGCGTCGGTGCTGGCCTGGAAGCGGCGCCCCGGGGACCGGGAAGCCCTGGCGCCCCTGCTCACGCCCGTGGGAGGCGGTGAGTCCATGGTGGATCGCTTCGAGATCCGCGCCGCGTCCGAGGGACCCGGGGCTCTGGAGGAGGTGCTGGAGCGGAGCGACGTGGTGGTGGTGACCCTTCCCGACACGCCCGGAACCCGGGGCCTCCTCGACGCGGCGGCGCTGGCCCGCCTGAAGGATGGGGCGCTCCTCATCAATGTGGCGCGGGGCAAGCTGGTGGATCCCGACGCCCTTACGGCGGAACTGGCCTCGGGCCGGCTGCGAGGCGCCGGGCTGGACGTCTTCGCCCGGGAGCCCCTCCCTCCCGACGATCCCCTCTGGCGCCTCCCCAACGTCCTCATCACGCCCCACGTGTCGGCGGTGACGACGCGCTTCTGGGAGCGGGAGACGGAGCTCATCCTCCACAACCTGCGGTGTCTGATCCGGGGCGCGCCGCCGCCGCCCGCCGGCGAGTGTTGGGTGAACGTGGTGGACAAGACGGCGGGATATTAGGCGGCCCCGGGGGAAGGCACGCCGGGCGCGCCCCGTCGGTTCACCCCTTCGTGCCCTTCACCTCCTCCCAGAGGGCGTCCAGCTCGGCCAGGCTCGCCTCCTCCAGGCGGAGTCCCCGGGCCCGCGCCAGATCTTCCAGCGCCTCAAAGCGGCGGCGAAACTTGCGGTTGGCGTTGTCCAGAGCGGTGGTGGGGTGGGCGCCGGCGAGGCGGATGAGGTTGACCACGGCGAAGAGGAGGTCGCCCAACTCCTCTTCCACACCCTGCTGACGCTCCAGCGCCTCCCGCACTTCTTCCAGCTCTTCGGAGACCTTGTTCCACGCCCCGCGGTGGTCTTCCCAGTCGAAGCCCACCCCGGCCACCCTCTCCTGAATGCGGTGGGCCTTGGTGAGGGGGTCGAGTCCCCGCGCCAGCCCCGAGAGTACGCCCTCCCCGGGGTCGCGGCGGGCCGCTTTGAGCGCTTCCCACCCCTGCCGCTCCCCCAACCCGAAGAGGTGAGGGTGACGCTGCACCATCTTTTCCTCCAGGCGGCGGTAGACGCTTGCGGCGTCGAAGCGGCCTTCTTCTTCCCCCACCACGATCTGAAAGGCGAGGTTGAGGAGAAGGTCGCCCAGCTCGCCCTCCAGCTCCGCAGCGTCTTCGTCCCGGATGGCGTCCACCACCTCGTGAGTTTCTTCCAGGAGGTGGGGGATGAGGGAGGTGGCGGTCTGAGCCGCGTCCCAGGGGCAGTTCTTTCGCAGGAAGCGCACCAGCTCCAGGGCGCGATCCAGGGTCCCCGGACCGGGGAAGCGGGGCGGGGTGGGGGAGGAGTCTGATGGGGGGTCGGACATGGCCGCGTTCCGGGCGAAGGATGAAGGGTCGGAAGCCGCCGCGCGGGTTGCTCCCACGCTCCTTCTTCGCATCTTTCACGATCTATGTCAACGGATCCGAGAAGCCGCGCCTGGATGGAGGTGGACGCCTCGGCCCTGCGGGAGAATCTCGGTACGATCCGAGCGTCCGTGGGGCCGCAGCCCGGGCTTGTACCCATGGTCAAGGCCGACGCCTACGGCGTTGGGATGGCCGCGGCCGCCCGGGTCCTTTCCGCGGAAGGGATCTGGGGGCTGGGAGTCGCCACCGTCTCCGAAGGATGCGCCCTGCGGGACCTGGGCAACGCGGTGCCCGTCGTGGTCTTCAGCCCCGCCCCCCCTGGCGAGGTGGAGTCGGCCGTGGAGGCGGGCCTCGTCCTCACCGTTTCCCATGCCGATACGCTGGAGCGCCTCACCGCGCTGGCCCGCGCAGGCATGGAGGCCGAGTTCCACCTGGAGGTGGATACGGGGATGGGGCGCGCCGGCTTCGACTGGCGGGAGGCTGCGGTATGGGGACCGCAGGCGGCGCGGGCCCACGCAGCCGGAGCGCGCTGGACAGGCTGCTTCACCCACCTTCACTCCGCCGACGAGGATCCCTCCACGGTGGACGAGCAGTGGCGGCGCTTTCAGGAGGCGCTGGCGGCCCTATCCCTTCCCGGGGAGGGGATGCGGATCCACGCCCTGAACAGCGCCGGGGCCTTCTGTCGTCCCGAATACGCCGGGGACCTGGTGCGTCCCGGCATCTTTCTCTACGGGGGAAGGTCGGGGGCGGAGGCGCCCACCCCGCGCCGGGTCGCATCGGTGCGGGCACGGGTGGTCCACCTCAAGAACGCCCGCCCCGGGGACACGGTGGGGTACGGCGCCACCCACACGGCATCCGGTTCGGAACGGTGGGCTACCGTGTCCATCGGGTACGGAGACGGTCTGCCCCGCAACCTGAGCAACCGGGGGTGGGCCCTGGTCCGGGGCCGGCGGGTCCCCATCGTGGGAAGGATCTCAATGGACGTGACCGTGGTAGACATCACGGACGTGGAGGCCGTGGAAGCGGGCGATGTGGTTACCTTCATCGGTCGGGACGGAGAGGCGGAGATCACCGTGGACGAGGTGGCGGAGTTGGCCGGGACCATCAGTTATGAGATCCTTACCGGATTTACGGCGCGGATTCCGCGCGTCTGGGAGAACGTGCATGAATCATGACGCTCTCCTCGCCCGGGCCGCTTCGGCTCAGGCCGCGGCCTATGCTCCCTATTCCGGCTTTCGCGTGGGAGCCGCTCTCCTGTGTGCCGACGGCACCGTGTTCACCGGCGCCAACGTGGAGAACGCTTCCCTGGGACTCACCATCTGTGCGGAACGGAATGCGGTCTTCGCGGCGGTGGCCGCGGGACACCGGGACTTCTCGGCCGTGGCGGTGGTGGCCGACGCCGATGAGCCGGTTGCGCCGTGTGGCGCGTGCCGACAGGTGCTGGCCGAGTTCACCCCGGAGATGACGGTGGTGAGCCGGGGCAGCGGCGGACGGGCCGTGTGGTCGCTCACGGAGCTGCTGCCGGCGGGGTTCCGGAGGATCCCCGGGGTGGGTTCCCGGGATTCGGACGTGGATTCAGGCAACGGGCAGGGATCGGGTACGACGTGAAAAGACTGAGGATGGTGGCCCTCCTGGGCCTGTGGGCCCTGGGGGCCGTGGCGTGCCAGGAGATCTCACCCACGACGGTGGACGAAGGCCTCCTCCCTCCGGAGCCGGCCACGGTGGAGGTGCGCCTCCCCTGGGATGACTTCGCCTCGGGGTTGGAGGTTCTGGGGGGATACGGATCGCCGCTGGAACTGGGATCCGGCGTGGCTGCGCATGAGTTCGCCGGAACCCTGGAGGCTCGGACCCTGGTTCGATTTTCGGGATACCCCAGGCAGGCGTCGGTGCGGGATTCCACGGGGAGCACCCGCCTGGATACGCTCCTCACCTTCACGGGCGGGCGGGTCGTCGCTCTTCTGGATACCGTGGCGAGCACCAACGAAGGGCCGGTGACCCTGGCGCTGGGCGCGCTGCAGCAGGAATGGGACGCCCGCACCGCCACGTGGCGCATGGCCGTGGATACCATCCATGACGAGCGCCCCTGGGACGAACCGGGCGCCGGACCCGTCCAGTCGCTGGGTACCGCCGTCTGGGATCCCGCCGAGGGAGACACGGTCGTCTTTCCCCTGGACTCGGCGGATGCGGCGCTGTGGGCCGACACCACCGACACTTCCGGCGGGATTCGCCTGGATCTCCTCACCTCGGGGGAGCGGGTCAAGGTGACCAACGTGGTGCTGCGTCTCGATACCCGGCCGTCCTCCAATCCGGACACCTCCATCGTCCTCACGGCGCCGCGCAAGGAGATCACGTTCATCTACGACCCCTTTCCCGAGCCTCCCCCCGACGGGATTCGCATCGGAGGGGCGCCGTCGTGGCGGACCGTTATGGACATTCGCGTTCCCCAGACCCTGAACGGCCCCGAGGCGCTCTGCCGCGCAGCCGGCTGTCCCCTGGCCCTCACCGAGGACCATCTCAACTACGCCGCTCTGGTCCTCTACACGCGCAGGAGTGAGCCGGCCTTTCAACCCACGGATTCGGTGAACTTGGACGTACGGCCCGTCCTGTTGAGGGAAGCGCTGCCCAAGGCCCCGCTTGGCAGCTCCCTCACGGGAACGCTGGGACGGCGGGTCTCCCCGGACCTCTTCGGGGATGAAGCCGGGACGCCCATCGAAATTCCCATCACCGCCTTCGTCGCCGACCTCATCCGGGGAGAGACGCGCACCGGCGGGACCCCGCCGCGCACGCTGGCGCTCCTTTCCACCTTCGAGCCGCTTTCCATCGCCTTCGCCTCCTTCTACGGTCCGGGAAGCGAATTTGAGCCGGTTCTGAAGCTCATCGTCACCGCGGGACCGCCGGTGGAGCTGCCATGAAGCGCCCCCTTCTCCTCGCGGTCGCCATCGCCGTCGTCGCCGCGCCCGGGGCGTCGGCCCAGTCCCTCTTCAGCGGCGCCACGCTGGGGATGCCCCACGACGCGCTGGACGCGCGCAGCCGCGCCCTGGGAAGCGTGGGCGTGGGGCTGTGGGGTGGCTCCCTCCTGCCCGGGGATCCCGCTGCGGCGGCGGACCTCGTGGTTCCCACCGCCATCTTTTCGGCGCAGCCTTCCTGGGTGGATTTTCGACGGGACGACACGGGGGAAACGGCCACCTTCCAGGGGACTCGCTTTCCCCTGGTGGGGATTGCGTATCCGGCGTGGAAGCTGGGGATGGCCACCTTCACGGTGGGGTCCTTCCTCGATCAGCGGTTTGAGGCCCGTCGCGAGACCACGGCGGAGCTGGAGGACGGTCCCGTGCCCACCACCGACCGCTTCCGCTCCCGGGGCGGCGTGTCGGAGATCCGTCTGGGGCTGGCCCGGTTCGTCACGCCGACGCTGCGGGTGGCCCTCGCCGTGGGGCGATACAACGGGTCGGTGGTGCGTCAGGAGGCCCGCTCGCTGGACTCTCTGAACGTGGAGGGCTCGGTAAGGGAGTACCGGGCGGGAGGGCGGTGGAGCTACTCGGGGACGTCCGTCACCGCCGGGGCGGCCCTCACCGTGGGAACGGTTCTGCGCCTCGCTGGAAGCGCCACCCTGTCCGGAGACCTGAAGGCCGAGGCCTCCTCCGACACCAAGGGAGAGGACCGCACCTACGATCTCCCGCTGCGCATCCAGATGGGTGGGACGGCGGTCCTGGCACCGGGCCTCTCTCTGAGCGCCAGCGTCTCCACCGCCGACTGGCAGGGGACCGTAGGGGACACGCCTGGCGCCGGGCGGGACGTGAACTACGGGGTGGGCATCGAGCTGGGGCGTGCGCGCCTTCTGGGGCGGGAGGCGCCTCTCCGGATCGGATATCGGAAGAGTGATCTTCCCTTCGGGCTCGAGGGCGGGCGCCCCACGGAGAAGGTGTTCACCGGTGGGCTGGGCCTCAGCCTGAGCAAGTCCAACAGCCTCACCCTGGCATCCCTGGACGTGGCATTGGAGCGCGGGAAGCGGACGGAGGGGCCCATCACGGAGAAGTTCTGGCGGAGCACCCTGACGGTGCGCGTCTCCGGTTTCTGACCCGCCTGCGGGCCCCCGGAAGGGCAAGGTAACGAGGCCATGGTTCGGGTTTACTTCCAGACCTTCGGGTGCAAGGCCAACCAGTACGACACGGAGCGGATGCGCCAGGAAGCAGAGGCGCGGGGGGCCGTCGCCGTCTCCTCGCCCGCGGATGCCGATCTCTGCGTCGTCAACACGTGCACGGTCACCAACCAGGCCGATGCCGACGCCCGGCGCTTCATCCGCAGGCTCGGGCGGAAGTTTCCCGGTGTCTCCACCGTGGTGGCGGGGTGTTCCGCCGCGCTGAAGGGACACGTCTACCGGGAGATGGACGGGGTGGGGGAGGTGGTGGAGGGACACGATCCCGTGGCGGTGGCCCGCGCCGTGGTAGAGGGTGGCGCTGCGCCCGGCCTTCGTCCCGTACCCCTTGAGCTGCGGGTCCCGCTCCATCGCATGGATACGGAGCCTGTGGGCGGCGAGCTGCTGCGCACCCGTTCCGGTGCGTCCCGGGGATGGCTCAAGGTCCAGGACGGGTGCGATCGTCGGTGCTCGTTCTGCGCCACCCGTCTGGCGCGGGGTCCCTCCCGTTCCCGTCCGCCGGAGGAGGTGGTGGCGGAGGCCGCACTTCTGGCCCGGGTTCATGGGGAGCTCGTGATCACGGGGATCCACATCGGCCATTATGGGCGAGACCTGGATCCGCCGTGGACCCTCTCCCGCCTGGCGGCGCTCCTGCTGGAGCGCGTTCCGGAGGTTCGCTTCCGCGTGGGGAGCGTGGAGGCCACCGAGGTGGACGACCTTCTCCTCGACCTGCTGGAGTGCTCCGGAGGAGCGCTGGCGCCGCATCTCCATATGCCGCTGCAGAGCGGGTCGGACGCGGTGCTCCGTCGCATGCGGCGCTGGCACACCCGGGATCAGTACCGGAAGCGCGCTCTCGAGGTGGCGGAGCGGGTGAGCCCCCTGGGTCTCGGCGCCGACATCATTACCGGCTTTCCCGGAGAGCGCGACGCCGACCACGCCGCCACCCGCGCCCTGGTCGAAGAGCTCCCCTATACCTACCTCCACGTCTTCCCGTATTCGCCCCGGGAGGGCACCGCCGCGGCGGCGCTGGACGACCCCGTGCCGCAGCGCATCGCCGGAGAACGAAGCCGGGAGCTGAGGGAGATGGCCCTGGAGAAGGGCCGCCGTTACAGGGCCGGCCGCGTGGGCGGTCCCGCCGCCGTGGTCCTGGAGGGGGACGGAGGCACGGCCCTCACCGAGGACTACCTTCGGGCCCGGGTACCGGAGGCACCGCCCCCGCCTCCGGCGGGTGAGGCGCCGGAGGGCATGCCGCGCATCCTGGTGGGCTCCCTGCAGGGAACCGAGGACGATCTATATATTGCGTGGCCCCATTCACCGAGCGTGATTTGAGACCATGAGCAAGCGATCCTCCCGTCCCACGGCCTACGTGGAGACCTACGGCTGCCAGATGAACATCAGCGACGGTGAGCTGATGGAGGGGATTCTGGCGGAGCGGGGGTACGACATCGTCGCATCGCCCGACGACGCCGACGTGGTGCTGGTCAACACCTGCGCGGTGCGCGAGCACGCCGAGCAGAGGGTCCTGGGCCGGGTGGCGCAGTTGAGCGCCCTGAAACGTGAGAACCCTGACCTCGTGCTGGGCGTCACGGGGTGCATGGCCCAGCGCATGGGAGAGTCGCTCCTGGAGCGGAGTCCCGCCGTGGACCTGGTCATGGGCCCCGACGGCTACCGGAAGCTTCCCGGAGCGCTGGACCGCCTGCGCGACGGACCCGCCCGCCCGCCGTCGGCGGGGGTGGGCCGGGGGCCTCGACTCGCCGTTCTGGACCTGAACCTGGGAGAGAACTACCAGGGCCTCGAGCAGCGCCGGAAGGAAGGTGCGTCGGCGTGGGTCCCCATTCAGAGAGGATGCGACCACCGCTGCACCTTCTGCATCGTCCCGTACGTGCGAGGACCGGAAAAGAACCGGGACGCCAGGGAGATCCTGGCCGAGGTCCGCTCCCTCGCCGAACAGGGGGTGAGCGACGTGACCCTTCTGGGCCAGACGGTGAACTCCTACACGTGGGAGGACTATACCTTCCCCCGCCTCCTCCGGGAGGTTGCGCGGGTCGATGGGATCCGGCGGGTGTGGTTCACCTCGCCCCATCCCAACGATGTGACGCCGGAGCTCGTGGAGGTCATGGCCGAGGAGGCCACCGTGTGCGAGCAGCTTCATCTCCCCGCCCAGTCGGGTGCGAACCGGATCCTCAAGCGCATGCTCCGGCGCTACACGGTGGAGCGCTTCCTGGAAAAGGTGGCGCTGGTGCGGGAGGCGATCCCCGGCATCAGCCTCTCCACCGACATCATTGTGGCTTTTCCCGGCGAGAGCGAAGAGGAATTCCGGGCGACCCTGGATCTCATGCGTACGGTGCGCTTCGACGATGCCTTCACCTACCGCTACTCACCGCGGGACGGGACGCCCGCCACGCGCCTTCCCGCGGAAGACTTCATTCCCGACGAGGTGGCCCGGGCACGCCTGGAAGAGCTCATCGGCGTGCAGCGCGCCATCCAGGCCGAAATCAACCGGGGCGAGGTGGGCCGGGTGGAGGAGGTGCTCATCGAGCGGGTTGCCCGTGGCAAGGGGCAGATCCTGGGCCGGACCCGGCGCAACAAGGTGGTGGCCTTCCCCGGTGCGGCTGAGCGCATCGGGGAGTACACCCGGGTGCGTCTGGACGACACCACCGGAGCCACCTTCATCGGGAGTGAGATCCAGCCGGCCGCCGTGGCGGAGACGCCGTGAGCCGCTGGGTGGGGGGTGCCGGGATCCTGCTGGTGATCGTGCTCTCCATGGCGTTCGCCAGCCTCAACGGGGGCCAGCGCGTCACCCTGCGTCTCGGCTTCGCCACCTTCTACGGCGTGCCCGTCACCGTGGTGGTCTTCGGGTCCGTGGTGGTGGGCATGCTCATCATGCTGGTGGCGGGGATCCATTCGGACCTCAAGGTCCGCAGGATCCTGCGGACCCGCCTCGCCCAGGAAGCCGAGGAGGAGCGGGACCGCTTCGTGGATCGAAGTCAGAAGGACCTTTTCGAAGAACCCGCCTCTCCCACCGGGGAGACGGAGGGAGGAGACCAACCCGGGGAGGCATGACACGAAGTACGGGGAGTAGGGCGCGATCCGGCCGCTGAGGGCCGGGCTCGCGCCCGTCGTTCGCCTCGCCCTCGCGTACGCCGCGGGGGCGGGCGCCTCATCGTTTCTCGGCGCACTCCCCTCCGCGCCGCTCCTCCTTCTCCTGATTCTTTCGCCCATCGGGCTATTCCTTCGCCCGGGATCCTCGTTCCGCAGGGCCGTCGCGTCGGAAGGCACGTCTCCCGCCGCCGTGCGGCGCGGCGGCGCGGTATGGCGTCACGCCTGGGTCGCCCTCGCCGTTCTGGCAGGATTGCTGGCCGGAGCGGGGAGTGCCCGGGTCCGGGCCGCGTGCCCGCAGCGCCCGGCCGGGCCGGTGATGCTCGAGGGACGGTTTCTCGCCCCCGGGCCGGCCGGACGCCTGCCCCTCTGGATCCAGGGGGAAGGGAGGCGGTGCGGTCCGGAGATGGTGCGCGTATTCCGGCGCGTGGAGGCGGGCGTCCCGGTTCGCGTCTACGGGGTACGCTTCCAACGACCCTTCGGAACCGTGGTGGTGGCCGACTCGGTGGGCGCTGGAGACGCGGCCGGGGCGCCGATCCGTCCGACCGCGGCCCGGGGGGATCCGATACGGTGGGCTCTGATACGGTGGCGGGGGCGTCTGGTGGGGTGGGCGCAGGAGCTCTACGGTCCGAGGGCGGCCATGGTCTCCGCCCTCCTTCTGGCCCGGCGGGAGGGTCTGGATCCGGGACTCAAGGATGCCTTCGCCCGGGCCGGTGCCGCCCACCTCCTGGCGATTTCGGGATTTCACGTGGGGATCATCGCCGCGCTCCTGGCCGGGCTCCTCCTTTTGCTGGGGGTCCCCGGACGCGGCGCCCTCCCGCTTGCGGTCGTGGGCGTGTGGGCCTACACGGCTCTCCTGGGATTTCCCGAGGCGGCGGCCCGCGCCGCCCTCATGCTCAACTTCGGGGTCGCGGCGCGGCTGCGGGGCCGCCCCCCGGCGCGGTGGTCCGGCCTGGCGGCGGCCTTCCTCCTCCTGGCGGTTCAGGACCCGCGCCGCCTGGGCCACCCCGGATTTCAACTGTCCTTTGCGGGGGTGGCCGGACTCACGGCGTGGAGCGCGTCGTTCCAGAAGCGGCTCGACGGGCTCCTGCGCCATCGCCTCCTGCCCGGTGCGGTGGCGGGCCGTTTCCCCGGGGGAGTGCGCGCCTTCACCTCGGCGGTGGCGGCGGCGCTGGCGGCCACCCTGGCTACGCTGCCCGTCGTGGTGTGGCACTTCGAGAGCGTGCCTCTGGTGGGCATCCCGGTGACGCTCATGGCCACGCCCCTGGTCACCCTGGCCCTGCCGGGAGCCCTGGCGACGCTGATGCTCTATCCCGCGGCCCCCGGAGTCGCCTCCTTTCTCGCCGGGGGCGTGGATCTCACTCTCGCCGCCCTGGAGGCGCTGGTGCTTTGCGCCGCGGAAAAGCCCTGGTCGAGTCTGTGGGCGCCGCGTATCTGGGCGCCCCTGGCCGTCCTTGGGTGGCTGGCCGGGGCGAGTCTGGCGCGCAGGGCCAGCGTGCGTCGCCTTCCCCGCCGCGGGATGGCCGCTCTGGCGACGGCGACCCTTCTCGTCGGGTGGCCCCTCGTGGCGCAGCGGTTCCATTCCTCCCGGCTGGAACTCCTGGTGATGGACGTGGGACAGGGGGACGCCATCGCTCTGCGAACGCCGGCGGGGCGGTGGATCCTCGTGGACGCGGGCCCCCCTCCCCGGGAAGGCGGCACGGCTCGAGTGGTCTCGACGCTGCGCCGAAGAGGGGTGCGTCGTCTGGACGCCCTCGTCCTCACCCATCCCGATGCGGATCACATCGGGGGAGCCGCGGCGGTGCTGCGGAGCTTCCGGGTTGGAGCGGTCATCGATCCCGGTCGCGCCGCAGGAAAGGCGGGCTATGTCGAGCTGCTTCGGGAGGCTCGCCGCCGCGGCGTTCCGTGGAGGATCGCCGAAGCCGGAGAAACGTGGAGGATGGATGGGGTGATCCTGGAGGTCCTGCATCCGCCTCCGGGGGACGCCGGCCCCCGGCAGGCCGATTTTCAGGGGCGGGGGACCGCCAACGATGTTTCGGTGGTCCTCCAGGTACGGTACGGCGCCTTCGACGCCCTCCTCACGGGAGACGCGCCGGCCGCCGTGGAGCGCCGGCTGGCCTCCCGCCGCCTCCACCCGGGCCTGGAGGTGCTCAAGGTAGGGCATCACGGGAGCAACACCTCCACCGACTCGCTCCTTCTGGCGAGGACCCGCCCCGCCGTCGCCCTCATCTCGGTGGGGCGGGGGAATCGCTTCGGCCACCCGGCCCCCGCCGTTCTGGCCCGCCTACGCCGGGCGGGGGTGGAAGTCCGCCGTACCGACCGGGAGGGGCACCTGCGCGTCCTCGCGGGAAGAGACGGGACCTTCCGGGTCCTGTCCGGGCGATATTGACCTGGTCCGGCGGTAAAGCCAAGTTCGAGGTCCTGCCCGGCGTGCCCGCGCGGCCGACGTCGTTCCCCGCTCCTCGTCTCCCATCGCCACCGGCTTCTGTTCCCCATGCTCGAGACCCACGTCGTCACCCTTTCTCGCTTCCTCATGGACCAGGAACGCCGCCATCCCGAGGCCAGCGGCACCTTCACCAACCTTCTGGGGGACATCGCCCTGGCCGCCAAGATGATCGCCCGGGAGGTGAACAAGGCCGGCCTCGTGGACATCCTGGGGCGCGCCGGCTCGGAAAACGTCCACGGCGAAGAGGTGCAGAAGCTGGACCTCTACGCCAACGAGGTGGTGTGCAACGCCCTGGACCATACCGGGCACCTGGCTTGTATGGCTTCGGAGGAGTCGGAAGGGTTCATCCCCATCCCCGAGGAATTTCCCGCCGGGGAATACGTCCTGCTTTTCGACCCCCTCGACGGTTCGTCCAACATCGACGTCAACGTCTCCATCGGTACCATCTTCTCCATTCACAAGAAGATCACTTCGGGGCCCCGGGGAGCGCTGGAGGACTGTCTCCAGCCGGGCTCGAGCCAGGTGGCGGCGGGCTACGTCCTGTACGGCTCTTCCACCATGCTGGTGTACACCACCGGGGCTGGCGTCCACGGCTTCACCCTGGATCCCTCCATCGGGGAGTTCCTGCTCAGCCATCCTGACATGAGGATCCCGGAGCCGGGAGACCGGGTGTACTCGGTCAATGAGGCCTATTTTGACCGGTGGCCACGTGGGCAGCAGGAGCTCGTGACCTATCTGAAGACCGAAGGCGGATTCGGTTCCCGGTACATCGGATCCCTTGTGGCCGACGCACATCGCACCCTTCTCAAGGGCGGGCTCTTCATGTATCCCCGGGACCGGCACAAACCTGAAGGCAAGCTCCGTCTCCTCTATGAAGCCGCGCCCATGGCCATGATCATGACCCAGGCCGGAGGACGGGCGACCGACGGGGTGCGGGACATCCTGGACATCGCGCCCACGGCGCTGCATCAGCGGACCCCCCTCTATCTGGGCTCGGCTCCCCTGGTGGGCCTGGCGGAGGAGTTTCTGGCCCGGGACTCGGAAATCTGAGGCCTCCTGGAATTCTGAGGTGCTCAGGAAACCGTGACAGGCCGGTAAGTCGTTGGTAAGACGTGAGTTACATCGTCATCCCGTTTGGCACTGCTCTTGCAGTAGACCCTTCCGGTTCCATGTGCCCGATCCTCGGGCATGCATTCACCCTTCATGGGAAAGAGTGACATGAAGCGATTCAAGTACTTGACCCTCGCAGCGCTCGTAGCGTTCGCTGCCTGTGACGAAGGTACGGAGACTGTAGTCGAGCCTCCCGTCACCGGCACGATCTCGGGCGTGGTCACCATCGAGGGGGTAGGCGCTTCCGGTGTCACCGTAACGCTGTCGTCGGGTCAGACTACGTCGACCGACGGCTCCGGCTCCTACGCCTTCAGTGGTGTTTCCGCCGGCGCGTACACGGTGAGCATCAGTGGCTTCGCCTCCGACGCGACCTTCTCCTCCACCTCCAAGGCCGCCACGATCACGACGGCCGGGCAGGTGGTCACTGTCAACTTCGACGGCTCGTACGTGCGTACGTCCGCCATTCTGGGTTCGGTTGCGGCGGGAGGCAGCGGCCTCTCCGGCGTGACGGTCTCCCTCTCCGGCGGGTCCAGCACGACCACGGATGCCAACGGTCAGTATGCGTTCAGCGGCCTGCGCGCCGGTTCGTACACCGTGAGCATCTCCGGCTTCGACGCCTCGCAGTACACGTTCTCCACGACGTCCCAGAGCGTTTCCGTGGGCGTGGGTGAGTCCAAGGTCGTGAGCTTCTCCGGCCAGCTCCTCACCACGGCCAAGATCATGGGGTCGCTCTACATCGACGAGAACGACAACAACAACAACTTCGATGAGGCCCTCGAGGACAAGCTCGCCGTCGCCAACGTGGCGGTGACCATCGAGGGCGGCGCGGTCAACGACACCATGACCGTCATGACCGACGCCAACGGGGACTACATGTTCGAGAA
>JBHHWB010000070.1:0-16708 GCA_046756305.1 Gemmatimonadota bacterium
TACGACGCGTCGTCGTTCCTACCATGAGCACACGCAAGCCCCCTGCGTGCGGCCCGCTGCATTACTCGGACAGGCTCCAGGTCGTAATCCCGGATGGCTTCCCCCGGCACGATCCTCTCCGGCTCCGCATCGTAGAGGCGAACACCCACGTACAGAGCCTCATCATCGAAGGTCACCCGTACCTCCGTAGGTTCGGACGCGGGTGCGCCGTCATGGGGTTCACGCTGAACGAAACCCGATAGAGGCTCGACCTCGCTCCACACGCCATCGTCCAGGCGCCCGTCGATGACGGGGGCCTCTTCCGCCCGCCGCGTCTCGGCGGTGCGGGGCACCATGGCGCCGCCCTCCTTCCTTCCAACGGTATCTACGGCACCGGCTTTCCGCCCCGACGCACTTCCCGTGCTCTGCGCCGCGCCGGGTCCGGCGGCGCCGGCCATGAGAAAAACCGCCGCCGCCCAAATGCATCCCGTGGCGACCACGCTCACCTTACCTGATCCTGCGACCCTCACGCCCCGACACACGCGCCTACGTCCTTCATGAACTGCTTCCCAGCCTTTCCTCGATCAATCTTCCACCAGATACGCCACGCCCCAGGCACCCAAGCCCAGGTGCGTGGCGATCACCGGCGTGGCCGGTGCGGAGAGAATCTCCACGTCGCGGCCCCACCGTGCGCGCAGATCTTCCGACACCTCTTCAATGATCTCCGGCACCCCTACATGGATGATGCCGAAGCGAACCCCTCCCGCATCCTCGGGAATGCGCTCGGTGAGCGCCATGACGAGCGCCTCCCGCGCGCGCTTGCGGCCGATGGCCTTGCCCACCGGAACGATCTTCCCCTCCACGTCCAGCTCCAGGACCGGCTTCACCTGCAGCATGCCGCCCAGCATGGCCCGGCCGCGGCCGACCCGGCCCGAAGCCAGAAGCCGTTCGAAGCTGTCCAGGGTGAAGACGATGCCGGAGCGGCGGCGAATCCTCTTGAGTTCCTCCACGATATCCCCGGGCTTCCAGGCCAGTTCGGCCAGCTCGCACGCCTTGAGGACGAGAAGCCCCTCCAGAAGGGAGATTCCCAGGGAGTCCACGAGGTGGACCGGCGTGTCGTGGAAGCGGGTGGCTGCCGCCTCCGCCGAAGAAAAGGTCCCCGAAAGAGAGGACCCCAGGATCACGCCCAGGACCGCCTCCCCATCCTCCGCCGCCGCGGCGAAGGTTTCCAGGAAGTCGGCGGGAGCGGGCTGGGAGGTGGTGAGCATGGCCCCATCCCGGCTCAACCGCTCGTGGAATTCTTCCGCCGAGACGTCTATGCGGTCCCGGTACGCCCCCGTCTCGTCCACGAGCAGAAGGGGCGTGACATGGATCCCGTGAGCCCGCACGATCTCCTCGGGAAGGTCGCAAGCGCTGTCGGTCATCACGGTGACCGGGCGGCGGGCCAGGCGCACGTGGCCGTCGGCCGCACGCTCCACCGTGGCGTGCTGGGCCCGCATGTCCTCCGCCTTGTGCGCCACCAGCCTCCCCACCGTTTTCAAATAGGCGAAGACGTCCTCGGGGTCGTCAGTGTGGACGTGGACCTTGAGAATCTCGCCGGAGCGGATGACGATGAGAGAATCCCCGCGCTCCCGCAGAACCTCCCGCACCTGGTTCTGGGTGGGAAGCGCCTCCCCCCGCACCAGAGCTTCCGTGCAGAACTGGTAGCGCTCCTCGGCGTACTCGATGCGGGCGACGGCCGGCTCGTCTTCCTCCGGAAATCGCGCCCCTCCCCCCGGCACGGCGGCGGGCCCCGAATCCGCCTCCGCCCCTTCCGCCAAGTGGACCACCGGGTCCCCGTGGATGAAAAGGAGGGCGCCCTCGAGAAGGCTCAGGAACCCCTTTGCGCCCGCATCCACCACTCCGGCCTGGCGTAGGACCGGAAGCAGGTCGGGCGTGGACTCCAGGGAGCGCCGCCCTTCATCCACGATCTTCTGCACCAGATCGGCGAAATCCGAAGTGCGGGCCTTCACCGCCGCACGGGCCGTATCCCGCATGACCGTCAGGATGGTCCCTTCCCGGGGATTCTCCAGCGCCTGGGTGAGGTTCTCCACACCGGCGCTCATTGCCTCGGCGAACTCCTGGGCGGTGAGGCGGGCCCGATCCCTGACCCTTTCCGCGAATCCCAGGAGGAAATGCGAAAGCATCATCCCGCAGTTGCCCCGGGCTCCCAGGACCGCCGCCTGCGCCGCCGCTTCCGCCACGGCGCCCGCTTCCGGCGCGTCGGTGTGGTGAAGATGGTCTTTGATGGCCTGCACCGTCAGGGCCAGGTTGGTCCCCGTGTCACCGTCGGGGACGGGAAACACGTTAATGCGGTTCAGTTCACCGCGCTGGTGGCGGGCATACTCACACGCCGCCATCAGCGAACGGCGCAGCCGGGGTCCGTCGAGGTAGTTGATGCTCATGGGCCATAAGGATAGGGTGGCGGCGGCGGCGCGTCACCCACACCTTTCATATTCCCGCACCTCAGAGGATCCCCGGGATAGTCCCCCGGAACGCTGCGCAGCCTCCGTCGCCTCCAGAAAGGGAGTGGGTCGTGCTCGAGGGACCTGTGATTCAACACTGGCTCGTGGCTGTCGCGAAAGCGGCCGGAATGGAGGGGACCGACGACCTTCAGGTGGCCTCCGTTACGGCTTCCGAAGCCGCATGGGATCTGGTGGCCATGGCCGCCGGCGTCACCCAGGATAACCTGGCCGCCGCCGTCGCCGCCCACTACGGCCTCCCGGTGGCCGATCTGGCCGCCGCCGACCCGTACGCATGCCGCCTTCTCCCGGGCAGAATCGCGCGCAAGCTCAACGTGCTCCCCCTACGGTACTCCGACCGGGGAATCTGGGTCGCGACCGCCGATCCCCTCAGCCTCGAGGCGGAAAGGGAGATCTCCCATGTAGCCGGTCGCCACATCCACTTTGAAGTGGCGCCCCCGGGCCCGCTGAGCACGGCGGTGGCCCTGGCCTACCCCGAGCACGAGCCCCCTCACGAGATCCCGCCCCTGGATCTGGCTGCCCGCGGGGGCCCCAAGGTTCTGGTGGTGGACGACGATGCGGACACCCGGGTGCTCCTCCGCTCGGTCTTGGAATCGAGCGGTTTTCGCGTCGTGGAGGCGACGAACGGGAAGGAAGCCCTGGACGCGCTCTCTTCGGGATCGGAGCCGTATTCCCTGGTCACCCTGGACCTCGACATGCCCGTGATGACAGGGCTCGAGGCGCTCAAATCCATGAGAGAGGGTGTGAGCACGGCGAACATTCCCGTGGTGGTGGCCACGGGATACGACGACCCACAACTGGAGATGGACCTCTTCACGGCGGGAGCCGACGATTTTGTCGTCAAACCCCTCGACCCGCCTCGCTTCCTCCTGCGAGTCCAGGCGGTCCTGCGGCGCTACGGCGTCGATACTTCCCCTCGATAGCGGCGGGCACATTCCTCCATTCTCTCAGCCGGGAAGATCCATCCCACGGGTGCATGTCTTCCCCAGGTGCTACTCCGCTTCCGCGCCCGGCCCCTTCACGAAGCGACCGGGCGTGGCCAGGGTGTGTTCCCCATCGCGCAGGACCTGGACCCCGTTGACGAAGACGTGGATCACCCCGGTGGCGTACCGGTGTGGATCCTCGAAGGTGGCGTGATCCGCCACCGTCTCGGGATCGAAAACCACCACGTCGGCGAAGAACCCGGGCTCAAGGCGGCCCCTCTGCCGCAGTCCGAGGTTTTCGGCGGGGAGCGCCGCCAGCTTTCGCACTGCCTCCTCAAGGGGAATCACCTTCCGCTCCCGCACGTAGCGTCCCAGGAGACGGGCGAAATTTCCGTAAGCCCTGGGGTGGGGATTGGAAAGGGTGAAGGGCTCGCGAATGGAGAGCGCCGCGGCGTCGGACCCGAAGCTGACCCATGGGAGCGCGATTTCCTTCTCAACATTCTCCTCCGACATCATGAAGTAGACCGTCCCCACCCGGCTCCCGTCCTTCACCACCAGGTCCATGGCCGTCTCCGGCCAGGGCTTCCCGTACATCTCCGCGACCTCGGCCAGCGTCCTCCCCGTGAGATACTTGAGGGAATCCGCCTTGAACCCTACAAGAAGGATGCGGTCGGGCGACCCGGCAGCCAGGGCCAGGTTCTCCCACGCGTCGGTGGGCGTCACCATCTCCCGGGCCACCCGTCGGCGGATGGCCGGGTCCTGAAGCCGCCGGGCCCATGCGTCGTAGCCGCCTTCCTGCACCCACGGCGGCATGGCCGCGTCCAGCCCGGTAGCACCAGCCGTGTAGGTGTACATATCCGCCGTGATCCGCAGACCTTCGGCGCGCGCCTCTTCCACCCGGCGGATGACCTCGTCCAGCTTGGGCCAGTTGGCCTGGCCCGCCGCCTTCAGGTGGTAGATCTCCGCAGGGGCATCGGCCCGCCGGGCAATGTCGATGAGCTCATCCACCGACTCCACCAAGCGGTTCCCTTCGGAGCGGATATGGCTGATGTACATCCCGCCGTATTCCGCCGCGGCCTGTACCAGAGCCACAAGCTCATCGGTGTCGGCGTAGAACGCGGGCGCATAGATGAGAGACGATCCCACGCCCAGGGCGCCCTCCCGCATGGCCTGGCGGACCAACTCCTGCATACGCACCAGCTCCTCGGCCGTGGGTGGGCGATCCTCGTAACCCACCTCATGGACACGCACCGTGGTGGCGCCTACGAAGGAGGCCACGTTCACGCTCACGCCCCGGTCTTCGAGATGCTGGAGGTACTCCCCGAGTGTGGTCCAGGGAACATCGAACTTGATATCACCCTGAAAGCGGATCATATCTGCACGCATCTGGTCGTTCAGAGGCCCCATGGACTCGCCTTCCCCCATGACCTCAAGGGTGACGCCCTGGCGGATGTCGGACTGGGCCATGGGATCTTCCAGGAGGGACTCGGTCGCCCAGGAGAGCATGTTGATGAACCCGGGCGCGACGGCCAGCCCCGAGACGTCCACCTCCCTGGCGCCCTTCATCTGTGAGAGATCCCCGACGGCGAGGATGGAATCCCCCTTCAAGGCCACGTCAGCCACCCGGCCGGGCTCACCCGAGCCGTCGTAAACGGTGCCGCCGCGCAGAATCAGGTCCGCGTCGGGTGCGCGCGCACACCCTGCGAGGAGGTCGGCGGAAAGGAGGAGGCAGGAGAAGAGGACGACTCGGCGCATGAATTCTCTCCGCTATTCGAGTACGTGGATATTGCGCTCGGCGCACATGTCCTTGAGGATCTGCGGCCAGACTGTGACCGACACCTCCCCAAGGTGGGCCTTCTTCAGGATGGCCATGTAGGTGCGGGACTGGCCGATCCCTCCACCGATGCTCAGAGGGAGTTCACCGCTCACGATGCCTTGATGGTAAGGGTACTGAAGGAAATCGGTCTGCCCCGACATCTCGAGTTGTTTCTTCAGGGACTCGGCGTCCACCCGGATCCCCATGGAAGTCAGCTCGTGTCGCCGGCTGGTCACCGGATTCCACACCAGGATGTCCCCGTTGAGTCCGTGATGGACGCGACCGTCGTCCTCCACCTCGGTGATCCAATCATCGTAGTCGGCGGCGCGCATCTCGTGGGGGTATCCGTCGGCAAGGGGGTACCCGATGCCGTAGATGAAGATGCCTGGATATTCCTGCAGGATCATGGTCTCCCGTGCCTTGCGGGGCAGGTCGGGGTAGCGTTCCAGGATCTCCTCGGCGTGGAGGAAGGTCAGCTCTTCGGGAAGGTCCGGGTAACGATCCGTGCGCAGCTTGGGAAAGAGCTCCTGCACGTGCTCCTCGGCGCCCTTGATGACCTCCCAGATGCGCTTCACCACGTTGGTGAGAAAGTCCAGGTTGCGGTCCGGCGGCGTGATGACCCGCTCCCAGTCCCACTGATCCACGTAGGCGCTGTGGTCATGGTCCAGGAAATAATCCTTCCTCACCGCACGCATATCGGTGAGGATGCCCTCACCCTCTCCCATGCCGAACTGCTTCAGGGCCCAGCGCTTCCACTTTGTGGCGGCCTGAACCACCTGCGCATCGACGGGATGCTGATCGTGGTCGTTGGAGATATGAAACTCGACCGGCGTACGGGAGCCGTCACGGTCCAGGAAATCGTTGATGCCGCTCCGGGAGTCAACGATGAGGGGAACGGTGACCCGCATGAGTCCCAGTTCGCGGCAAAGGCCCTCCTCGATGAAATCCTTCACCGCGAAGAGCGCCTCCTGGGTTTCCCTGGGCGTGAGGGGAGAGGCGTAGTCGGTGGGAAGAATCTTCTCGACGTCGGCGTAGTTCCCGATGCCCGGCCCCGCCAGGTCGGCTTTCTTGTCGGCGCCGGCCGTATCTCGAGTCGCCATGTTGGATCCGTCCTTTCCAGGAAGTGAACGTGCACGCACGCACGTGAGCGCCGGAGGGGCAGGACGGACGAAGCGGGCTCCGACGCTTATGAATTCGTCTCTTCGAAGATACCCGTGTCGCGATTCTTGCGCACGTTGTCCCAGGTAAAGATTCGGCCGTTCATGGTGATGTAGACGCCCGGTGGAAGGACCTGCACGGCCGTGATAGCGCCGCCCAGGTTGAAGAGGCCATCGGACGATCCGAAGGCGATGGGGATCATGGCGCCGGTGAGCACGACGGTCTTGCCCTCCACTTTCTGCGCCAGCACCCGCGCTGTTTCCACCATGGTATCGGTTCCGTGGGTGATGACGATGTCGGGTTCGGGCGCGTCCATACAGTTGCGAGCGATGAGCTCCCGATCGGCATCGGTCATCTCCAGCGAGTCCACCATCATGAGGGTGCGGACCTGCACGTCCACGCGACACCGGCCCAGCCGCAGCATCTCGGGCAGATGCGTGTCCTTGAAGTACAGCCGTCCCCGCAGCTCATCGTATTCCTTATCGAAGGTCCCGCCGGTGACGAAGAGGCGTACCGGTTCGTTGCGGATGATCTGGCTCAAGGGGCTCCCCCTTTTCGGTGACCGGTTACAGGTCCTGGCGGCGGAAGCGGTACAGGGAAAGGACGTAAGGGAGGGCGATCCAGACCAGGAGGCTCCCCAGAGAGACGACCAACCCCACCGCGCCTCCAAAAAACTCGTGAAAGACGGCCCCGGTGTACCCGGCCAGGGCCGAGGCGTCCAGCGCCATGAGCATGGTCACCCGCGCCAGATCCACCGGGTTGAGCACCATGGCCACCAGCATGGGACGCTCCAGGGGATAGTGCGCGAAGGCCTGGGCGACGGCCAGGACCCCGCCGTCATAGATGACGGTCATGGCCAGCCAGGCGATGAGCGCCAGGCCCAGGCCCTTGGCCGGCTCGTCCACGAGAACCGAAACCAGGAAGCCCATGGCCACGAAGGAGAAGGTGAGGAGGGAGCCCGCCGTCAGGAGGAGAGCCACGGCCCCGGCGAGCTCCGCCGGTGTGCCTCCCGCCGCCAGAGGAAGGCCCACACCCAGGAGAAAAGCACCCACCAGAGGGAGGGCGAATCCCAGGAAGCGGCCCGCCCACAGCGGGGGACGCGCCACCGGCTGGGAAAGGAGGAGCACGGTGAAGTCCCGCCCCTCGTAGAGGCCCACCACCGACATGAGGATACTCACCAGAGGCACTACCAGAAGGGTCACGCTCACCAGCGAGGGCAGCGCCCGCTGCACCCCTCCCCCGAACTGGATGAGGCCCCACGTGCTGAGAAAGAAGAAAGCCAGGTAGCCGAGCAGCGCCTTGCCCCGCACCACGTTGCGGGCCTCGTACCGGAAGACCTTGAGCACCGTGGCCATCAAGCCGCCTCCCCCGGAGACGCTTTCCTCTTCTCCTGGTCCGTCATGAGATGGGCCAGGGCTCCCTCCAGATCCGGCTCGCCCGTCGTCGCAAGCAGATCTTCCAGAGACCCGGTGAAATGCACCGCCCCGTCCAACAGGAAGACTACATCGTCGGTGAGGGCGGTAAGCTGCCCCAGATCGTGGGAGGTGAGGAGGATGGTGCGTCCGTCCTGTCGCTCACGATCTACCCGGTCCTTGAGGATGCGCGACGCCACGGGATCCAGCCCCGCCGTGGGCTCGTCCAGGATGAGCACGTCTCCGTCGTAGCGGAACGCCAGGGCCGCGTTGAGCTTCTGGCGGGTCCCTCCCGAAAGGGCGCGAAAGGGTTTTGCCATCTCCGTGGTCAGGCCGAACGCCTCCACCAGGGACTCGTCGGGGGAACCGTGGAAGTCCCGGACGTCGTCCAACATTTCGGCCAGCTCCCTGCCCGTGAGGTTGCCGGGGAAGCGGGGCAGCTGGGGCATGTAGCCGATGCTGCGCCGGTACTCGCTCGAGCCGTTGACGCGCACTCCGTCGAAGAGAATCTCACCCTCGTCGGGGCGCACGAGCCCCAGGATCATCTTGATGAGCGTCGTCTTCCCCGCTGCGTTGGGGCCCAGCACCGAGGTCACGCGGCCCCGGGTGAAATCCAGGTTCACGTCCCGCAGCACCTCCAGGCTTCCGAAGCGCTTGCGCACGCCCCGCACCTGCAGCCGGTGAGCCGAGTGCTCGGTCACGAGGCCCTCCACGGCGTCGGCAGAGGCTCGAAAGCCGGCTGCACGTCTTCCAGGTCGGCGGGCGTAAGAATGGGCAGGACGGCCTCCGCCAGATCCAGAACCGTGATGAGAAAACTGCGCTGCAGCACCAGGGTGGGCTCGTTGCGCGCTACGATCAAGGAGAAGAGGCGCACGGGGCGGAAGGGAATGTCGCCGATTCCGTCCCGGTTGAGGTCATACCCCCTGTAGCGATCCCAGAAATTTCCCTCGAAAGTGCTGTAGGACTGCCGCGAGTTGGTGGAAACATCGAAGGTGTTGCCGATGAAGTTGTTGCTGCGAAACTCGCTGGCCTCGGAGCTGGCCAGAATGCGAATGGCCCACCCGTTTTCCACGAACTCGTTCCCCGACACCACGACCCGGTTCGCCCCCTCGGCGTGAAGGCCCACGCTGTTCCCACGGAATCGGTTCCCCGTGATGCGCGAGTCGGTGATGTCCTTCAGGAGGAGCCCGAAGGCCGCGCTTCCCCGGTTGTGATCGAAATCGTTTCCCTCCATGGCCACGTTGCGGGTGTACATGACCGCCACGCCTGCACCGTTCCCGCGAAAGACGTTGTCGCGATAGGTGCACCCGTCGGAGAACATGAAGTGAAGGCCGTACCGCACGTTGTCGGTGCTCACGTTCTCCCGGATCTCGCTGTCCTCCACGAACTCGAAGTAGATCCCGTCCCGGTGCCCCCGAACCCGATTGTTCTCGATGCGAATACGGACGGAGTACCAGAGGTGGATTCCATTCCCACTCTGAGACTCCCGTAGCGCCTGGCCGACGATGGTGTTTCCCCGGACCAGGCAGTCCCCGGCGTTGGCCAGGTAGATGCCGAAAAAGGTGTCTTCCAGGATGTTGTCCTCGATTCGGCAGTACTGTGCCTTCTCCACCTTGAGGGCCGCACGGTCGTCGACCATGGTGACGCCCGTATTCCTCAGGGTAAACCCGCGAACGGTCACCGAATCGGCCACCAGGTCGAAGAGCCCGTGGGCCCCTTCTCCGTCGAGGACCGCCCGACCTTCGGCGATGAGGGTCAGGGGCTTGTCCACGGTGATCAATGGCTCCCGGTAGACGCCCTCCGCCACGAGGACGGTATCGTGGGGAGCGGCGGAGGCCACGGCCTCGCCTACCGTCGCGAAGTCACCATCGGGACCTACCCGCAACACGGACGCACTCGTACCGGTCGCCGGATGATCTCCGGAGAGCGCGAGCACGCTGAGGAGGACGGGGAGGACAGGGAGGGTCATTTCTCTAGGAGATGGATGCGGTCCTACATCTTAGCGCCTTGAACCGAATCCGGGGAACCGCCCTCATCCGGCATCATCATCTCCCCGTGCCCGCCGTGGGCCACCGGCGGGCGACCTCCCGGCCAGGCTTCCTCCACCACCCGCTGGACTTCCGCCCAATCCAGGGGCTCGCCTCCCAGAGAGTTGACGGCTCCGTCCCGGTCCTGCTCGCGAGCGAAGGCGGTGAGGCCGAGCCCCATGGGCGACGGCAGAGTGGGGCTCTTGAGGTAGAAGGCGTCCTCTGCGCGCACCAGCGTGGGGCGGTTGGCGAAGTCGGTGACCCAGAGTGAAGCGATCTTCTCTTCCGGCGAAATGTCGTGATGGATGAAGGCCACCAGGCACTCCACCGAATCCAGGGTATACACCTTCCCCGTGGTCGTAACCGCCTCGGCGGCGTGTCCTTCGTCGGCCACGGTCATGAGGCAGTGCGCACATTGATCCACGCCCAGAACGATGGGGCGCGGCTGGGGGTCTGCGCATGCCTGAGTCGCCAGGGCCCCTATGAGCAGCAGCGCGAGAGAGGCCGCTCCGGCACCCCCGGCCGCAACTCCGGATCCCCCGGTGCGGTTCCCCTCACCGTCCTGCGCTCTACCTCCGTCATCCGGGCCTCCACCCTGCGATCGAGCCCGCCGAAACTCCAGGAAGGTGATGCCCGTGGCCATGGTAGCCACCAGGATGGCGATCCACCCGCCGCCGCCGGGCCAGGAATGGGCCTTGAAGTTGAGGATCTGCCGCGACCCGATGAGGGGCGGCTGATAGCTCATCCCCGGCACCTTGATGATGGCCTGCTCATTGTCCAGGTCGTGGCCGTAGTCGTATTCCCATTTCCAGAAGTCGGCCATCCCGGCCAGAGAAACGACGAGGAAGACACCCGTCCATGTATAGAGGAGCGGGCGGCGGCCCAGGAGCGCCACCAGGACGCCCAGGGCCATGAGAAACCCGACCACCACAGGCATGACGCGCAGCTCGGGGATGGATTCGGGCTCGATGCGCTTCATCCCGATGTAGTGGTTCAGATTGTTGATGTTGTCGAGGTCGTGTTCCTTGACGCCGCGAATGTTGTCGATTTCGATCACCATCCCCAGCCCTTCCGGGTACTGCGGCGCTTCCAGTTTGATGGTCCAGAGCGGGAGCACGTACATAAGCCCCAGCGCCAGCGCGCCCAGGAGGATGAGGATCCGGCTGGTCTTCGTCATCTATGGCCCCCGTCATCTACGGGCGAACTTCGGGGGGCGCCGGAGCGCCCCCCGAAGAAGGTTCTCTGTTCCATACCGTCCTACCGCACCGTGCGGTCGAACCGCGTCTTCCGTTACTGGGTCTTCCATTCACCTCCGGTTCCCCACCGCAGCGGCACGTTGGCGTTGCGCGGCGAGACCCGGACATAGCCCTGCATCTCCTGGTGGAGCGCGGAGCAGAAATCGGTGCAGTAGAAGGGATAGATCCCCGGCTTCTCGGGCATCCACTTCAGGGTCCGCGTCTCACCCGGCATGAGCAGCAGCTCGGCGTTCCTTGCTCCGATGACGGCGAAGCCGTGGGGCACGTCCCAATCCTGCTCCAGGTTCGTCACGTGGAAGTACACCACGTCACCCACTTTGATGCCTTCGATGTTGTCGGGAGTAAAGTGGCTGCGAATGGAGGTCATGTACACATGAACCTCATTGCCCTTGCGCTCCACCTTGGTGTCGGCCTCGGAGGTGGCCTTATAGGGGTGCTTGTTCTCATCCAGAGAGTAGTACTGCACCTGGTTGTTCATGATGATCTCCGCCGGAATCGCCTGAGCGTAGTGGGGCTCGCCCTGGGTGGGGAAATCGAGGAGGAGACGCATCTTGTCGCCGCTGATGTCGATGAGCTGGGCCGAGTGGGCCAGTTCGGGTCCCGTAGGCAGGTAACGGTCCTTCGTGATCTTGTTCAGCGCCACCAGGTACTTGCCCCAGGGCTGACGCGAGTCGCCGCCGGGAATCATGAGGTGACCCACGGAATAGTAGACGGGAATACGGTCAACGACCTCCCAGGTCCCGATCTGCCACTTCACGATCTCGGAGGAGATGAAAGCCGTGGTGTAGGCGTACCCCTTTCCGTCGAACTCGGTGTGGAGGGGCCCCAGGCCGGCGTTCTGCACCTCCCCGGCGATGACAGCTTCATAGCGGAGGATGGGGATGCCGTCCACTTCGCCCTCGAAGTCCTCGTTCTCGATGGCCTGAAGCATCTTCCGGAAGGAGTGTACCGGAATGACGGTGGCCAGCTTCCCGCCTGCGGCGATGTACTCACCGGTGGGATCCACGTCCACACCATGGGGCGACTTGGGCGTGGGCAGATAGTAGATCATGTTTGCGCAGTCGGTGGGCAGAATCACCCGGACCTGGTTTTTTTCCTCCGACACCGCGATGTGGCGATCGTCGAAGTAGTTGTGGCGGTACCGCACGTTGCGGACCTCGCCCGCCCCATCAGCGATGCACTCCTCGGCCCGCCGGTAGTTCACCGCCGCCACGAAGTCCTTGTCCTTTCGGGAGGCCTTGATCTCCAGCAGGGTGTGCTCCTCCTCCGAGTTATAGGAGGTAAAGAACATCCAGCCGTCCGACGGCCCTTTGCCCGCATGGGCCAGGTCGTAGTCATATCCCGGAACCAGGATCTGGAAGGCCACGTCCATGTTGCCCGGATCGTTGGCCCGGATGAAGGAGAGGGTGCCTTTGAAATTTCCTCGGTAGTCCTCGATGGACATGTCACGGTTGGGGATGGGCACGCTGAAGCGCGTGGAGGCCACCAGGTAATCCGTGTTGGGCGTCACGAAGGGAGACCCGTGGTTCCCCGCCGAATTGGGAATCTCCACGATCTCGGTGGTCTCGAAGGTGGTGAGGTCGATACGCGCCACCCGCGGCGTGTTGTTCCCGTTGATGAAGATCCAGCGTCCGTCGGGCACGCCGTCCGTCATGGAGAGTTCGGGATGGTGCGCATCATCCCAGGGAAGGAAGCCATGCGAGGTCATGAGCATGGCCTTCGTCTCCTCCGAGTATCCCCAGCCATTCTCGGGGTACTGGCTGAACACCGGCACCTGCTTGAGGAGCCTTCCGGAGGGAAGACCCATCACGGTAAGGTTGCCGCTGAAGCCCCCCGACATGAAGGCGTAGAACTCGTCGTACTCCCCCGGGGCGACATACACCGCCTGAGCGGCGTCGGCCACGTCGCCGGCGCCGGCGGCGCCCGGGCCGCCGGAACGGCACGCATACACGCCTGCCGTGGCCAGGGTCAGAGCCGCTCCGATGATCCAGAGTGGCTTCCTTTTGGTGGGGATCATGATTACTCCCTCCTTGCGTGAACAATGTGCGGCGCCAGGGGCGGCAATGGCCCGTTCGCGCCCGCGTGGGTTATTCGCTTCCGGCACCCTCTTCCACAGAGCGCAGATACTCCAGAATGGCCCTCGCCTCGTCCTGGTCCGTGACCTGAACCGTCATGGGCGTGTAGTACTGGGCCAGGAGCTCCTTGACCACCGGATGGCGCTGCACCATCTCGGAGGCGTTGAGCATCATGTTCATGACGAACTCGGGACGGCGGCGCTGGAGGACATCGCCCAGGGGCGGGCCGACATACCGCTCGTCAAGCTTGTGACACGCCGAGCACTTCGTGTTGAACGCCGCCTCACCCTCGGCGGCCAGCTCAGGATCCAGCGGCCCCAGCTCCAGGTCCCGCACGGGCCCGATTCCCTGCTCCAACTCGACCCGGGACAGCTCGCCCGCCCCGCCGGCCGGCTGAGCCGCGGCGGACGCTGCGGCGCCGGCTTCGGCTCCGCCTTCCCCGCCCGCATCCTTGGACCCGCAGCCTGAGAGGCTCAGAACCGCAACGGCGGCGAAGATGCCGACGGCGGAGTATGCGCTTACCCGAAAGTTCATGATGCTTCCTCAATCGTTTGAGATGACCGTTCCATGTCGCGCCTCCGGAGTGCCCCACCGGGCCGGTCCCCGCCGAGGAGGTCCTGCAGCGTCGTCTCCCTCAGAACCCCTTGGATCGCCTCATTCCATTCGCTTCGACGGCGGTGGGCGACGCATGGCTGGTCCATGTGGCACTCTCCCCCGAGAAGGCATTTTTGCGGCGGTCCCATGTCGTAGAAGGGGGCCACGACGTCTACAACGGTAATACAAGCGGGATCTCGGGTCAGGCGGTAGCCTCCCCTGGGGCCGCGCACGCCCTCCACCACCCCTTCGTCGCGGAGCCGCTGCAACACTTTAGCCAGGTACGGGGTCGGGATGTTGAGCTCCTCCCCAACCTCTTTGGCCGTCGCCCTATCTCCGTTCTCTCGCCCGGCCAGATAGAGTCCGGCCTGCAGGGCGTAGACGGCGGACTGTGAAAGCACTTCCCCTCCCGTGATCCACGGGGACCGGATACTATTGATGGGACCCACGCACCGAGGTTTTCGGATAATATTGTCCGAAATAGGCGGGGACCGTCGGGACAACCCTGAACCCGGTGTAGGGAAATCTCCGGCTTCCATCGGCCGGTTTCAGGAAAAGGAAGACGACCATGCCCTTCACCGCCGTAGATCCGACCACCGGATCCGAGCTGGCCACCTACCCCGAACTGTCGCGCGCTGAGGCTTTTCTCATCCTGGAAGAGGCCAATGAGGCGCACCATACGTGGCGAGAAACGTCCTTCGGCGAGCGGACGGAACGCCTGGACGCGCTGGGGAAGCTCCTGCGGGACCGCAAGGAGGAATACGCCGCCCTCATGACGGCGGAGATGGGCAAGCCCCTTGCCCAGGCGGCCGCCGAAGTCGAGAAGTGCGCCTGGGTCTGCGACTACTACGCCGAGCACGCCGAAGCCTTCCTTGCGTCCGTCCCTGTGGAGACCGACGCCACGCGAAGCTACTACGCCTACCGTCCCCTGGGCGTGATCCTGGGCATCATGCCGTGGAACTTCCCCTTCTGGCAGGTCATCCGCTTCGCCGTTCCGGCCATGACGGCAGGCAACGGCGCCCTCCTCAAGCACGCCCCCAGTACCCCAGGATGCGCCGCCGCACTGGAGAAGCTCTTCCACGATGCAGGGTACCCATCGGCCCTCTTCCGCAACCTTTTCGTGGACCTGGAGGTCACCGGCGCCCTCATTGACCATCCCCTGGTGCGGGGCGTAAGCCTCACCGGATCGGTGCGGGCGGGAAAGGCGGTGGCCGCCCGGGCTGGCGCCGCCGTCAAGAAGTGTGTCCTCGAGCTGGGGGGAAGCGATCCGTCGGTGATCCTCGCCGACGCGGATCTCGACGCCGCGGTGAACGCCTGCGTCTACGGACGACTCCTCAACACGGGGCAGAGCTGTATTGCCGCCAAGAGGTTCGTGGTGGTCCCCGAAGTCATGGAAGCCTTTCAGGAGAAGCTGCTGGCCCGCATGAGCGCCGCGGTGATGGGCGATCCCCGGGATCCGGCCACGGAGATCGGGCCCATGGCCCGGGAGGACCTGCGGGACACCCTGCACGACCAGGTTCGCCGCTCGGTGGAGGCGGGCGCTACCCTGGCTCTGGGCGGCAGCGTCCCGGACCGCCCCGGATTCTGGTATCCCGCCACGGTCCTCACCGACGTGGGGCCCGGCATGGCGGCCTATGAGGAAGAACTTTTCGGGCCCGTGGCCGCCGTGATTCCCGCCGCAAACGAAGACGACGCGTTGCGTATCGCCAACGATACCCGCTTCGGGTTGGGAGCCGCCGTCTACACCCGGAATCTGGAAAAGGGGGAACGCATCGCACGGGACGTCTTCGAGGCGGGCAACTGCTTCGTCAACGGCATCGTCCGCTCCGACCCCCGCCTTCCCTTTGGAGGCGTGAAAGAAAGCGGCTACGGCCGGGAGCTGTCCGAAATCGGGATCCGGGAGTTCACCAACATCAAGACGGTGTGGGTGGAGTAGCGAAGCGTCTCCTACTCGAAGTTGCCCGGAACCGCTTTGTACATCTTTTCGGCTATCTCTTCAGCCGTCTTCATCTTGGAGAGGTCCAGCTCGAAATCGGGGCGCTCCGGAGTCCGCAGTTTTTCCGCAAGCTCCTGAATTTCTCGTCTCGAGAGCCCCGCCTCCTTCAATTCCTCGGCAGTAACGGTGGCTCCGTTCCGCGTGCGCAGCCCGTCGTCATCCGCCTCGAGGAGGCCCGAGAGCACCTTGCGCTCGACCCGTGTAAGGGGGCGGCTCTCCAGGTCGTAGTCCACCCAGGACTCGTAGGAAAGGGGCGCCACCCGCTTCACCATTCCTGCGATGACGCGGGCGAACTGGCGGATCTCCCACTGAGCGCGCGCGTCCACCCGCAAGGTCAGGAAGTGGAGGAGGTTGTGGAGGTCGATCTTCCAGTACCACTGGGTATAGGTGGAGAGGGGCAGATCGATGCGGGCGATCTCCCGGGCTACGTCTTCCTCCAGGAGCCACTGGTAGGTGTCGCCGGACTGGGCGCGCAGGCGCTCCCAGCGCTCCACCGCCTCCCGGTAGACTTCCGGAGGCGCGCCCGCCTCCCGCCCCTGCTTGTTGGAGCGGCTCTGCAGCGCGAACTGCTCCTCTTCCGGCATATAGAAGAGGAGAGGCATGAGGCTGTAGCGTGCGCTCAGCTCATTCACCGAGGCCGTCCGGTGCCGGATCCACTGCCGGGCCACGAACATGGGCATGGCGCAGTGGAACTTGAGCTCCACCATTTCACTGGGCGTCGTGTGGCGGTGGCGACGCAGATAGCGTACCAGCCCCCGGGTCTGAGACACCTTCCGCGTCCCGAAGCCGTAGCTCACCCGAGCGGCGCGCTCCACGTCCTCGTCGGAGCCCATGTAGTCCACCAGGGAGACGAAGCCGTGGTCGAGAACGGGGAAGTATCCACCGAGGATTTCCTCGGCGGCGGGGTTGGTGGGACGCTTGGTTTCCATGGACCTGATGGCAAAAGGAAC
>JBHHWB010000071.1:0-16608 GCA_046756305.1 Gemmatimonadota bacterium
CGGATGAGGGTAACGGCCCAGGCGAGCCGCCACCCTCATCCCTGTGCCGCGACCCCGCGGCGTTACTTCTTGGGGGTGAAGGTGAAGGTGGCGATCATGGAGTCCTCAAACATCTTGTGTGTCACCGAAGAACCGGGAATCGGTCCGGTGGGGCCGTACATGGGGCCTGTAACGGAGTTTTCGAAGACGTGGTAGTAGGCCAGGTTCACATCCACGCCTTCGAAGGGTGTGAAGCCCAGACCCAGGGTCAGGTGGTTCTGCACGATGGCCGGAGCCGGCCCGTTGAAGAACGCCACATCTTCAGAGATGGGATTCTGGGACCAGTTCCAGCCGCCGCGCAGCGCAACCTTCTCCGAGGGAGAGAGCTGGAGGCCGCCCGCCAGCACCCAGATGTCGTCCCAACCGAATCCCTGGACGGCACCCGTCTGGTCGAACCCCTGCTTGTCGAAGCCGGCGGTCTTGGAATAGGTGATGTACCGCGCCTCCCCGTTCACCATGAGTTGGTCGTTGTGATAGGAGAAGCCGCCGATGTACACCGCCGGCACGTCCATGGCAAAGGTGATGATCCGCGCCTGACCGAAGTTGGGCAGGTTGGGGTTCTCGTACACCGAGTTGTACTCGAAGTCGTCGAAGACCTGCTTGCTGCTGTAGGCGAGTCCCAGGTTGAGATTGCCGGTGGCCTTGTAGATGAGGCCCGCCTGGAACCCCACTCCGAAGGCGCCGTCGGCCGCCGTGGCGCTGGAGTAAAAGGCCCGGTCATCCTGGGTGAAGGGCTGCCCGTCGGGCCCGGGATCTGCCGCGGGAGAGGCCACGGGCATGGGATCCACGGCGAGAGTGGCCCAGTCCACGTTGAGCGCGAAGCCGAGCTGCAGCTTGTCATTGACAGCAAAGGCCAGTGCAGGCGAGACCTTCATGAGCCCGAAGTTGCTGAAGATCTGCCCGAATCCGAAGGGGCGGGGGGCCAGAACGGGGTTGGTGTTGTCCTGAGGGTAGTCCACACCGAAGCCACCAATTCCCAGGCCGCCCAGGCCCACCGTCACCTTGTCGTTGATGGCGGTCGCCCAGGCGAAAGCCGGCACCGGGACGAACTCACTCTTGCTGCGCGTGGATCCGGCTCCGAAGCCGGGAACGCTGCTGGAGATGGTGCGATCGGCCTTGAAGAGCTCCATGCTCAACGCCACCCGGGTCCCGTTTCCGTCGTGGAGGCCCGCCGGGTTGAGGTAAAAGCTCCCGAGGATGTCGCCGGTGGCGGCAACCCCGGCTCCGCCCATGGCGGAGTTGATGGCGCCGACTCCGTGCAGGAAGTGACCGTTGGTGGCCTGAAGCGGAGGGGCCACCACCAGAAGCGCAACTACGGGTAGAATGGCCTGGATTCTCATCCGGAACTTCATTCTTTCCTCCCTTGTCTCCCGAAGCGCGGGGGGGAGTCCCTCCTGCCGTCGGGATTTCGGTTGAGTTCGCGCTGGATCGCCGTGTCCAACGAGCTTTCCAGTGCGGCGACGCCCGCCGACAGGCGCGACGTCGACAGGAACTTTCCGGCGGAACCCCCGGGGGGGATCCCGAACCGGTCCCGATAAGCCGCCGCCAGTTCAGGGGCAGCGTCTTCAATCAGCAGTTCGCCACAACGCGTGGCGGCCAGGTCGTTGACCCGGGAGGCCGTGGGTCGGTCGGGGAGGCGGGACTCAAACGCTGCGATGGCCCGCCGTACCACCGGGAAGCACAGCTCCCGTACCACTGAACTCAGGGTGCCCTCCACGGCCGCCTCGCCCTCCCCGTGGATGCCTGCCGCGACTACACTCCAGTCCCGCCGCTGGGGGTCTCCGTGAAGGAAGCGTCCCTCGCGGCTCAGGCCGGGCACCACAATAACGGTACCCACGGTCAGGCCTTCACGGGAGAGGTACGGCGCAAGACGTCGCGCATAGGCCTCGTCCCACCGGCTCTGCAGCGCCTGTATCAGATGTCCGCGGCGCTGAGCATCCCGCATTCTACGAGGCTGTACGACGGTACGCCACTCGCCTTCCAGTGCGGCGAGAAACTCCCCCAGTACACGGCGTTGGTCCGGACGCGTAAGGACGGCGGCGACGGCTGCGGCGCCGGCCCGCCCCGGTCCATCCAGAGCCGGGATTCCCTCCCCGGCCCGCGCCACGGCCCGCAGGGCTTCCAGCGCCTCGCTTCTGCCGGCGCCCCGGAAGTACAGGGGCACGAAATGCAGGACCTCGAAGGCCTCGTCACTCTGGAAGGTGGTGAGGAACCGGGCGCTTGCCTGTTCCAGGGTGGTGGGCCCGGTGCCGGCCGCGGCGCGCTCTCGCCGCATCCGGTTGGCGTACCCCGGATCGTAGAGCGGCATGGGCCCGAACCCGAAATAGCCGACCATTGCCAGCCCGTGGAACCACAGGTCCGCGAACGCGTCGTCCATGAACCTCCATCCCGCGGAAGCGTCCTGGGCTCCGCCGGGCCGGGCAGTGGCGAAAAGCTGAACCAGCACCACCAGAATGATCCCGAGGGCTGCGCCCGGCCTCCGGGGGAGGGGGGCGTGTGTCTCATGGGGGGGCGCAGCGACTCGGGGGACCATGCCTGCTCAGCCTTTCTTTCCTGGATCAGATAAAGACGACCTGCGCGCCTTCCGCCTTCTCCCAGAAGTCCATGGCGGTGAGGCTCTCTTTCACCTGCGGCAGGAGGTCGTTCTGCTCGAGGCCGAACATCTCCATGGCCAACTGGCATGAGTACAGTTCGGCGCCCGAATCATCAAGGATCTCGATGAGTTCCCGCACCTCGGGGATGTCCAGTTTCTCCATCTGCTTCTTCATCATCTTCGTTGCCAGGGCCTCCATCCCGGGCAGGCCCATGATGGAGTGAGGCATGGGGCTGGAAGGGTTGCCCAGCAGACCCGCATGCAGATGGTCCACCTTCTTTTTTGTGATGATGTCCATCCCCCAGAAGGTGAAGAAGATCATGGCTTCGATGCCCATCATGCGCGCAGCGTTGGCCATGATGAGCCCCGGAAGCGCCATGTCCAGAGACCCCTTCGAGCAGATGATGGCAACCTTGCGCGTGGTCTCTTCTTCTTCCACGGGCTCAGCCGTGGCGGCCGGTTCCTTCTCGATGGTCGTAGTCATCAGATGCACCCCTTTGGCTTGGTGAGCCCCGCGATCTTCGACGCCAGGATGCCGGGGCCCTTCGGGAAGAGTTGATAGATCTCCTTCATGGAGATTCCGGTACCCTTGGTGATGCGGCGCACCGTGGGCGGCGTACCACGCTCGGCGTTGTCGCGCCGGCAGAAGTCGATCACCTGCCAGTGCTTGTCCGTGAGGGGATCGATCCCATTCGCACGAGCGATTTCTGTGGCGATCTCGGGAGTCCACTGATCCGGGTTCAGCATGAACCCTTCTCCGTCAACTTCGATGGTCTGTCCTGCGAATGTTGCCGTTGCCATCGTTCCGCCTCCTTTAAGCCTTGGTGATTGCGGCTTTTGCGGCCGCCTTCTTGCCTTCCGAGTTCCCATCACTTCCCATCTCCTTCAGGACTGAGAGAAGGAGCGTCATGCCTCTGCGCGTTTCCGGATCCCGGAGCGCCTTCAGGATGCTCACCTTCCTGGGAGGCTCCGCCTCCGTTTCCTTCAGCGCCGAGGCGGCCCGATCCGCGATCTGCATGATCTCGGGCTGGGTCATGCTGCGCACTGTCTTGAGAATCGTCACCAGATTCGCGCCCAGGAGCTGGACGTCATCCGGCGTGAACGATTCGGCCACGACCTCCGTCAGGAGGAAGGTCTCCTTGAAGAAGGCGAGCGTCCCGCTCTGCTCCATCTCGTGCAGCTTGCGGGAGATCTGGTGGGACATGCCCTGGATCATGGGCCACAGGTCTTCCCGCAGCTCTTCCAGGCTCTCCACGCGGTGGTGAAGTCCTTCCATCGCCTCCACGAGGCGATCCAGCTTCGCGTTGGCCTGGCGCAGCGCCTCGGCCAGCTCGAGTTCCGCCGCGGGGGCGGCAGCCGTCGTAGTTTCTGTGCCAGTCATCTTCAGCTCCACTTGCCCAGCATGGACATCTGCGATTCGACGAAGGGGAGCTCCTTACCCGCCAGGAGCTGGTTCCAGTAGACCCAACGGAAGGCCATCTTGCCCCAGTGATTGGCCTCGCTCTCCGAGAGGAGGCTGAGGGGGCCCAGACCGGGGAGAGGGAATTTCCCGGGCAGCGGTTCCGTGTCGTAGTTGAAGTCGATGAGAACGGCCTTGCCGAAACCCGATTCGATGAAGCAGTTGGCGTGTCCGTCGAACTTCTCGACGAGCTTTCTGCCGTCGATGGCCCGGACGATGTTCTTTTCCAGAACTTCTCCCTCGAAGTGGGCGACCGACCCGGCCTTGGAGGAGGGGAGGTCGGTGGCGTCTCCGATGATGAAGACGTTCTTCCACTCCTTGGAGCGAAGCGTGTGCTTATCGGTGGGGATGAACGCCAGATCGTCCCCGATGCCGGAGCGCTCGATGGCCTCGCTCCCCATGTTGGTCGGGATGGTCACCAGGAGGTCGTAGCGCAGCTCGCGGCCGTCCCAGCTCGAGAGGATGCGGCGTTCGCCGTCCACCTCGCTGGCGTTGAACTCGGTCTCCACCTTGATCCCCTTCTCCTCGAGGATTCCGCCTAGGATGGCCGAAGCGCGGGGCTTGGTGAAGGCGCCGTCCAGAGGAGTCGCGTAGACCAACTCGATCTTGTCCCGGATCCCCTTCTCATGGAAATACCAGTCGGCGAGGAAGAGGAACTCCAGGGGCGCCACCGGGCACTTGATGGGCATCTCCGCCACGGTGAGGATGAGGCGGCCCTGCTCGAACCGCTCCAGAGCGTAGAATAGGTTGCGCGCGCCCGGGAGCGTGTAGAAGTCGAAAGCGTTCTTCTGCCACCCGGGCCCGAGGAGGCCCTCCACCTCGGCCGGTACGATGCGGCTTCCCGTGGCGATGATGAGGAGGTCGTAGTCGAGCTCCGTCCCGTCGCTGAGCCGGACCGTGTTCTCGTCAGGGTTGACCACGTCGATTCCCGACAGGATCAGCTCCACCCCCGGGGGGATGTACCGCGCCCGGGGCTTCACCACATCCTTGGGGCGGTAGATGCCGAAAGGAATGAAGAGAAGTCCCGGTTGGTAGATGTGCTCATCGTCCTGGTCCACCACCTTGATGGACCACTCCTCCGGCTCCAGCAGGCGGCGGAGTTTGGCCGACATCATGGTGCCGGCAGTGCCGCCTCCCAGGATCACCAGGTTTTTCATCGTTTCCGTCCTTTCCGTGTCTGCTGTTTCAGGGGTTTTAGGTCTGAACTGTTCTGCATCGTACTAGAGCAACCACGGTGCCACCAAGGTTTCAATCAATCTAGGTCACTGTAAATAAACGACTTACAAGGTTTTGTCGGGGACGGCGAGGAAGGGGAGGCGCGAGGGTGTGAAACGTGTTGGTGCAGGATGTTGCAACGAAACCGGACATGGTGTTGCAGGGCGAAACGCAGCCGGGACCACGCCCGGGATGCGGGAGGTACCCGTCGGTCCCAGGGAGGGTGGCGGCACGCCTACAGACCGTACTGCTTCATCTTCCGCCACAGGGTGGTGCGGCTAATTCCCAACCGCTGAGCCGCCTCCTGGCGGCGGTAGTGGGCCTCCTCCAGCGCGGTTGCGATACGTGCGCGCTCCAACTGCTCCACGGTGGGCGCGTCCGGCGGGCGTGGAGGCGACGGGTCGGTCGGCCGGGTGCGTTCCCGTCCGGCGCCGGACACGGCTTCGTCTCCCGAAACCGCGCCTTCGGCGGAGGAGGTCCAGATCTCCCGGGGAAGATCCCCTACGTGGATGGTCTGGCCCTCGCACACTGTGGTGGCGTACTCCAGGGCGTTGCGCAGCTCCCTCACGTTTCCGGGCCACGAGTAGGTAAGGAGGGCCCGGCTCGCCGGAGGCGCAAGGCGCAGAGAGCGCCCCCGCTCCTGACCGAGCTTCCTGAGGAAGTATCGGATGAGGAGCTCCAGGTCCTCGAGGCGGTCCCGAAGCGGAGGGATGTGGATGGGCACGACACGCAGCCGGTAGTAGAGATCTTCGCGGAAGCGCCGCTCCGACACCGCCTGAACCAGATTCACGTGGGTGGCGGCGATGACGCGCACGTCCACGGTGCGGGATTTGGATTCTCCTACGCGTTCATAGGTCCGTTCCTGGAGGAAGCGAAGGATCTTGGCCTGAAGCGGAAGGGCCAGGTCGCCGATCTCGTCCAGGAAGAGGGTGCCCCCGTCGGCGAGTTCAAAGCGCCCGGGGCGGTCCTTGACCGCGCCGGTAAATGCTCCTCGCACATGCCCGAACAGCTCGCTCTCCAGGAGATCCGGTGGTATCGCGGCGCAGTTCACCGCCACGAAGGGACCTTCCCTGCGGTGGGAGGTTGCATGGAGGGCACGCGCCACGAGTTCCTTGCCCGTTCCGCTCTCCCCGGTGATGAGCACGGTGGAATCGTTGTCCCGCAGCAGCTCGATGACGCGGAAGATGCGGTGCATGGACGGGGAGCGCGCGACGATTCCCTTGAAGGACGGGGTGGCGGCGTGCTCCTCCTCGGGGCGGACCATGATGACGTGGCGACCGCCCAGTCCTCCGCATGTCTCGCTGGGGTCGATGGGCCCCACGGAAAGGGAGACGGGTCGACCCGGGCCCGTGGGCCCCTGGAGGATGGCTCGCCATCCCTCTCGACGTTCTCCCGCCGCTACCGCCGCCCGGAAGGCAGCGTCCTCTCCGAACAGCTCTTCGCCCAGAAGCTGCCCCACAGGCATCCCTCGGATTCTTTCGCCGGGGATTCCCGTGATCTCGGGGAGGTCGGCTCCGAAGGCCACCACGCGGAAGTCCTCGTCCAGGACCAGAAACATGCGGCCCAGGCCGCGGAGGAGGATATCTACCTCGGGGGGCGGTCCGTGGCGCACCGGGGCCTCCGATCGCGCCTCGCGCACCACCTCCACCGCGCCGGTGATGGCACCCGACTCATCCCGGAACACCTGGCCCGATTTGAAGACCTGGACCTCGGAGCCGTCTGCACGAAACAGGGTCAGCGACGCATCGTGGATCACGCCGTTGCGAAAGACGCCACACCCCTTCAGGCACTCCTGGCACCGCACCACGTTGAGGCACGAGCGACCCAGCACCTCTTCGGCCTTGAAGCCGGTGAGGCGCTCCATGGCCGGGCTGATGGCGACGACGTTGCGGTCCGCGTCCACCTGGAAGTACGCGAGGCCGGCGAGGTCGGCGACAGCCTCCAGGGCTGGATTGTCGGATTCCCGCGCCATACCGCCTCCGTGGTTTCACAAAATGTTGCAACATCTCTCCGCTTGAGACAAAATGTTGCAAAACGGAGGCGGCCCGGCTGTCAGGAGATCCGTCCGGCGATGGATGGAGTATCCCGGCGGCGCCTGTGGGGAAACTCCCTACGACGTGAGCATGTCGAAATAGGATGCCACCGAGAACCCTGTCGGCTCCACCCAATAGGTCTGACCGCGGCTGAAGTGTCCCGTGGTGGGAAAATAGGGAGGCGGAGCCGTGGCGCCGCAACGGTCGTAGCTGTAGCGCTTCACATAGCCGGTTCCCCCGACCCAGGAGATCGTTCCGACCGCACCGCGGGTCTTCTGGATGATCCCGCCCGTCAGGTAAAGACATCCGCGGCCCCAAAGCTTGCCCTCGCACTTTTCGGCCCTTCGGTCCCCGGAGGCATAGTCCTCCACCGTGAAGATGTTCAGCGCGAGAATGATGCCGTGGATGAATTCATCCTTGGTGTCGTCGTAGGTGAAATAGTTCTGCCCGTACCACGGCCGCGTGGGCGTGTTCAATGTGTTGTTGGCGACGACAACATCATTTCCGCTGAACAACCCCAGCATATCAGCGCAGGTACCGAGCCCGGGATCGCTCGCGTAGGTGATGTCGTCGCCGATGATGATCTCCTGGGTTGCCGCAAGCGTTACGCGCCCGCGAAGAACGCCCGAGACCACCACCTTGCCGTCCACATAGATGACCCCTTTGAAGTCAGGGTTCATCTCCCGGGAAAGGGGGAAGAGATATTGAGCGTCCGGCCGTCCGCTCAGGAGGGGACTCACGGATCCCGTCCAGGCAACCCACGAGCCTTTCGAGTCCGTTGCCTGGAAGCCGCCGAAAAGAGAGTCGGCGCCTCCGAGGTAACACCGCTTGGTGTTGTTGCTCAGGGAGGCCACCCAGGAGTCATTTCCACTGTTTGGGTGATCCGCCGCACTCACGAAAGTGCCCCCATGATAGTGGCCGCAGTTGCGAGAGTACCGCATGCCGTTGGTGGGGATATCGCCGGATACCCAACGCGCGTCCGTGGACTTGTAGACCCGGAAGAATCCCTCGTTCTCTCCGGTGACGCTCCCGTCTCCATCCAAGTCGATGGCGATGAACTCGATCCGCATGTACGCTTCCCCGGATCCCGAGGGAGATCCCGCCGTGAAGCTGGCGCTTCCGGTGGCGGCCTGCGCCTGGAGCTTTGTGAGTTCGGTCGTCTCGGGCATGTTGATGTAGGCGCCGTTCTCCTCGTACCCCTTGTCGAACGTCCCGTATTGGGCGCCCTTGACCGTCTTGGCCGTGACGACCTCATCGTGGAAGGTGGCGCCAGACGAGTAGATCTTCAGGAAGTCGTTGGTATGCACGGGCCCGAAGATCTGGTCGCCACCGCCGAAGGAAATGTAGTAAGGTTCCACGTCTGTGAAGTAGGCGAACTTGGCGAAGCTCTCCTGGAAGACCTGGCCGCGCCGCACCACCACTCCGCCGCCCGCATCCTTCACCACGGTGACGATGCTCCCGAAAATGCCGTACTGGCCCGAAGTCGACCCGGTGGGACCTACGTAGGTGGAGCGCCGCACACCGGGGATCGTATCACCGTTTCCGTCCACGACCGGCGCGTCGCTCTCCAGGGCGTTGTATCCCTGTGTCGGATAGAGGCTCTTATTTCCGTTCACCCGCGCCCGGGCGAGTTCAATGCCCTCAAGGGCGAGGTCGTTGAGCAGGCTTTGGCGTTCATAGTAGCGGTTGCTCAAGATATTGGCCGAGCCCACGACTGCCGCAGCGGTGGCAAGGAGGCCCACGATGACGACGACGAGCATGACCGTGATGAGGGCAAATCCTTGGCGATTCACAGGTGCGTTCATTTCGTCACCTCCGGGGAGGTCAGGGGACCAGGACGGTGCCCGAGACAGCAAGAGAAGAGAGGGTCGGTGTGCAGTCCTGGGCCGCGAGGGCGTATTGGTAGGCTGTGCCGGCTTCCACGGCGGCGTCTTCGTAGGTGTAGCTTGCCGCTCCGGCCGGGATGGCGAGGTAGGGGTCCCCCCAGTCCGGGGCTCCCGCCGAACGGCGCCAGATGACGTAGCGGACGACGTCTCCTTCCCCGCCGTTTTCATCTACTGCCGGTGTCCACGTCAGGCGGACGGCCTTTTCTCCGGTCCCCAGGGTCGTGGCTGCGGCGTTGAGTCCCACACCCAGGATCGGTGCCGCCCCGCATGTGGCCAGCATCCCGAAGCCGGCATTGGGAAGGGCGATGAGGCGACTGAGCTGCACCACGACTTCATCCGGCCCCGACAGGCCATTGGTCGCGGAGATCTGGACCTGCACGGCGCGTACGCTGTCTGCAATGGCGGAGCTTCCCGTGTCGGGGGCGGATCCGTGGATGGGCGCCAGGTGGCGGAGGGGGATGAGGCTGTCCGGTACAGGCACCACCGCGAGTTCTCCCGACGCATCCGGTCCGAGACGCAGGTAGGAGAAGAAAGGGTTGGAGCCCGTCTGAAGGAGGCGGCGGGCGATGACCTCGGGTTCGGCGTCGTTCACCTGCCGGTAGAGAAGAAAATCGTCCGTCCTTGTCGTGCTCGTGTCCGGGCCGAAGAAGAAAATCAGGATCTCGGCCGGACTGCGGACTCCGGGTACCGACTCATAGACCGTATCCGGGAGAGTGACCGGGGCGTTGGGAAGAGAAAACGATGCTGCGGGGGCGACGACCTGTCCCTGGGGGGCATCGGGATCGTAGAAGACCGCGAAGGGATCGTTGGCCACGTTGGTTGCATAATCAGCGGAGAAGGCGATGACATCTTCGTCGGCGTAAAGCAACGCAGGTTGGGATCCGGGGACGTTGGTGCCGAGGGTCTCCAGGTCCTGGGAGAGCGTCGTCGTGGCGTACCGCAGGTTCCGCAGGACCGTGATCCTCGATATCCCGGTCTGGAAGGCCGTGTTCTGCCGCGCCATGAACGCTACCGCGGCGGTGATCACGACAGCGAAGACGGTGAGGGCGACGATGAGCTCGGGAAGCGTCATTCCTGAGCTTCGAACATCCGTTTCAGGCAGGCGGGGCGAGGGGTTCATGGTGCGGCTACCACAATCTGTCGTGATACCGGTTCCAGGAGGGGAGCTCCGGCCACGGTGACCACGACCCTCTTGTAATCCAGGTTCGACGGCGCAGGCTCGGTGACCCGAACCACCACCGTGGTGCGGTCGATGCCGGGAATGCCGAGCACGTCCTGATCGATTCCACTGTACAGCGAATCGAGAGAACTGTAGCGTGGATCCAGGCGCACCCGGGCGATACGATCTTCGGCTGCTTCAAGTGCGAGTGCACGCAGTTGGGCATTCCCAGCAGAGGCGGTGAGCCGGGTGGCGGACGTTCCCAGTCCGAGAACGGCCGTGGAGAGAATCACCAGTGCCACAATGACTTCGACGAGTGTGAAGCCGCCCTTGAGGGCCGACGGTCCGGGAAGGGCGGGGAAGGAATGTGTCTTCAGCATCGCGGCCTCCACGTGCCCGTTCGGTATGAATAGCACCGGAGTTCTCCGGTGGCGCGCTCCACGGTCACCGCCCTCACCGCCTCGGCTGACGAGGCCAGGCTGCCTTCCAGGGGGCGGATGTAAATGACTCCCGCCGTGCTGGCACTGCCATTGCGGTGGAATGTCAGGGTCGGGTCGCCTGAGGGAGGCGCGAAGCTGATGGGGCCAGCGCCCTCGGGGAGGGCGGGTGCGCTCCCCATGCCGTATCCGACGGTCTCGGGGAGGTCAATCTGCGTCTGATTCTCTCCGATACTTGGAAGGCCGTCGTTATTCGCATCTTCCAGAATCGTCAACGCCCGATCGGAGAGGAGAAAGGTGACGACGATGTCATGCTGCCGAAGAACCGCCTTCCTCTGTGCCGAGTTGAGGCGCATCATCAACTCCTGTGCAGCTGTGTCGGAGCGCCAGCGTCCCGGGGAGAAGAGAGGACTCGCCATCGTGGCCATAATTCCAACAATGACAAGGACGAAGACCATTTCCAGGAGGCTGAACCCTGCGTCGGAAAACAGGGAGGGGAGATGTCCCCGCGTTGCGGGAGGTCTCCAAGGTTCCCTCATCCGTCGCTTCTTCATGATTTCGGCAGCTCCGCCGGGCGTGACGTGGGCGGCGCTCATGCGCCTGTCCACACTTTAAATCAACCCCTTCGCCAGATGGGTGGGCAATCCGTCATCGCCCAGCTTCCCCACGGGTCGTTGAGTGGTCGTGGGGCCCCATGAACGGCCATGGGTGGGGTGAGCGGTTGCGGAGGTCCGGCGGGCGCCCTGTCTTAGGCGAAACATTTTGCCGGGAGGCGGAAGAAAATGACCCGAACCGTGGTGATTGTTGACGACGATGTTCTGGCACGGGAACGTCTGCGCGACCTTCTGGCCGAGGTCGGGGACGTGGAGGTCATCGGGGAGGCCGGGGACGGCGAGGAGGGGCTCGAAATCATAGAGGAACTGCGGCCGGATCTCGTATTTCTTGATATCGAAATGCCCGAAATGTCCGGTCTCGAGGTCGCTCGACGCCTTTCGGAAGGGACCGCTCTGATCTTCACCACGGCCTACAAGGAATACGCCGTCCAGGGATTCGAACTCGCCGCGGTGGACTACCTCCTGAAGCCGTTCAACCTCGAGCGCTTGAAGGCGGCGCTTGAGCGGCTTCCACCCCGTTCCGAGGAAGCGGAGCCGGCATCTTCGGCCCGGGAGCGGATGGCGGCGTCCTTGACTTCGGAGGTAGGGGGCGACCGTGTGTTTCTTCGGCACCGCGACACCATTGTCCCCGTAACGATGGAGGAGATCATGTGGGTGGAGGCCGAAGGGGATTACGTCACGGTGCATACGGCTGAGCGCGACTACCTGGTGCGACTTCGGCTGCACGAGTTGGAAAGCCGATTGGGGTCTTCTTTTCTCCGCATCCATCGTTCGTACCTGGTCAACCTGACCTTCGTCGATCGCTTCGAGCAGCACGACGAAAGCCGGCTGAAGGCCGTCTTGAAGGATGGGACCCGCATCATTGCCAGCCGCGCCCGCTCCCGGGAGCTGCGGCGCCGGTCCCGCTGACGGTCTTCCCATGAGCACGTTGAGCCGCACCCGAGAGATCCGACGGGGGGGGCTCCCTTCCTATCTCAGGGCCGTCTTCGTCTCCCGGGATCCTTGGGGGATGTGGCTCCGAGTCTCTTTCTGGCTCTGGCTCGCGGTCCTCCTGAGCATGGCTCTTTCGCTGTGGAGGGGGGGCGGGGCCGAAAGTCTCGGGCTCCGGTTTCAACTCATTCTCGCTCCCGTGGCCGCTGCCGCCGCCTGTATTTCGGCGCGAAAGGCGACGCCCGGCGCAGCCCATCCTTTTTGGGCGTTGGTGGCCCTCGGCTCGCTCCTCGCCGCCATGGGCCACGCTCTTTCCACCCGGGGACTTCTCCTGCAAACGCGGGTCGAATTCCCCACCATGGAGTTCCATCTTCTTCTCCTCTTTCACCTGGCGGTGGCGGAGGGGGCGATTCTTGCTCTTCGCCCGGCGCGAGACCCTGCTGTGGCGGTGGAGATCGCTCTGGACGGGATGCTGGTATTGTTGGGCACATCGGCCGTGGTCCTGCGTCTGGCTCTTGACGAGCCGTTGGTCCAGGGATGGGTGAGCCTCCCGCAGGGTGTGGCCATGACGCTGGGGCAGTTCGGGGTGGCCGCCTCCCTCTTTTTTCCGGGACTGCTCCTGTTCTGGCGGGATACGGACCTCCCCAGCATGGTCCCGGAGGCCGTAATGACGGGGATTCTCGTTCTCGCTTTCGGCCATTTTCTGGCCCTCATGGGCCTGGACCCGCTCCCGGGATCCGGAGATTCCCCCCTTGCCCCCGTGCGCCTGGCGGGGTGGTTCGTCCTGACCGTCGCGGGCGGATTGGCCACCGTGGGGCAGGATACGTCGCGTCCGCGCTACCCAAGGGGAGTTGCGGCGCGACGCGTTCGGGAGATGATCATTCCGGGAGCTGCGATCTTTCTTACCCTGTGGGCGTTGGACGCCTCGCGACGTGGAACGGTGAGCAGCTTGTCGAGAGTCGTGATCGGGGTCATGGGCGTTGTTCTTGCGCTGCGGATAGCGGCGGCTCTTCGTGCCGTGCAGCAGGAGTCGGAACGCCGACGTTTCCAGGAAGAAGTGGCGACTCGAGCGCGGCTGCGGGCCATCACCGCCCAGATGAGCCCCCACTTCCTCTTCAATTCCCTCCATGCCATTTCCGCTCTGGTCCGAAGGGATGCGACGACGGCGGAGCGTGCGCTGGATCACCTGGGGCGCCTCCTCCGCTACGGACTCGACACCGGTGAGGAGCTGGTCACGCTGGGAGAGGAATGGCAGTTCACCGCGGCCTACCTTGATCTTCAGAAGATCCGCTTCGGCTCCAGACTGCAGGTGCGCCGGGAGATTCCCGCGCCCCTTCACGCGTGCCTGGTTCCTCCGTTCATTCTTCAACCTCTGGTGGAAAACTCGGTGAAATATGCCGTGAGCCCCTTTCGCGACGGGGGACGCGTTCGTGTTTCCGCGGAGAGAGAGGGTGAATTCCTTCACCTTGTGGTGTCCGACTCCGGGCCGGGCATGGATCCGGATAAGATGAAACAGTCACCCGGGATCGGCTTGAAGGGGGTCCGCAGTCAATTGGAGTCCCATTTCCCCGGCAAGTGGGAATTGCGCGGGAGGCCCGCGGAGGGGGGGGGCTGGATTATGGAAATCGTCCTTCCCGTCACGTCGCCGACGAAAATGCCCGCCTGAACCACCCGGCCCACCGCCCGGCCCATGCTGCCAAGGCTTCGACTTCACGACCGGCGAGGAAGGCAGGGTAGGCGGCCAGCATGACCACGGGAAACACGCCGATATTCATGAAGGCCAGGATTCCCAGGTGGAGGATCACCCCGAAGACGAGGGCCGCGCGGCGGGTATGGGGGAATATCACGAGTAAAGCGAAGAGAGCCTCCCATAGGGTGATCGCCAACGTGGCGACGGTGAAAGGTGTCTGGAGACCCGCCCAGGCCGGGACTCCGAAGCGCGTGAACGTCTGGTTGCCCAGGGCCAGATACAAGGCATCTCCGGTGTACCAGGGGTCGCCCACGAGCTTCCAATAACCCGCCTCGGTGTACACGATCACGATTTGGATCTGGATGAGTCGCAATGGCCATGCGGGGATGCGTTCTTCTGTCCGTGATTTTCGTCGCCCGTCCAGCGACCAGATGCCCGATAGCTCGGGCACCGCCACGTAGGCCACCGCCAGGCTGAGGGTGAGGAGGCGGAGAATCTCGTCCCCTCCGTTGGCGAGGATAGGATTTCGAAAACAAAACCACTGAGCGAGGATGGCGGTAACCACAGCCGACGTTCGAACCCGATATCCCAGGAGGAGGGTGATCAAGAAAAAAAGCTGGACCGCGCTCAAAACGCCTACGGCGGCCGGGGCTCCCAGCCAGTCGGGCATGGCGAAGCGTGCCACCCATTCGCTGCTCCACCCTCGGGCGGCCTCGATGGGGAATTCTCCTGCGTCGCTGTAATAGCGGAGCAGGGTTCGTACGGTCCCGAACCAGAGAAAAATACCCGCCCCGGCCACCGTCATCCGCACGGCGGCGAAGGGCCGGGCATCCACCTCTCCAAACCAGAACCTGAAGAGTCGGTTCATGGGGATGCCATCTCCTCTTGCCGGCAAGCGGCGCCTCCCAGGGGCTGGCGATAAGGCGTGGGATCTCCGGTGCGCCACGGAGGGATGACGGGTGTCCACCAAGCCACGAGTTGAATTCCTGCGATTTCCTCGGGATGCGGAGCGTCTTCCGGGGGATGGATACACAGGAATCGCATGAGGAATGGGCGATACGCTTCGCCCACCCCTTCGTAGCCGACGGAGAAGAGGACGCGCCACGCACGGCGGTCCAGCCAGTGGGGGAGCGGGACTTCTCCGGGACCCCGAAGGCGAACGGCGTGGCGACCCATGTCTTTCCGGAAGTATACGGCGTCTACGTCCACGTTCCATGCGATGGGGTACGGCGCGAAAAGCTCCCAGTTCTGGCGGGTTCCGGTGGCGTTCAGGTAGGCTTCGGCCATGGGTCGCAGGAGCCGCTGGTACTGCCTGGAGAGGAAGAGCACGGACGCGCCCAGCGGACCGGGTAGGTCGGCAACGCTGGAGGGTGATTCGGGGAGAAGGTCGTAGGCGATGCTGCCGAAGTGAATGAGAAGGAAGACGACGACGCCGATGCGGCCGAGGCGGCTCCGTTGCGGCATGGGGCTCCTAGCCGGTCGTCGTAGGCGGACCCTTGTCCCAGGGCGGTCGTCTCACGCCCTCCTGCTCCCAGGGAGCCGGCGTTTCCTCCAACTGGAACTTCAAGTCCGTCGCCTGGGTCTGTGCCGTAGGCGAGAGTCCGCCGCCGGCGGCCGCACGCCGTGCGGCCCTGCGTGCCCTGCGTGCGGCCCTGCGTGCCCTGCGTGCGGCCCGTCTGCCTCGTCCCCTTCCCCTCCCCCTTCCTTCCCCTTCCCCTTCCCCTTCCCCTTCCCCTTCCCCCCGCAGCGGTCCCTGAGCGTGCCCCTCCCCGACCAGGGAGAAGGTGGCAAGCACGGGGGCGGCGTAGGCCGCGCGGCGCGCGAGCTTGAGCAGGAATTCCCTACGCGTTTCCTCTGGTGGTTGCGTCAATCCGTCTTGCCGCCCTGTCTACGGTGTATCTCGCCCGTGCGGGAGTGCGCACATGTTTCGTTGCGAGATGCACGGCGCGAATCAGTCAATGCTCCCTCCAAGCCTAGGCTGCCCGCCGGGGTGCCGACAGCGGGAATCGACGAATGGAATCATTCTCCCATAGAACGACCGACATCAACGGTAGGTGGCAGGAATCTCGTCGGCAACCCCCCTTCGGAAAGGTGGAGGGATTTGCATCCATCTCGATGAATGCATATAGATGTTTTTTCGACGGAGAATCCGTCGGGGCCTTCCGACGAAGGGCCCTTCCTTTGGCGTCATCTCGGTGGACCCGCTTCAAGGCCGACTGCCGATACCCCATGGAAAGGATCGCAATGGAGACGCGGCTGCCCCGCATTCCCTCGGACTACCTCGCTCGTTCTGCCGACGTCATCAAGTGCCTCGGCCACCCTCTACGCCTGCGCCTTCTCGAGGCGTTGGAAAGCGGAGAGCGAACCGTGAGCGAGCTGCAGGAATACGCCGGCGTGAGCCAGGCCACGGTTTCGCAGCAGCTCGGGATCCTGCGCGGTCGCGGGGTCGTGGACTTTCGACGAGACGGAATCTACGTCTACTACTGGATCACCGAGCCCAAGGTGGCGCACATCCTCGCCTGCATTCGCGGATGCGCCGATCCGGAGTCCGCG
>JBHHWB010000072.1:0-16235 GCA_046756305.1 Gemmatimonadota bacterium
GCCCAAGCATGGCGTTGCGGGTTTCGTTCTCCGACGCCAGCGCCCGTTCCCTCTGGTAAACCCCATCCAGAAGCGGATCCGCGATTCGCTCCACATCCACGACCGTCACACCGGTACCGAACACACCTTCGTAGGTGCGAAGCGGCGAAGCGGCGGCGATGACGGCCCGCTGGCGCGCGTATCCCTCCGTGGAGGCATTCGCCAGATTGTGAGCCACGACGTTCATCGCCTGCTGCTGGGCACGCAGCCCTGTGGAGGCGATGTTGAGGATGCTCCCAAGTGACGGCATATCGGATTCTCACACCTGAGTATTGAGGAGTCCGCCACCCGCACCACCGGCAGGCCGGTGGGAAACGATCCCGTAGGTCCCGGATTGCGGCGGACCAGCCGAGATCGCCTTAAGGAGGCGATCACCGGATTCGAATGCGCCCTGGATCACACGTCGATTGATCTCGAGTTCCCTGGCCAACTCGGCTACACCCTCTTCAAGGATCCGGATCGCCTTGCCGAGGTCTTCGGTCATGTCCTTACCCAGCTCTTTGGCCAGCTCCCGGAGGGCCATATCCTCCTTCCCCGTGAGAAGCAGGAAGAGCTGGTGACGCCGGTAACGCGCCTGCTGGAGCGTAAGAAGAACCCGCTGGGCCGAGTATACTGATTCGTCTATGGTCTGGAGGTCTTCGGTCGCGACGGCCTCCCGCTGGTGCTTCAACACTTCGACCAGGTCTCCAAGAAGCCTGGCCTCGGAGCGGAGCGCATCCACCAACCCCGCCACGTGATGCGCCCGGGAATGATCCCGTCCAGCCACGGCAGGTGCCGCGCTCATTTCGCCCCACCTGACCCGGCAACGTCTTCCGCCCGCGGCTGCTCCGACGCATCCTCGGCGGAGGGTTTTCCGCGGGTGAAGTAGGCGTAAAGGGCGTCGCCCAGCCCGCCTTCAGAGCGCATCGCGGTGGCCTCGGCAAGGTGCTCGTCCATGAGCGCCTGGAACATCTCCTGGCCCGCTGAGGAGGGAAGCACCCCTCCTTCCGGGACCGTCGCCCGCATCACCTTGAACAACTCCTGATAGAAAGATCCCTCAAGGAGGCGGGACGCGGCCCTGAGCCGGGCTGCCTTGCCGCGGATGCGCCCGCTCCGGAGCTGGGCCAGTACGTCACCGGAGGCCGTGGGAGGACGTACGGAGCTCATCGCACGACCACCTCCACGGCAATCGCGCCCACCTGCCGCAAAGCTTCGAAGACGGCAGCGATGGCTTGCGGGGGCGCCGCCACACTGTGAAGGGCGGCGGCCACGTTCTGCACTGTGGCGCCGTCGCCCATCCTCAAGTCGCTGGGTACATCCGTTGAATCAGGGAGCGGACCGCCGATGTTGAGGGTCATTCCCCCGTGGCTTACCACGGCTTGACCCACTTCGATGCTCCCACCCGCGATGACGGTGCCCGCACGCCCGTCGATGACCACCCGGGCTGCCCGCTCCGGGACCACGGAGATTTCTCCCGCCCGCGCGAGAACCCCGGAAAGCTCCTGATCCGCGTCCACCTGCAGACGAACGGCCCCGGGGTCTTCGGCCGTCGCCGTGCCTTCCCCCATTTCGGCGTTGATGGCGTCGGCGATGCGAATGGCCGTGGCCAGGTCGGGGTTCCTCAGGAGGAGCGTCGAGCTGGACTGGAAGTCAGGCCGCGCCAGAGGCTGCTCCAGAATGCCCCCTTCGGGCAGGATCCCCGCAGTCTCCACTGCGTATCCGGACCGTCCATCGGTGGATTCACTGACCAGAAGCGCCCCTTGTGCCGTGGCCACCGGGGGCGTGTTGGGAGACACCTGGAGCGGCGTCATCCACAGGATGCCGCCTCGCAATGAGACTGCGTCCCCCACGGAGGCGACATGCACGTCGAAGCGCCCTCCGGGCCGTAGATAGGGGGAGGTTTCCGCCGTCACCAGAACGGCGGCCACGTTTCGCGTGCGGAGCATGTTCTCGGGAACTTCGATCCGAAACCTGCGCAGCAGGTTCGCCACGGAGCGGACGGTGTGACCCGCGCTGAATCCGCCGATCACCCGATCCCCCGTGCCATCCAGACCCACCACGAGTCCATATCCGACCAGGCGCACCGGGATGTCTCCCGCCGCCACGGTAAGGTCCCGGATCCGCGTGCTTTGAGCGTGAAGCCCGGCATGGGACAGGAAGACGGCCGCGAAAACGAGCAGCGAAATGCGCACGGAGCTTCTCCTCATGGCAGGATCAGGTCGAGGATCTTGGACCAGATGCCACCTACCTTCCCGAGCTTGCCGTTGGAAGTGTAGAGAATCTCGGCATCGGCGATGCGCCACGATTCCACGGTGTTGGAGGAGGATACGTCCTCGGGCCGAACGAACCCGCGAATGGTCACGTCCTGTTCGTGATTGTCGATCTTGAGGCGCCTCATGGCCTCGAGGCGAAGGACACCATTGGGAAGGACCTCCACGACACGTGCGCTGAGTTCCGCCGAAAAACGTCCCCGACGGCTCGACTCCCCCCGGGTTCGGCTCGATACGTCGTTTCCGGTGCGGAGACTTCCGCCCAAGCTCGAGCCTCCGGTTCCCAGGCTCAAGCTCACATCGCGTCCCCGTTCCCGGGAAGCCGTTTCCCCGCGGTCCGCGCTGGCAACCGTGTACTCATCGATGAGAATGGTGATCACGTCGCCCTCACGCAGAGCGATGCGATCCGACGTCCAGGAATGGCGCAGCGGGGGCCCAGCCGACTCGGCCGACTGGGCGTGGAGGGCGGCCGGCATCAGGCACCCGATGGCCAGCAAGGCCGACAAGAGAAGGGAGTGCTTCATCGGTGTCCATCTCCGCTGACGTCAACAGTTCCCGGGGCGACCACCACGCCGCGCATCCGCTTCCCCGATGCAGTGCGCACGTAGACCGATTCGCCGAGGGCGCCCGTACCTACCGCCGTTCCCGCCGCCGTGATGCCGACCCCGTTCCGCCTCCACCGAATCTCCACCGGCCTTCCGGAGGAGACGAGGAGGGGCGGCCGCACCGTCGGCTTTTGCAGCACCTCGCCCCGACGAACGCTGCGCTGACTTACCCACCCCAGCGGCTTGACGAAGGGGACACCCAACGAGGGTGCGTTCCATACCACATCCTTTCGGTAGGACACGTCGTCTTCCGTGACCACCTGTCCTCGCTGAAGGCTGCGAGCCGCGACAGGACGCGAAGCGAGCCAGCCGGTACGCAGTTGCACCGACACCGGGTTGCCCGTGGGTCCCTGTAGGCGCACGATCCAGTATCCGTTGCGCCCGGTCCCCGCAATCTCCACGCCGCTGTTTTCGGCAATGGATCCTGAGGCGCCACCCCACTCGAGGACCAGATCCTCGCTGGATACCGCCCACCGGGTCGCCACGGCTTCTCGAGCCCGGGCGTCTACGATCGCAGGAACCGGCGGCTCCTGGGCCACCACGGGCCGAGGCGCGAGGACAGCCGTCGCCAGCACGAGGAGTTGGATGGATAGGCGCATGGCTCAGCGGATAAGGTTGTTGGCCATTTCAGACATATTCTCCGCCGATTGGACCGCTTTGGAATTCACCTCGTAGGCGCGCATGGCCGTGATCAGGTCCACCATCTCCTGCACGATCTCCACGTTGCTCCCTTCCAGGGCACCCTGGACAAGGCGACCGAACCCGGCTTCCTGCGCGAATCCGGTCAGGGGCTGGCCCGAGGCCGGGGTCTCGGCATAGAGATTCTCCCCCAATGCACGGAGCCCAGGAGCGTTGGCAAAGCGGGCCATCTCGATGCGTCCGATCTCCACCGGGCTCCCATCACCCGAACCGTGATACGTCACGACTCCGGACCGGGAGATGGTGAGTTCCGTCGCATCGACCGGGACGGACACTCCCGGCGAGACGGTGTAGCCCCCGTGGGTCACCAGGACGCCCTGGTCGGAGATGGTGAAGCTCCCGTCACGCGTGTAGGCCAGGCTCCCGTCGGGCATGCGCACCTGAAAGAACCCCTCCCCTTCGATGGCCAGGTCGAGGGGGCGGCCGGTTTCCTCCAGGGGCCCCTGCAGTTGAACCCGCTGGACGGCGGCGAGGCGCGTTCCTCTCCCGACCTGAATGGTCTCGACGGTGTCGGCCTGGGTCCCATTCACCTGCTGCACACCCTGCTCCGTCTGATACAGGAGGTCTTCGAAGTGCGCGCGGCTACGTTTGAACCCGGTGGTGTTCACGTTGGCCAGATTGTTGGAGATGACCTCGACCCGCGTCTGCTGGGCCTGCATCCCCGTCGCTGCGGCGCGAAGTGCTGGTTCCACGATCTGCTCCTCTGTCCTTGGCGGCCTGGATAGGCGTCAGCCCACGCGGCCGATCTGTGTCGTCAACGCTTCCATGGCGCTGTCGTTGACCTGGAGGCCGCGCTGAACCGCTGCGTAGGCCCTCTGGATCTCCATCATTTCTACCAAGGCCGTCACGGGGTTTACGTTGCTCTCCTCCAGGTGCCCCTGCCGTACCTGGACAGCGTCGAGGGGAACGTCATCTCTCCCCTCCGGCGGAAGCCATAGATTCTCGCCAGCCCTTTGCAGCTCAACGGCTTCCTTCGCGCGCTCCACCAGGAGCGTTCCCACAGGCTCCCCATTGACCTTGACCACGCCCTGAAGGGTGATCTCAACCGGGCCGGGAGGCAGAGCAAGAGGCCCCTCCCTACCCAAAACGGTGCGGCCCTGCATATCGACCAGAGTACCGTTTTCATCCAGGGAAAATGAGCCGCTTCGCACCCAGCGCCGTCCGTCCGGGGTGTCGACCACGAAGAACCCGTCCACTGCAAGCGCCACATCGAGAGGCCGTCCGGTCTCCGTCACGGAGCCGGGGGAAAAATCGGTGGCGCCGTCCGCCACGAGCGTGGAGTCATCCAGAAGACGAGCGAATACTCGCTCGCCCTTGAATCCGGGTGTGGCGACGTTGGCCAGGTTGTTGGATACGGCCGCCTGCCGCGTCTCCCAGTACCGAAGGGCCGAGGCCCCGATGCCCGAGGGGCTCATCTCCGCACCTCCATGAGGACATGGATGGCGTCCTGCGCCATCCCCGTGCGCCGGGCGATTTCGCGAACGGTCAGACCGACGCTGGCGAGGTGCCGTATCTCCCCGGCGGAATGGCCTCCTCCGGCGTCGCCCGTGTCGGGACGCCGCACCGATCGACGCTGCCATGGGGTCATGCCTCCAGAGGTCTTCAGGAGCACACCCAGCACGACGATTCCCGTGAGTATCACCAGGATGTCCGAAGGTCTCGGGAATGGGAGTCCGGCCTCCTGTGGGAAGCGGACTTCCCCCGCGGACGCCTCCCCGTTTCGGCTTCCATTGGAGGCGGAGGCGCCGGATGCCGGACTGGCCCGATTCTCCAGAGCCGTCAGGTCCTCCGCAATCCGGGCTGCTTCCATGGTCCCCTCCAGATCCGCCGAGCCCTCCAGGGCAAGCTCCGGAAGGGCACGGGCGATCTCACTCCAGACACCCGGACGATCCGGTGCACGAAGGGCTTCCCTCATGCGACGCGCCACCGTATGGACGGGCGTGGCCGGACTGGCGACCGAGCTCTCGGCCCTTGCCTGGCCTTTCAGCGGAGAAAGGAAGCCGCCGGAGAGTTCCGAGGCGAAAAGGACGACCAGCGTACCCACGGCGCGGCTGTTCATGGCTGGCGTAGGTGCTGAAGGCGCACCCGCAAGTTGGCTACGGCCTTGGAGCGAATCTGAGAGATCCTCGACTCGGTAACCCCGAGCACCGATGCGATTTCGTGGAGCTTCAACTCCTCGAAATAGTAGAGGGACAGGACGATGCGCTCCTGTTCCTTCAAATTGAGGATCTCTTCGCGAAGAATCTTTATCTCTTCCGTGCGATTGATCTCATCCTCGATCTCCGTCCCTTGGTCCCCTGCGAGCACCTCCCCCGCCTTCGTTCCGCCCGGCGCGGACGAGTCGAGGGGCCGGTCAAGCGAAACCCGTCCGGCGTGCTCGATCTGACGCTTCCAGGTCCAGAGGCGCTCCACTTCGATTTCCAGCTCAGCCGCAAGCTCCTCGTCCGTGGGAGGGCGTCCCAGTTCCGCCGTAAGACGGTTCACGGCTCTGGAAATATCCCGCTGCTTCTTGCGCACCGAACGCGGAACGTCATCCCTGCGCCGCAAATCATCGAGGACCGATCCTCGAATGCGAGGAGCGGCGAAGGTGCTGAAGGCAAGCCCCCTTGAAGGGTCGAAGTTCTCGATGGCCTTCATGAGGCCGATGGTTCCGGCGCTGACCAGTTCATCGAAGGCGGCATTCACCCGGGTGGTGCGGATCACCTGCCGCGCCACGTGGTGGACCAATCCCATGTGCCGGAGAAGAAGCTCTTCTCTTGCCGTGTCGTCGCCGTCGGTCTGGACAGCGTCCCAGAGGTTCGTATCTGTCGTCACGTTGCGTCTCCTGCGGGTAGCGTCGCGCCCCCTAAGAGCACGCACCGTACCAAACACTCCCGCAGGACTCCACCCTTGCCGTCCAGACCCGTAAATCGTTGCTGCAAAGAATCTTGCGTTGGAGATGTAGACGGAAGGTGGTTGCGTCGCGCTTCCCGGACGACGCCCGACCCGGAAGGGTCTTCCGGGCTGGACCCGGAGGCTTTTTCCGCACCAACGGCGGAGACGCCCCCGACCACATCCCCAGGGGGCTGCCCTTCGGTTGCGCGCCTCAGCTCGGAGGCTGAAGCGTCAGGACGGAAGGATCGGGGAGATGGAGAAGCTCCTGTTCGGCGAGAAGCCGCCCCATGATGGCGCCGGCCGCGGCGACGGCGGCCGAGTTGGGAGCGAGACGGGTGAGGGGCTCGCCAGCCTCGATCAATCGATGAAGCTCCTCGTCTTCGGGAATGGCACCCCCGAAGTGCACATCGGTCGCAAGGAAGCTCTGCGTCGCCTGGCGCACGACGGCGTGGAGGGTCTGTCCGGCCCGATCCGTGGCGGTGTTGACCAACAATTCCACCGGGAGTTCCTCAAAACGGGACCGGGCGACCTTGAAGAGGGCGTAGCTCGCCGCGAGGGAAATCCGCCCCGGACCCGTTACGCACAGGAGCCGTTCCACCCCGGCCCCGCAGGCCGCCATGACCGATTCCAGCCGCGAGCCGCCATCGACGATAACGATGCCGAACTGTTCATACAGGTCCGACACACGCTGGAACATGGCACGCCGCTCTGCCGTGGCCGAGGAGAGGGTGGCATCCGCCCCCCCTCCGCCGCCGGGAAGGAGGAACAGGGAGGGCGTGACCGATCGGACCAACTGCTCCGGGGTCACCCGCCCCCCGCGAAGCGCGCCGAGACCCGGACCCGGATCCCTCAGCCCGAACATGTAATGCAACGACCCAACCGATTCGTCCGCATCCACCAGCAGGACTCGCTCGCCTTGAATCGCGGCAGACTGGGCCAGAAGAGAGGAGACCACAGAGGTCCCGGTGCCGCCCTTCCCCGAACCCACCACAAGGACGCCGCGCCGCGGACGGAAGGGGTTCGTCCGTTCGTTCGTGGCCAGGAAGCTCTTTAGCGAGTCTGTGGGACGGCTCACAATATACCTTTCGCGGATCGCCGCCCCCTCAACTCCGGATCAGCCGACTTGAGCGGCGGGCTCGACGTTTCCTGAATCCATCCCCAGGGACCCGAGAATTCTCGGGCCCGCGGGCGACAGTGCTCCGGGAATCTCGTGGCCGTCGGTCACCCATCTCGCAGGAAGTTCCAGCGCTTCTGCCAGGGCCATGAGTTCCTCCCCTCCGTTCAGATCATCCAGTTTCGTGAAGAGCGCATGCGTGATGCCGGTCGCCGCAAAACGCTCCCGGTATCTACGCGCCGTCTCCAATCGCACGCCGGCCGGGAGGAGAAGGTGAATTTCATCGGGGTCGAACGCCCTGAGGCATGCGCACCACTCTCCGCTCTCCTCGTCGGCCGGACTGCGGCCCGGAGTGTCAATGAGGATCACATCCACCTCCCGCATCCGCCTTATGGCCGCCGGCACCTCACGTCGCTCATAGATGACCTCTAAAGGAAGATCGGCTACCTCAGCGTAGGTCTGAAGCTCCTCGATGGCTGCGACCCGGTAGGTGTCCAGAGTCACGAGGCCCACACGGCGATGGGCCAGGCCGCGGGGATGAAGCGCAAGCTTCACCGCCGTGGTGGTCTTCCCCGCCCCTGGCGGGCCCACCAGGGCCACGACATACGGCCCGATACGCGACCGGCTCTGAGCCCGGACGGCGGCGGCGTGCCCCCCGTCGATCCTCCGCTTGAAGGCCTCCACCTCGGATGCGCGAGCCGCCACGATCTCAACGATCCGGCCCGAGCCCCGTGGGATGACCTGGGTTTTCACGATCATGGCATCATCCCCCAGGGCGCGGCGTACCTGGCTGACCACGGCCTGGAGCTCTCGGCCCCGAAATGTCTCAAGCTGCATGCTGAAGCTCCCATGTTGCTAGGCTCCGGAGGTTTACTTGAGGCGGAAGCTCCGCAAGCGAAACCACCGGAATGTTGGGTAGGACGGGCTCGATGAGGCGCCGTACGCCCACGCGCAGCCCGGGAGGAGTGATGACCGGCACCGCCTGGCCTTCTCTGGAATAGGCGCGGGCAAGGTCGTCGAGGCGGCCCAGAAGCGCCGTCAGGGTTTCGGGATCGAGCATTTCGCCCGGCGCTCGATTGGCCCTCGGGTTGAAGAGGCCCATGAGTGCCTCCTCGAGGGCGGGACCCAGCGTAATGCCCTGGATGGCCCCGTCGGGACCGGTGAAGCTTTCTCCGATGACGTTGGCGAGCGCACGCCGGACATGTTCGGTCAGGGCTTCGGGATCTTTCGTCTGCTCCGACGCATCGGCCAGCGTTTCGAGAATAGTGACAAGATCGCGGATGGGCACTCGCTCCTTGAGCAGACGCTGGAGCACCCGGTGGAGCGTCCCCAACCCGACCCGGTCCGGGACCACTTCCTCCACCAGTGCCGGATAGGTCTCCTTGAGGGTATCCAACATCTGCTGGACATCCTGTCTCCCAAGGAGCTCCGCCGCATGAGCCTTGAGCACCTCCAGGAGGTGGGTTGCCACTACGGTAGACGGTTCGACCACCATGTATCCGGCGGTCTCGGCGTCAATTCGGCTCGACGGCTGAATCCACTTAGCGGGCATCCCGAAGGAGGGATCGAAGGTGTCTTCCCCTTCCACCTCACTCAGGACGCCGCCCGTATCGAGGGCGAGGAGGGCTCGCGTCCGCACCTCTCCGCGGGCGACCTCAGAGCCGCGAATCTTGACCACGTACTCGTGCGTACCAAGGCGCACGTCGTCACGGATGCGAACCGGCGGAACCAGGATCCCCGTCTCAAGGGCGGCCTGTTTCCGCAGGAGCTTGACGCGATCGAGCAAATCCCCCCCGTGATCTTCGTCCACGAGGGGGATCAGCCCGTACCCAACCTCCAGCTCAACCGCGTCGAGCTGCAGGAGATCTCGCACGGGGCTGGGGGATTCCTCGGGTTCCACAATCTCCGCGTCGGCGTCTCCCTCGGCCTCCGTCTCATCCTCCCGCGACGGCGCCTGGGACGCCGCGAGGGCTGCGCCTGCCGAAAGTGTGAGAAAGGGCACCGTCGGCATACCGGGGATGACGGAGAGGCCCCCGAGGAAGGCGGAAGCCATCCACATGGGCCGGGAGTCCCGCCCCACCTGCTTGAGGAGTGCCGCGGCCACGCGCCCTCCGCCGGAGGACGACGTCACCATGATCCCGGCGGCCGTGGAGATGATGAGCGCCGGAATCTGGCTCACCAGACCATCCCCAACCGTGAGGATGGTGTATTCGGACAGAGCGCGCGTGAGCGGCATTCCGCGCTGAACCATTCCCACGAAGAGTCCGCCCAGGATGTTGATGCCCGTGATGAGCAGGCCGGCGATGGCATCTCCCCGCACGAACTTGGCGGCGCCGTCCATGGCACCGTAGAAATCCGCCTCCTGAGATACCTCCTCCCTCCTGCGCCGGGCCTCGGCATCGTCGATGAGGCCGGCGGACAAGTCCCCGTCGATGCTCATCTGGCGGCCAGGCATCGCATCCAGGGTGAAGCGGGCTGCCACCTCGGCGATTCTCCCGGCACCCTTGGTGATGACGATGAAGTTGATCCCCACCAGGATCAGGAAGATGACCACGCCGACGGCGTAGTTTCCCCCGATAACAAACTGGCCGAAGGATTCGATCACCCGCCCGGCCTCGCCCCGACCAAGAATGAGCCGGGTAGAGCTCACGTTCAACGCCAACCGGTAGAGGGTCAGGATCAGGAGCAGGACCGGAAACGAGGAGAACTCCAGGGGCTTGCGTGCGTTCAGCGCGACCAGGAGAACCACCAGTGCCGACGCGATGGAAAGGGCGAGAAAGAGATCGAGAAGCGCCGTGGGAAGCGGCAGCACCAGGAGCGCCACGATGAGGACGATTCCTGAAACGACGACGATCTCGCCCTGCTTACCCAGGTGCGGCGGTTGCATCATCGTGCCCCTCGCCCGCCGCCGGGCTGCGATCCACGCAAGCGATACACGAAGGCGAGGACCTCAGCCACCGCCACGAAGAGATCCACCGGAATCGGCAGGCCCACTGTAGCCGTCGAGAAGAGGGCCCGTGCCAGAGGCCGATTCTCCACGGTGGGAACTCCGTGCTCGCGGGCCAGTTCCTTGATTCGTTCGGCGACCTTGCGTTCGCCCATGGCCAGAACCAGAGGAGCGTCGGCCATGTCCGGATCGTATTTCAACGCCACCGCGATGTGGGTCGGGTTGGTAACCACCACGTCGGCTTCGGCCACCGACTGGAGCATCCGGTTCCGGGCCAGCTGACGCGCCATCGTGCGTCTTCGCACCTTCATGACCTGATCCCCCTCCGACTCCTTCACCTCCTTGCGGATCTCTTCACGGCTCATACGCAGCTTCCGCTCGAACTGCCAGATCTGGTAGGCGTAGTCCGCCAATGCCAGAGCCAGGAAGGCGAGCCCCGCGGAAAGAAACATGCGCACCGCGTAACGGCGCACGAGCTCCAAGAGGGCGAAGGGGTGAGACTGCCCCAGGGCGGGCAGGTCCTCCACCGCAGTTCCCAACACGGCCCATACCGCCACGGAAACGATGAGGAGCTTGAACAGGGACTTTGCCAGCCCGGCGACAGCTTGCACTCCCCAGATCTGCCGCGCCCTCGCCAGCGGATTCAACCGGTTCCACTGAGGTTTGAGGGGCTCGGCGGTGAGGATCCCCCGGGCCTGGACCCCGGTGACGACCAACGCCGTACCCGCCAATACGAGGACGACGGGCGCGAGCCCGACCAGCGCCCGGGTCCCCAGGGCTCGGATGTACTCGGCCGTGCCTTCGGGACCTACCGGAAGAGCGGTAAAGCTCTGGACGGCCACACCAAAGAGGTCGGCCACCGCTCCCGCCGTCCCGCCCGTCAATCCATAGAGCACCCCGGCTGCGGCAAGGAGGAGAAAGGCGGTCGTCACCTCCTGGCTGCGTGGAACGTCACCCTTCCGGGCAGCATCGCGCCTCCGTTTCGGAGTCGGCTTCTCGGTCTTGTCCTGGTAGGACTCTTCGGCCATCAGTACCCCCCGGGCATGGGCCCCGGACCAGGCCCAAACCGACTCAGGAGACCGCCCACCAGTTCACGGTACATCCCGTTCCACCCTCCGAAGAACCCGGCCATGAGCGGCAGGGCCGCGCCCAGAACGAAAAGCCCGATGGCGATCTGCACGGGAAAGGCCACCATGAGCACGTTGAGCTGGGGGACGGTTCGAGCCAGGATGCCCAGGGCCACATTTCCCACCATCATGGCCGCAACCACAGGCGCGGCAAACTTCAACCCCAGCCACAGGAGACTGCCTCCCAGCCTGATCACGGCAGCGACGCCAGGACTCGTCTGCAGCCCGGACCCCAGGGGCAGTACCGCAAATGAAGCGGTCAGAGAGTCCAGGATGACCAGGTGCCCTCCCGTAGCAAGCATGAGGCTCACGGTAAAAAGCCCCAGGAACTGGCCCAGCACCGGCAGTTGGGTCTCGGACATGGGGTCCAGCACGTTGGCGCCGGACAGTCCCATCTGAACGGCCAGCATGTCTCCCGCCGCCTCGGCGGCCCCGACGAAGATGGCCGCGCCAAGACCCAAGATCATCCCGATGAGGATCTCGGAGAGGATGTGGGGGGCTGTGAGCTCCGTGCCGCGTGGGAGGGATTCCGCCGCCAGAGGCATGAGCATGAACGTGAGGAGCAAGGCTGCTGCCACCCGGATCTTCCCGGGAATGGCGCGCGACGAGAAGACGGGCGCCAGCCACAGGAGTCCCGTGAGGCGGAAGAGCAGCAGCGTCACCACGACCCTTCCCTCCGGTGCAAACAGGTCCAGAGCGGTCCAGGTGCCCATGCCTCAACTCACCAGCCCAGGAAGGGACCGGAAAAGCTCGGCCGTATACTGCATCATGGTCCTGAGCATCCAGGAAAGCAGAAGGAGGAAGACGGCGCCCACCGCAAAGAGCTTGGGGACGAAGGAGAGCGTCTGCTCCTGAATCGAGGTGACGGCCTGCACGAGTCCGATGAGGACACCCACCACCAGAGCGGTCCCCAGCAGGGGCCCCGCCAGCATGAGGGCGAGGCTGAGGGATCTCTGCGCCAGATCGAGAATGACGGCGATGGACATCAGAAGCTCCGCACGAGACTGCCCAGGACGAGAGACCATCCGTCCACGAGCACGAACAGAAGGAGTTTGAAGGGGAGCGACACCATGACCGGAGGAAGCATGAACATCCCCATGCTCATGAGAACCGACGCCACAACCAGGTCGATAACTACGAATGGGAGGAAGATGGCAAAGCCCATCTGGAAGGCACTCGTCAGCTCACTCGTGACGAAGGCCGAGGTGAGCACCACCAAGGGGATTTCGTCAGGGGTCTCAGGCGCCGGCATGCGGCGCATCTCGAGAAACGCCCTCAGATCCTGCTCCCGGGAAGCCTCCATCATGAACGCCCGCAGAGGAACCTCGGCCGCCTTCATCATGGCGACCTCATCGATTTCTCCCTTCATCCATGGGCCCAAGGCTTCCCTGTGGACCCTTTCGAAGGTGGGCGCCATGACAAAACCGGTGAGGAGGATCGCCATAGCGGTGAGGAGGTGAGCGGGCGGCGCAGTCTGGGTGCCCAAAGCCTGCTTGAGAAGCTGGAGCACGATGAGGATTCGCGTGAATCCGGTCATCAGAAGAAGGAGAGTGGGGATCAGCGTCATGGCCCCGATGAAGAGCACGGTGCCCACCGGTCCGCTGATCTTCAAGGGCTCCCCCTGACTTCCCCCCACCTCCACGGACACGTTGGGCCCGCCGGGTTCCCGCGCACCTTCCACTCGCGGCGTACGTACCGTCGGGCTGCGCACCACAGGCGGGGAATCTTCCCGGGTCGCTGCCGCGCCTCCGCCCTCCTGACCGGATAGGAAAGAGAGGTCTTCGGCAACGGCCGGAGCCGCCCGGTCCGTCGCCGGAGTCGCCGATGCCGCCGCGGGAGCCGCGCAGGCGAGCCCCGCCGACACCACGACGATCAGAACCGACAGGACTCTGAGCCCCCACACCGTCCAGGGCGAGGAGGCGGCGCGCCCCGCTCCAGCGGGCGAGGAACCACACGCTCCCGCCTTCCGTAAATCACCACCAGGGCTTTCGGCCCTTTCTGAGCGGGTGCCTTCGCCCACCTCGTCGCCTTCGACCCCGTCCAGCTCATTCGCCGGAAGGCTCAACAGGAGTCGCACACCTCCCTCTCCGTAGGAGACGAGCGCAGTTCTGCTCCCCACGCGAACTGTGGCTACCCCCTGCCGGGGCCCGAGAGAAGCTCGATCCGTGACGCGCAGCCGGTCGGGACGGAAGCCTCCGTCCCTCCCCATCCAGCGTCGCAGGAGGACTCCACCGGCCACCACCGAAGCGAGGACAGCCGCCAACGCAGCCAGGATCCCCGTGATGGATGGACCCATCAGGCCCTGGCTTCCTGCTCGCCGATACCCCCAGCACTCACGATCCGGGTTACCCGGACACCGAATTGCTCGCCCACCACGACGACCTCTCCTTCCGCCAGTTTGCGGTCTCCCACGAAGACATCGATGGGCTCGCCAGCCAAACGATCGAGCTGGATCACTGAGCCGCGGCCCAGCGCCAGGATCTCACGAACCGCCATTCGCGTTCTCCCCAATTCAATGGCCACCGGCATACTGAGGTCATAGAGGAGACCGAGTTCCAGCGGCGCGTCCTCCACAGACGGTTGGTCCAATTCGTTGAATTCGGCTGCCTCCGCTGCCAAATCCTCGGGATGGGGTTCCTGGGTTTCTTCACTCATGAATGGATTCCTGAAGTGTCGAGTGTGGTAGATTCAGTCGGACTTGCGGTGGATATGTGGGATTCCACCCTGTGTTTCCCTGCCAGGCGGGATGACCTCCTCCGGTTCCGGTTCGGCCAGGTCAAGGAGGCGTGCCGCAAGATTAGGCCCCGCCCGCCCCGCAGATGCCACAAAGCGCTTCTGTCCCGCCACCAGGATCTCCAATTCCGAAGTTACGGGTAATCCGGTATCGAGCACGGCTCCGGGTTGGAGTCGGGCGAGCTCGGCGATGGGAACTCTGAATTCGGGAAGGCGGGCCTTCACCGTGACTCTGGAGGCTTGGAGGTTGGTTTCCAGGATGCCACGGTCCATCGCACGCTCCTCTTCGGTGCCCTGGGCTGCGGCGTGGCGGCGAGTCGTGGCTCCCGTGAAGAATTTTTCCAGGGAAGCGAAGGGAAGGCACAGGAGGAGAAGGGAGGTCGTGTCTCCGATGGACACCCCGATGTTGGCAACCAGGACCGGATCTTCACCGTTAGCCACCTGGAGCATTTCGGGGATGGACTCGAAGCCCCCAACCTCCAAGTCAAGCTCGACGTAGTCCCGCCAGGCCTCGCTCAATTCGTGGGCGACGCGCTCGGCTACGATTCGCACCACCAGCCGCTCCAGATGAGTCAGAGTTCGGGCGGGCACGACGTGATCGCCCCCACCTCCCAAAAGGCGGTCGATGATGAAGAAGGCGAATTCGTGACCGAAGTCGATCACTCCTTGATGGCCCGTGCCCGGTACGTCCACGATGTAAGCAGCGCACGGAGAAGGGAGGGCGAGCATGAACTCCCCGAAGGTGAGTTGTTCCACGCTCTGCAGATCGAGTTCGATCTGATCCCTCACCCTGCCCGTAAGCCAACTCTCAACGGACTTGGCGAGAAGCTCGTACATGGCCAGAAGGGAGCGCTTGCGATCCTTGGAGATCCTCGCCGGCCGACGGAAATCGTAAACCTGAAGGTCGGTCGCCGGCCCCGGTGATGCGGGGAGGTCGGGTGCGGGGGCGCTTCCGCTGGTGAAGAGGAGATCGATCTCGTTCTGAGAAAGGCTATCCGAACTCACGTTACTGAATCACGAATTGAGGAATGTAGATCCGGCTAACCACGCCCTCACCCACGACGTCTTCAATGGCGGCACGTATCTCGGCCACGATCGCGGATCGTTGCTCGATGTCCGTCAGTTCCTTCACTGTCTTCGAACCCAGCACCCGAAGGAGCGCGTCCCTCAGCTCCATGTCTCGGGCAGCCAGGTCATTGGTCCTTCCCGCATCGGTGGCTTCCACGGCGACGGTCGTCAGGAGAAAACGCATACCCGAAGACTCGGCGGGGTTGACCACCAGGTTGTCGATGACATGGAATGCATCCTCACCAGCACCATCTCCACCCTCTCCGTCGTGCCCTCCCCCCCCACCCTCGTCCTGTGTGTGCGCGGCACGCGCGGCCATCGCTGACCCCACCGACGGTCCCAGGAAAACGGACCCGAGCATCCCTCCGCCTCCCAGCCCTAGCGCCACGGCGGCCAGCATGGGAATGACCCCCCCTTTCTTCCTGTCGTGTTCACCATCCGACTCCATCTCGAGCGCAGCGCCCGAGATCTGTGCTTCGTCCGCCATATTCAATCCTCAGGTAGTCGTGGATGGACCTCGCGTCCGCCCCGGTCCATCTATGGGCAGGGTGCGTACCACCCGGAGGCCCCGGGGAACCCATACCGGATATGGTCACTGAAACCATTGCCTAGAAACGATATACAGCCGCAACCCGCTCCCTATGCCCTGGGTTCGGTGCCTCGCCGCGTCCACCTGAGCCGGAAAGGACTTCCGGGGTGAACATGGATGATTTTTCCGGCCTGGGAATTACGAGCGCCCCGCCTTCCCCGGATCGGGAGGCGGGGCGCGTCGCCGTACCG
>JBHHWB010000073.1:0-16206 GCA_046756305.1 Gemmatimonadota bacterium
GGCCGTGCCGCCCCAACCCACGAGCAGGTAAGATGATGTCTGTCATGGCGTTGGGAACCTCGCGGCGGGAGGACAGGCCGCCTATTCCGGCTCCGTCACCTCGCCGGTACCCCCGCTGATGTCGGCCACGCCCCGGCGGAGATCTTCGAGGGCCTCAACGGGCACCTGGCACCGGTAGGTGACCCGGGCCCCGTAGTCCTTTTCCTCCACCACGGCGTCGAGCGAATCGAGAAGGCGATGGAGGGCGTCCACATGCCCGTAGTCCACCGCAACCGACGCCGTGGTCCGCTCCACCCGCTCCTCCGTTGGGAGGCTCTCCAGCGCCAGCTTCACTCCGCCGGAGTAGGCCCGGCTCAGGCCGCCGGTGCCCAGCTTTACGCCTCCGAAGTACCGGGTACAGACCGCCGCGATCTCACCCAGGCCGCTGTGGAGGAGGGTGGTGAGCATGGGCTTGCCTGCGGTCCCGTGGGGCTCGCCGTCATCGCTCATGCCGATGTGGGCGGTGCTCCCCGGCGGGCCGGCCACGTAGGCCCAGCAGTTGTGCGTCGCGTCGGGGAATTCGGCGCGGACGGTGTCGATGAATACCCGCGCTTCCTCGGGGGTCGAAGCCCGACCCACGGTGGTGATGAAGCGGGAACGTTGGATGGTCTCCTCGACGCGGTGTGTTGCAGCGGGAACGGGATACCTGCGGTCGGCCACGGCCAGGGCTCCTACGAGCCGGCGGCCATGCGGTCGAGGAACTCCCGCTCCGACGGGCTCAGGCTGGCCGGTCCTTCCCGCTCCACGCGAGCAAGGAGGCGCACCACCTCATCCCGATTCAACGGGTGAAGCCGCTGCAGCTCGATGCTCTGCCAGCGCGACACAGCCGACCGCGGGGAGATCCCCGCCGTAGGAGGCTTCATCGCCTTGCGAAAGGCGCGCAGCCCCGCCCCCCGCCTCCACTCCCACCACTTGAGATACATGAAGGCGGTCCCCAGACCTCCCAGGTGGGCGAAGTGGGCCACCCGGGAGGCGGAACCCGAGAAGCCTGCCCACAGGCTTCCCAGAACGAAGAGCGTGATGAGAAGCCAGGCTTCCACCGGGAGCACGCCCCAGATGTAGATCTTCTCCTTGGGCCAGTAATAGGCGAAACCCAGGAGGACGCCGTACACCGCCGCCGACGCTCCCACCACCGGATGCTGGCGGGCGAAGATGAAGCTGGCGATAGCCCCGCCGATGCCGGCGAGGAAATAGAGCCACAGAAAGGAACGCCCGCCCAGGCGGCGCTCCAGCCGCGGCCCGAAGAAGAAGAGACCCACCATGTTGAAGAGGAGATGGGTGAGGCCGGCGTGGAGGAACATGTACGTCACCAGGGTCCAGGGGCGGAGGAGGATCCACGGCGGATAGAGGACGAGGACGCTCGTCACCCCCGGAAGGGACGACGACACCAGGAACATGACGACGTTGGCGATGAGGAGACGCCGCACCCAGGGGGTCACCCGCGTTCCTCCTCCTTCTCTTCCGGGGGAGGAGACCAGAAGGCGGCATTGTCCGGCGCCCGGGCCGCCACCTCAGCAGAGTAGAGCGCGGCGTTGAAGAGTACCTTGAAGGTGCCGAAGGGCTGGCCGCGCCACTGGGGACGCATCCCCAGGAGGACGACGTGGCCCTCTCCATGACGCACGTCCAGCGCTGCCGCGTAGCCCTGAACGTATTCCTCGCCCAGGAAATAGCCTGAGAGGAGAGGCGAACCCTCACGCGGATACCGGGCAAGGACGCTCCCCCGGAATCCTTCCTCGGTGGTGTACACCGGGCTGCGACCCACCATGATCTTGGCGCGAGGCTCCATCCCACTCATCACCGGATGGGAGGGATCCACCTCCAGCTCGACGATGGCGCCGCTGGCGAAGTAGTCCTCCCGCTTCAGCTCCGAGACCACGTTGCGCAGCGGAAGGTGAAGGTGCTCCACCGCGAAGTCACTGGAGGTATTGATGGTCACCAACGTGCCCCCCGCACGCACGAATTCGTCCAGCGCCCGCACTCCCTCGTCGCCGATCCCCCCGGCATAGCGGGGCGGGACCACGCCGTTCGCGTACCCTTCCAGGATGCTCCGCCCCCCCATGTCGGGGATGAGGATCACGTCGTAGCGGTCGCGCAGATCGCCGGCCCGCACCTCGGCGTTGTAGAGGCTGGCAAACTCGAAGTCGTACATCTCCAGGATCCAGCGGGTCCACCCTTCGTCGATACTGGCGCGCCAGGGGCGGTAGAGCCCCACCCGGGGTCGGCGCACGACCTCGCCCCGGGCCGATCCTCCCCTGGCCTGCAGGTGGAGGTCCCGGACCTGGGCGGTCCGTGCGCCGCCGCTGAGCCCGGCGATGATCCAGCTTCCCGACGTCCCGGCCGCCCCCGAATCGGCCGCGGCTGCGCCCGGCTTGAATCGTATCCGGGCTCCGGCGGACCAGGCTCGATTGAGCGCCTTGTAGGTGTTGTTCTCAGCAGCGTCCAGAACCAGGGCTTTCCCGTCGCCCCGAATTCTCCCCGGCAGCGGCACGATGGCGTGGGCGTTGGGATGGCTGTCGAAGCCTGCGTCGGGCGGAGAATCCCATGAAGCGGCGTCTCCGGGCCGGTCCCACGGCACCGGATCGGCGGTGAGGGGGGCCGCCGCGGCCCGCTGTTCGGAGGTGAGTGGCGTGCCCGCCTCCACCACGTGCACCCCGAACTGATACGGCAGCGTCCATCCCGAAACGTCGTAGGGCTGGTCCGGCGGTCCTTCGGGATACACGCGCAGATCAGGGTACTCCTGCACCGCGAAGAGCTGACGCGCGAAGTTGGCGTTGGGTTGGTCCATGAGAATGACCCACGTGCCGACGGAATGGCTGATCCCGTCCACCGTCACCGGCTCCTCGAGCCGGCGCACCTCCACGTCGTTGAAGGCGAGGCGGCGCAGCATCTCCGCCGCCGCCACCGGATCCACCTGTTCCCGGGGGATGAAGTAGGCGTAGGGAGGACCCTCCCGATACGTCGCCATGACGTCACGGGCCGCCTGATAGCGGTTGTACAGGAGGTCGTCCTTGTACTTCGCCGCCACGTCCAGCACCGAGAAGGAAGCGGTCAGCATGTAGTCGATGGCGTCGCGTATGCGCCACCATCCCCCCTCCCAGGGCGACGCGTACAGGGACCGAGGTCGCAGCTTGCGCGCGTCACGAGGGAAGTCGTTGACGGTGTAGAAGTGGGGCGTGGCATACCGATACAGCCCGGTCTCGGTGAGGAACGACGCCACGTTGTGGAAGCTGTTGGCGTGATCCATGAACCCTGGATACCAGTTGTCGAATCCGGTGCCCATATGCACCGCGCCCCGCTGTCCCCGTTCCTCCAGGGCTTCGGCCATGGCCATCCCGAGGAGATTCACCGTGCGCCACATGAGGGGGTGAACGTAGGGGCTGATGGGGTCGGCGAAGGGCGGGATCCAGATCCGCGCCGGAAAGGGAGCGGTCTGGTGGTGATTGTAGACGATCTGGGGCTCCCAGTGTCGATCCACCCGCGTGACCACCCGCGACTCGATCTGGTTGATCATGTAGCCGTCGCGGTTGTTGTCGTGCCCGATGTACTTCTGGTAGAGGAACGGAGTAGGCGCCACCTCGAAGGGAGTGCCCACGTTGGAGGCGTACCAGTCGGCAACCAGGGTCTGGCCGTCGGGGTTGATGCTGAACCAGAGCACCAGAATCACGTTGTCGAGGATGGCCTGCACATCAGGATCGCCCCTGCCCACGGCCAGATCGTAGGCCAGTTCGATGGTGTGCTGCGCGTGTGCCACCTCGGTGGCGTGAAGCCCTCCGTCGATGTGCACCACGGCCTTTCCCTCCCGGGCCAGCGCACGCGCCTCGCCGTCGGAAAGCCCATCGGGGTGCGCCAGGCGCTGCGCGATCTCCCTGTACCGTTCCACATTGCGGATATTATCCGCCGAGGAGATGAGGGCGATGTACCAGGGACGCCCGTGGGACGTGTCCCCCACCCGGCGCAACTCCACCCGGTCCGAAGCGGCATCCAGGCGCTGGAAGTACTCCAGGGCCTGCTCGTACGTGGCCAGGTGGAAGTCAGCGCCCACCGGAAAACCCAGCACCGATTCGGGGGTGGGAATTTCCTGGGCACGGGCGGGTGCCGCGTACGCCCACGCCGCCAGGAGGCCCACCCTGGCCACCACCCCGGCAAGGGAGAGGGACCGGCGAGCACGGCGGACCCTGCGGCCGCAGGGTCCGCCGGAAAGACGCAGTGGAGACGAGAAGCCGGCGGGGCCGGGGATGGGCCGGGGCGGGGGAACGTCTCGCCGGAAGGGAGGAAGGAAACACATCACGGGCTGCCTTCGGAGGAGTTGGGAATGGGCCATTGCGGTCCGCAAATTGGCGACGCAGGCGTTCCGGGGCCAGGGCCCGGCTCGCCGCCCCTGTGAAGGGGCCCCGACTTCATGACTCGTGGAGCCTCCAAGCGTCCTCGGCGACGGAGGCTCACCGCCGCGGCGCCTCCGATTCCGGGATGGGCATCACCCTCGACCGACTCAGGAGCGACATGACCGACGGGACCACGGGAAAGGCTTCGCATCCTCCCGCAGCCACCGTGTCACGCCCGGCTTCGGGCTGCGGGCCCGGCTCGCCTCGGGCGGTGTCGGGCGGTGGGCCGATTCCAGCGGCATCCGCGCCAGGTTCGGGCTTTCGATAAGCCGGACCCTGTCGGCGGTGGGGTACCTCCGTCAGGAAGATCTCCTTGGAGGGCTCCACCTCCTCCACTGCCACATCGGTTCCCGGATCTACGACATCCGCGTCCTCAAGTACGCCGTCAGCGAACTCACCCGCACCCTGGAAGAATGCGTGAGTATGCGCCGATTTCTGGGCCGGGGGCTGGACGGATATACCTACCCGGAATCGCGGCGGAGCGGCTCGGCAGGCCCGGGGCGCCCCTCAGTCCCACTCGTCCCAGCGGTGACGCCGACGACGTCCGAAGAGTTCGTCATCGTCATCCTCCTCCCATTCCTCCCACTCGTCTTCCTCGTCTTCGTCCCCCTCCTCCCATTCGTCCTCCTCCCATTCGTCCTCGTCCCAATCGTCCTCATCCCACTCGTCTTCGTCCAGCTCGTCTTCGAAGGCGGCCGGCACTTCGGGGGCGATGGATTCGTCAGACAGTCCCCAGCGGCTCATGGTCTCCGTCTCCAGGAAGGTGGACACGGGGGATGGGAGAGAAACCGGGTCCCGATCCCCCACCTCGGGGCGAAAGTAATTCGGCCCCCGAGGTTGTCAATGAGCTTCTTTCTCCCCCTGGGAAAGGACCCTCGACAGCAGGATGGGCCCGCCCAGGATGTTGCCGAGGATCACCGCCATGGCCAGGGCCACCACGCTGGGACCCACGGCGGGAAAGGCTTCGCCGATGAGGAGAACCAGCCCGAGAGAGACACCGCCCTGGGAGATGAGCCCCTGCCAGGTGAGTCGCCGCACCGGCTCGTCGGCACCCGAGATTCTGGCCCCGTACATGGCACCCACGCGCGTGAAGAAGACCCTTGCGCCGAAGATTACGAGGGCGGCTACGCCGAATCGCGCCGCGGCAGCGAGGTCCAGGGCGGCACCGGCAATGGCGAAGAAGAAGGCGAAGACCACCACAGCCACGGAACGAATCCCCCGAATCATGCGGTCTCCGGCCGGAGAGAGGTTCTCGATGGTGAAGCCCGCGGCTACGCCGGCCAAGAGAAGTTCGACATGGAGCTCACTGGCCACGACCACGAGGACGTAGGCGAAAAGGAAGGTGGCCATGGGGGAACGGGGCCGATCTCCCTCCTTCCCCAGATAGGCCGAAAAGACCCACCCCAGGGCGGCGCCCAGTACAACGGCGCCCCCCACCTCCCTCCCCAACTCCACCAGGGCGCCCACTTCGAAAGCGGCGTCGGGCTCCAGGAGCGGTGTCACCAGCGCCAGGGTGAGGGTGAACAGGACGATCACCAGCACGTCCTTGGCGATGGTCACCCCCAGAATCACATCGGGGAGGGTTCCCTGGGCGTGGCGTTCCTCGATGACGGCCACAGTGAGGTCCGGCGATGAGTTGGCCGCCCAGACGCCGAGGAGGAGGGCGATGCCTACGGCCGCGGAAAGGGGAAGCTCGGCCAGGAAGGGCACGAAGGGCCGCACCGCCAGCACCGTCAGTGCAATGCCGACCCATACGATGACCGTGACGACGACGGTGGTGAGGGCGATCGTGCGGGCCTGGGGGCGCAGCGCCTCCAGGCGGAGTTCACCCCCGGCAAGCATGGCGATGAGGGCGAGGGCGAACTCGTCGATGAGGCGCAGATCCTCCACCGCCGCCCCGGGAAGGAGGCCGAAAACCGAGGGCCCGGCCACGATCCCCACCAGAATGAATCCCGTGATGCGGGGGACGCCCACCTCGGCCGCCAGCTTCCCCGCCAGGGAAGCCGCCAGGAGGACGAAGCCCACCAGGATGGCGAGGCGTCCGTCTTCCAGGGTGGGCTCCACGCCTCGAAAGCTCAACCACGTCATGCCGAACAGAAGCGCCAGTGTCACGGCCGCCCGCAGGACGGACAGCGTGGAGGATCCTCCGGTGGGTACCGGCGGCTGGGGACGGTTCATGCGGACCTCGGAGCGGGAGGCGACGGAGCGTCAATATATAGCTTCATCGCCTCCTCCACCGTGGCGACGTGGATGGACACCGTGTCCCGAAGACGGCGGGCGTATCCCCCGGCCAGCGTCACCGCCACGGGGATCCCCCGCTCCCGCGCCGCGGCAAAGACGATGACGTCACGCTGACGCAGCCCTTCCATGCTCAGAGCCAATCCGCCCAGCTGATCCTCCCGGTAGGGGTCGGCGCCGGCCAGATAGAGGATGAGATCGGGACGGGGCGCCAGCGCCCGCTCCAGGTGGGTCCGCAGCAGATTCAGGTACTCCTCATCGCCGACACCGTCCTCCAGACCCACATCCAGATCCGAGTGCTGTTTGGGAAAGGGGTAGTTGTTTTCCTGATGCATGGAAAAGGTGAATACCCGCTCCTCGTCTGCGAAGATGGCGGCGGTGCCATTCCCTTGATGCACGTCCAGGTCGACCACCGCCACCCGGCCTACCGCACCTTCCTCGAGGAGGAGGGCCGCCGCCAGGGCAATGTCGTTGAGAAGACAGAACCCCTCCCCGTGGTCGCTGAAGGCGTGGTGGAAACCGCCGCCCACATGGACTCCAACCCACCGGCTCAGCGCCGTCCGGGCAGTCTGCACGGTACCCCCGCAGCTCAACAGACTCGCCTTCACCAGGGCTTCGGAAAAGGGAACCTCCAGAAGCCACCGCTCCGTAGACGACAGCTTGTTCCGCCGGATCTTGTTCAGATAGGCTGGTGTGTGAACGAGGGACAATTCGTCCCAGGACGCCGGTTTCGGTTCCTGAAAGTCTTCTCGCGCCATCCATCCGCGCCCCACCACCTCTTCCACGACTCGACGGTACTTGGCCGTAACGAACACGTGGGGGCCGATATCCACCTCATAGGAGGGGGACCATACGGCGCTGAAGCCGGAGGTACGCACCAGACCGCTCATGCGGAAAACTTGCGCAATCCGAGCGAATTATGCACCTCTTTCTCACTCTCTGAACCCGCTCGACCCATTCCATGACGACCTCCATCAACCCCCTCCTCGCGGACCAGTACCGCATCCCCTTCCACCTCATCCGCCCCGAGGAGGTGGGGCCGGGCATCGGTGCGGCCCTCGAGGAAGCGCGGCGGGAGGTCGACGCCATCGTGGCGCAGGAGGAGGACCCCACGTGGGCCAACACCATGGAGAGGCTCGACCGAACCACGGAACGGCTCGCACGCAGGATCGCTCCGGCCGCCCACCTCATGACCGTCGCCGAATCGCCGCCGCTGCGTGAAGCCTACAACGCGGTCCTGCCCGACATCACGGCTTTCTGGTCCAGCCTACCTCTAAATGAAGGCCTGTGGTTAAGGATCCGATCCCTCTCCGGCGCAGACGGCGTCCGGGACCTTTCCGACATTCAACGACGGCATCTCGAGAAGACGGTGCGGGAGTTCAAGCGCGCCGGGGCCGACCTGGCCCCTGAAGCCAAGGAGCGCTTGAAGGACATCCGCGTCGAACTTTCCCAGCTCGAGCAGGCGTTCAGCGAAAACGTCCTCGATGCCACCGCAGAGTACGAGTATCACGTCACGGACGAATCCCGCCTGGCGGGGGTTCCCCCGGCGCCCAGGCGCCGCTTCCGCGCCCGCGCCGAAGAACAGGGGCTGGAGGGTTGGCTCCTTACCCTCGACTATCCTTCGGTAGAGCCCATCCTGAAGCACTGCGACGACCGGGATCTTCGCCGGGAGATCCAGGTAGCCTACGCGACCCGCTGCCGGGAAGGCAAACACGACAACCGGGCCACCATCGCGCGCATCCTGCGCCTTCGTGATGAGATGGCCCACCTACTGGGGTACGACAACTTTCCCGACTACAAGCTGGAAGAGCGCATGGCCCGCTCCGGGGCGAAAGCTGCTGAATTCGAGGCCGATCTGGTGGAACGCACACGCCCGTACTGGATGCGCGACGTGGAGGCGCTGCGCGCCAAGGCCGAGGAGCTCGGGCTGGACGAACTCGAGCCGTGGGACGTGGCCTACATCATGGAGAAGCTGCGTCGGGAACGCTTCGACATCGACGACGAGGTGCTACGCCCCTACTTCCCCCTGGAACGTGTTCTGGAAGGTCTTTTCGAGATCGTGCGGCGCGTCTTCCACTTCACGATCCGGGAACGCCAGATCGAAGAGGTCTGGCATCCCGACGTGCGTTTCTATGAGATCTTCGATGAAAACGAAGTTCTGGTAGGCTCCTTCTATACCGATTGGTTTCCCCGGAAGGAGAAGCGCCAGGGGGCCTGGATGAACGACTTCATCACGGGCGGGCCCCGGGACGACGGCTTCGCACCTCACCTGGGCGTGGTGTGCGGCAACTTCACACCGCCGCACGACGATACGCCCTCCCTCCTCACCCACCGGGAGGTGGAAACCACCTTTCACGAATTCGGACACCTCCTCCACCACTGCACCTCCCGGGTGGAGATCCCGGCCAGAGCGGGTATCAACGTGGCGTGGGACTGGGTCGAGCTCCCCAGCCAGTTCATGGAGAACTGGACGTGGGAACGGGAGGCCCTCACTCTCTTTGCGCGCCACTACGAAACGGGAGAGCCTCTTCCCGACGACATCTTCCAGCGCATGGTTGCGGCGCGGCGCTTCATGGGCGGGTGGGTCCAGATGCGCCAGCTCTCTTTCGGTACGGTGGACCTCTTCCTGCACGGTGAAGTGGCGCCGGAGCTCCGACACGAGGCCGGAGCCGACCCGGACCCGCACACCGACCGGGAGCAGGGCGAGCGGGTCATGGAGCGGGTGCGGGAGCGCTTCCTCGAGTTCGCCCCCTCCGAAACGTTTGCCGAACTGCACGCCCTCACCTCCTTCACCCACCTCTTCTCCGGCGGGTACGCGGCCGGGTACTACAGCTATCTGTGGTCCGAGGTCCTGGACGCCGACGCATTCACCCGCTTCCAGGAGGAAGGGATCTTCAACCCCGAAACAGGCCGGGCGTACGTAGAGGCGATTCTCTCCCGGGGGGACTCGGCCGATCCCGAGGCGCTCTTCCATGAGTTCATGGGAAGACCTCCGGAGGTCGGCGCTCTCATCGCCCGCAACCTGGGTCCGGCCCCCGCGTCCTGAAGGGTCGGAACGGGCCCTGGGCCGCCGACGCCTCCCGGCCCTGCGTCGCCTCCCCCCACCTGGGGACCGCGGGGCTGTCTCACCCGGGGGGTGGCGTTCTATCTTAATCGGGAACGCGCCGTTCTTCCTACGTTCCCGGGGCATCCCATGCGCAGACTCGCATTCCTCCCGCTGATCCTTCTCCTGGTCGCCACTGCGGCCTGCAACGAGCCGTCCATCGCCTATGGAGACGCCAACAGCATCATCGCGGTGATGGATCCGGCGCTGTGGGAGGAAGTCGAGGACGATGTCTACGGGGCCCTGGAACCCACCCTGAAGACCGTTCGCGAGGAAAAGACCTTCACGGTCACCTATCAGGAGCCCCTGGGGACCTACTGGAACAACCTGAGACGCTTCCGCCAGCTTCTTCTGGTGGGCACCGGGGACGAGCCGTGGATGCAGGAAGCGCTGGAAAAGGCCCGCACTCCGGTGGAGGGACCGGGAATCTACACCGCCTATGACGTCTGGGCGCGCGGCCAGCAGGTGACCATCGTCCTCGCAGAACCGGGCAAGGAGGCGGAGGAACTCCGCAAACATCTGCCTGAGATCAACGCCACCCTGGATCGCCAGTACCGCCAATGGGCCGTGAACCGGATGTTCATGTCCGGGGTGGATTCGGCCCTGGCCGACACGCTGGCCAGAGAGGCGGGCTTCACCCTCATCGTGCCCAACGTCTACCGCTGGGGTCACAAGGACTCCATCTACTATTTCCGCAACGACAACCCGGACCCCTCGGAGCTCATCCGTCAGATCACCGTGACGTGGAAGAGCCCCATTCCGCCGGACATGCAGCCCGAAGACATCCTGGCCTGGCGGGAAGAGGTGGCCAGGACGTTCAACGAACCGCAGGAAGTGGACCTGAGCGAGGCCCAGGCCGGTCCCATGGAATACCGGGGAAGACCGGCCTACGAGATCCAGGCGATCTGGCGCAATCCGCCGGAGCTGGACTGGCCGGCGGCGGGGCCCTTCATCACGCGGGCCGTCATCTGCGCCAACCAGAATCGAATGTACCTCCTGGACGCCTGGCTCTACGCGCCGGGCAAGGAGAAGTACGAGTACATGATCCAGCTGCAGACGATTCTGGATTCCTTCCGCTGCGGGGCGTCGTAGCGGGTCAGGGGCGAAGGAGGGCGCGCAGCGAGCCGTAGTGGTGGTAGGCCAGACCGAGAAACGCGGGGCTCCCTCCGAGCTTGCGGATGATACGGTCGGCCTGCGTCTCCAGCGCGGCGGCGCCCAGGTTATGGAAGGACTGCTTGTCCGCCCGGACGCGAACCGGGCGTCCCGCCGGCCACCAGAAGGTCTCCGCCGCGGAAGCACCCCGCGCTGAGATCTCCTCTTTCAAACGCGCACGGGCCGCGCCGGGCTCACCCGCCTCCACGAGCCAGACGCCGGCGCCGCCTTCCGGGAGAGGAGACAGCGCCACCCACGGTCCCGGTCCCGCGAGCTCCGCGCCGGAATGCCCTGCGCCACGGAATGTATAGAGATCCTCATCGGGGAGGGCCACCGTCTCCAGCGCAACGTACACCCCCACCCCCTCCTCCCGGGCCGCCGTCAGCTCACCCAGGGCGTGGGCCACCGCGCCGTCGAGTCCGTAGGCTCGGGTGCGGTAGTCCATGACGGCCAGGTCCGACACATGCGCCAGGAGGTGCCCCAGGACCGGGGCCTCCACACCGTCCAGACGGGCCGTCAGGAGGCGGCCCGTCTCCTCGTCGGGCGTATCGAGCCAGAAGGGGATGTCCATCCCGAAGCGCAGCCCGGCCTCCGCCGCGGCCTCGCTCACCCGCGCGGCCAGCATCACGTATCCGTCCAGGATCTCACCCCGGCGAGGCCCCTGAAACCCGGGGAGAAGGTAGGGCTCCACATCGTAGCGGACGCCCAGGAAGCGTGCCCCGGGAGGCGCGGAAGCGTTGTACGCCGCAACCCGGGCGACGGTGCGCAGCACGCCATCATGGTTGGCCGGAAGGGCGTACGCCGGATCGCCGTCCAGGGCGTAGACCCCGGCGCCCACACCACCCAGCTCCGCCACGATCTCTCCCACCGCCCCGGGATCGAAAGGCACAAAGCCCTTCCGGGGGGCGCTCCCTCGCGCCGGGGGAAGCTGAAGGAAGATGCGATCGAACCCGTGCCGGATCACGAAATCCAGAAAGGCGCGCCGAGCCTCGGGGTCCGCGATCAGCTCCCGTGTGTTCCACACCCAGAGCGCCCGGTGCAGGGCGGCGCGGCGCTCCGCCGTAATGGGCGGCGGTGAAACCGGCGGGGGTAGGGTCGCCCATGCGGCGGCGGATGAAACCGGCAAGCCTTCCGAGTCCCGCAGAAAATAGACCCCGAGCCGCTGTTCGTCCCGGGTGTGGGCCACCGAGACCCTGCCGCGGCGCACCGCACCGACGTCAGCCACCCCGTAGTCCGCCAGGCGCGCCGTGGCGAAGAGGACCGCGGCGGAATCGGTGGGAAGCGCCTGCGGGTTCGTCCTCTGCATTCCGGCCTCCCAGGTCCGGGGCGGGGAGGGGATGGCGGCCAGGGCGAGGGGACTCCCCACGGCGGGCATACTCGCCAGGGCGAGGGTGCTCCCCACGGCGATGACGGCGATCCGGTGCATGAGGAAAGCTACCCTCCCGGAGCGCACCGGCCAGGGGCCGGGGCGTCCGGCAGGTCCCCATCCTGTACAAGAACGGGGCCGGCGGCGACAGCGGCGGCCGGGATTCCGCGGAAACTAGCCGTCCCGATGCGCCGGGATTGGACCCGCCTCCCTTCCCCGAGTAAAATGGATCGTCCGCAGTAGAAAACCTCTTTCCCGCAGTCCGGATCGCCGTGAGCTTCGTCCACCTCCACACTCATTCCGAATACTCCCTCCTGGACGGCGCCAACCGGATTGACGACCTGGTCCGGCGGGCCAAAGAGTTCGAAATGCCGGCCCTGGCGCTCACCGACCACGGCTCCATGTTCGGCGCCTGGACCTTCCACAAGAAGGCGCTGAAGGAAGACGTCAAACCCATCATCGGGATGGAGGCCTATGTGGCCCCGGGGGACCGGCGCGACCGCTCCCGCTCGGGGCAGGGCGAACGGGCCTACTATCACCTCGTCCTCCTGGCGCGGGACCAGCAAGGCTATCGGAACCTGGTCAAGCTCTCCTCTATCGGCTACACGGAAGGGTTCTACCACCGGCCCCGCATCGACCGGGAGGTTCTGGCCCGCTACCACGAGGGCCTCGTGGTCTCCTCAGCCTGTCTCGCCGGGGAGGTGGCCCGCCACCTCATGGCCGACGACTGGGAGGGAGCCCGGGAGGCGGCCTCCTGGTACGCCAACCTCTTCGACGGCCGCTACTACCTGGAGGTCCAGGCCCACGACTCGGAGGGGCAGACCGAACTCAACGGAAAGGTCTTCACACTCGCCGACGAGCTGGGGCTTCCGGTGGTGGCCACCAACGACGCCCACTTCCTCACCCGGGAGGATCACGAGGCCCACGACGTGCTCCTCTGCATCGGGCTGGGAAAGGACCGGGACGATCCTGCCCGCATGCGCTACGACCAGGGTCTTTACTTCAAGAGCGCTCCCGAGGTCGCCGAGCGCTTCCCGGACCGGCCCGACGTGCTGGAGAACACCCTGGCCATCGCCGACCAGGTCAACGTCGCCTTTCAGAAGAAGTACTACCTGCCCGCCTTTCCCCTTCCCGCCGAGCACAGGGACGAGAACGAATACCTGGAGCATCTGGCATGGAAGGGGGCCGAGGATCGCTACGGAGCTCCCCTCCCGCCGGAAGTTCAGGAGCGCTTCGACTACGAGATGGAGGTCATCAAGGGCACGGGGTACGCAGGCTATTTCCTCATCGTTCAGGATTTCATCCGCTGGGCCCGGGAACATGACATCCCGGTGGGACCCGGGCGCGGTTCGGCCGCAGGCTCCCTGGTGGCCTTCGCTCTGGGCATCACCAACCTGGATCCCCTGGAGCACGATCTTCTCTTCGAGCGATTCCTGAACCCCGAGCGGATCTCGATGCCCGACATCGACATCGACTTCTGCTTCGAACGCCGCGGGGAGGTCATCGACTACACCCGCCGCAAGTACGGCAAGGACGCCGTAGGTCAGATCATCACCTTCGGCACCATGAAATCCCGTGCGGTCATCCGGGACGTGGGGCGTACCCTGGGATTCGAACCCTCGGAGACGGACCGCATCGCCAAGCTCATCCCCAATGCGCCGGGGCAGAGCTTCACGGTCCAGGAGGCGGTGGAAAAGCTCAAGGAGGTGCGCGACCTCTACCAGTCCGACGAGCGCCACCGGCAGCTCTTCGACTACTCCATAACGCTGGAGGGGCTTTCCCGCCATGCCTCGGTGCACGCCGCAGGAGTGGTCATCGCCCCCGGGCCCCTGGATGAATACGTGCCCGTGAGCATCCAGACCGGGAAGAACGGGGGCAACGGCGACGAGCCCATGGTCGTCACTCAGTACGACATGAACTGCCTTGAGGAAGCCGGGATGCTCAAGATGGACTTCCTGGGGTTGAAAACGCTCACCGTCATCCATGACGCGGTGACCATGGTGCGTGCCCGGCACGGAGAGCTGCGGCACCCCGAATCCGGGGAAGTTTACGCCTCCATGGACGATGTTCCCCTGGACGACCCCGCTGTCTACCGCATGCTGGCCAAGGGGGGGACGGCCGGCGTCTTCCAGTTCGAATCCCGCCTGGCCCACGACAAGCTCCGGGCCATGAAGTGCGACCGCTTCGACGACCTGGTCGCCTCCAACGCCCTCATCCGGCCGGGGCCCCTGGATTCGGGGATGACGGACGTGTACATCCGGCGCAAACTGGGCCGGGAGATGATCCGGTATCCCCACCCGGACCTGGAAAAGATCCTGGAGCCCACCTACGGCGTGATCGTCTACCAGGAGCAGGTGATGCGCATCGCCAACGTCCTGGCGGGCTTCACCCTGGCCGAGGCGGACGTGCTCCGGAAGGCAGTGGGGAAGAAGAACGCGAAGCTCATCGCCGAGCAGCTCGAAAAGTTCGTGGATCGCGCCGTCGAACGGGGCGTGGACAGGACGGTGGCCCGGGACCTTGCCGAGCAGATCGAAACCTTCGGCCGTTACGGCTTCAACAAGAGCCACTCCGCCGCGTACTCCCTCCTCTCCTATCACACGGCGTGGCTCAAGGCCCACTACCCCGCTGAGTTCATGGCGGCCCTCCTGTCGTCGGTGCTGGACAAAACCGACGACGTGGTGAAGTACATCGGCGAGTGCCGGGACCTGCCCCGCTACCTGCCCCACCTGGAACACCCCGTAGAAGTCCTGCCCCCCGACGTGAACGAGTCGGGATGGAAGTTCACCGTCACGGAGGACACCCAGATCCGCTTCGGGCTGGGCGCCGTCCGGGGCGTAGGCGCCGGAGCCGTCCGCTCCATTCTGGAGGCGCGCGACGCCGGTGGGCCCTTCACTTCCCTCTTCGACTTCCTGGAGCGCATCGACATCCGGGCGCTGAACAAGCGGGCCTGCGAAGCCCTTATCGCCGCCGGCGCCCTGGATGCCTTCGGGCACCGGGCGGCCCTGCGGGCCGGGCTGGATTCGGCCTACTCCGAGGTGCAGGCCCGCCACGCCGAGAGGGAAGCCGGCCAGGGGTCCCTCTTCGGAGCCGCCTCCGCCCTGCCCGTCACCGAACCGCCCCTGCCCAACGTGCCGCGGTGGGACGAGCCGGAGCGCCTTGCCAGGGAAAAGGAGGCGCTGGGCTTCTTCATCTCCGGCCACCCACTGGATCGCTTCCGCGAGGTGGTGCGGGCCTTCGAGCCCGTCTCCACCACCACCCTCAGCGGCTATGCGGGTCAGACGGTGGAGCTCCCCTGCGTCGTCACTCAGGTGGCGCGCCAGGTCTCCCGCCGCGACAACTCGGAGTGGGGGAAGATCACCGTCGAGGACTTCTCCGGCACAGCCACGGTGCTCGCCTTCCGCGACGCCTGGACGGAGTACAGGGAGTTCCTGGCCCAGGACGCCGTCGTCCTCATCCAGGGCAAGGTGAGCAGCCGGGAACGGGACGAGGACGACCCGCCCATCTTCCTGGATTCGGTGCGCCCTCTTGAGGAGCTTACCCGCACAGGCGAACTCGCCGTCCAGATCGAGCTGGAGTTGGAATCGTCGGTCCCGGAAACCGCCTTCGCTGAAGCTCGTCGGATCCTGACGGAGCACCCCGGCGGTTCCCCCGTCCTTCTGCAGGTGGGCGAGGAAAACGGTAGTCCGCCCCCCCGCCTTCGCTCCCGCTCCCTGCGGACCCGTCCCGACGAAGAGACGTTGGCGGAACTGCAGAAGCTCTTCGGGCCGGGAAACGTGCGGCTGGTGCGCACTTCTCCCGGCGCTTAGTCGGTTACCGCACTTCTTCGGAGACCCGACGTTGATATGGAAGGGCCCTGTCAAGTTGGGTGATCCCGGGGGGAGGTCGGGGCGTCTTCGACGATGAATCCTGCTGATATTCGATGGTTG
>JBHHWB010000074.1:0-16126 GCA_046756305.1 Gemmatimonadota bacterium
GCCTTCCGGACCCACATTGCAGAAGTGCCGAATAGCAGGATCAAGACAAGCAGGACATTCCGGTGACTGCGATGCTGACCATCGCTGGGTAGTAGGAACATGGTACGCCTCCTTGCGGATAGGACTGTCATCCTGTTGCCTCGCTATCCATAAGGTTTGGGCCCTGTCGCCCACAATGGCCGGGAACGACCCATAGGTGCTTCATCGGTCATGGTGTGTGTCGTAATCGCCGATCCGCATCCCCTGACTCATTCAGTCACGACCAAAGGAAATCGTTCCCATGGCCGACATCATCGATTACCAGATTCTCGGAGACGACATGCAGTTGGTGGAGGTGGGCCTGGATCCCGGCGAGGGTGTACGGGCCGAGGCCGGCGCCATGATGTACATGGAAGCCGGCATCGAGATGCAGACCTCCACCGGCGGCGGACTCTTCAAGGGTTTCAAACGGATGATCACCGGCGAGTCCTTCTTCATCACCAATTTCACCTATCACGGCTCGGGGAAGGGACACGTGGCCTTCGGCGCACCGTTTCCGGGAAAGGTGGTGCCCATCGACCTGCGCAGCTTCGACGGGGAGTTTACCTGCCAGAAGGATTCCTTCCTCTGTGCCGCCGAAGGCGTGGAGATCGAGGTAGCCTTCACCAAGCGTCTTGGTGCGGGACTGTTCGGCGGAGAGGGCTTCATCCTGCAGCGTCTGGAGGGCGATGGGATGACCTTCGTCCATGCCGGTGGGCACCTGGTGGAGAAACGCCTCAATCCGGGCCAGACGCTGCGCGTGGACACGGGATGCATCGTGGGGTTCAGCAGGGGCGTGAAGTACGACATCCAGTTTGTGGGCGGCTTCACCAACGCCCTCTTCGGGGGAGAGGGGCTCTTCCTGGCCACCCTCTCAGGCCCTGGAATCGTCTACCTGCAGAGCCTCCCCTTCTCCCGGCTGGCCGACCGCATCATCCAGGCTTCCCGCGTCGGACTGCAGAGGCAGACCGGAGAGAAGCGTGGCGTCGCCGGCCTGGGCGGCAATATCCTGGGAGATCTGCTGAGCGGAGACCGTTGACGGTCTTTTTCACTACTCCAGCGGCCCGAACAAACGATTGCCCGGCGCGTGGGGGTCGTCGCTCCGATAGAAATCGTGGGCCATGGCGGTGAGCTCACTGCGGCTCATGGTTCCATCTCCGTCCAGATCCAGGTCCAGGAAGATCTGCCGGGCCAGGGCGGCGCTGAGTCCGTAGGCTCCGAAGAAGTCGCAGAACTCGTCGGGGCCGATGGTGCCGTCCTCGTCCACGTCGAAAAGGGAGAAGAGACGCTGCGTCAGCGCCGCCACTTCCTGCTCGAAGCGGGCGTCGTCCTCCAGGATCCCCTCCCAGTAAGCCAACCACTCTTCGAGGGTCACGGATCCGTCGTGGTCCACATCGGCGGCGGAGCAGATTCGTTCCCAGCGCGTCGTGTACGCGCCGCGGAGCTCCTCCATTGCAGGCGTATTCTCCGAGAGCCCATGCAGGACGCGAAGGTTTTCCAGGACCCGGTCGAAATCGGGCGTGCCGATGGCGCCGTTGTCATCCACATCGTAGACGCGGAAATAGCGGGTGAGCTTCTTCTTCTGAAGATCGGTGAGCATCGTTTCAGTGTTGTGGAAGAGATCAGCGCATGGAGTCGTGGCGGGCCGCGCGCCCGTTGGCTTTCTCCACCGCGTCGAGGGCGCGTCCGACGCCTCCGGCGCCGGGCAGGGGCATCTCGGAGATGATACTGTCCTTCTGCCGCCGTGTGAGGGTGTCGGCGGCCTGCTGACTCGCCGAGGAATCGGCCGACTGTCCGCAGGCCGCGGCGGCCAGGGCAGCCGTCAACGCGAGGAGGAGACGTTTCATCTTGTGTTCCGGTGGGACGTGATTCCGATTTGCCGCGACCCGGTCCCGGTGCTGGGCCGTTCTTCCAATATGAGCCTTCCGCCTTCGTGCCGACACCACCCTGAAGTGCGTCGCGGGCCCGTGGGCAGCTCGGGGGAGACTCTGCGGTGCGCCCGTGGCGGGATTCGGATTCGGCGCTCTGATCTGGATCAAGCTCACGGGTGGATTGCGCTTCGGTCCCGTCGACCTCACTCCCGGGTGGGAAGGGCTGTACGGCGCCGGCTGGAGCGTCAACGACATCTTCACGCTGTACGGCGTCCTTTTTGCCGTTCTCGTAGGACTCGGCTCCCTCGTCATGGTGAACCCTCCGCCGGGATGGGCCCCCGCCGACTGGACGCCGCAGGAAGCGACGGCCAACTCGGGCGGCGTGGAGTTTACACCGGGCGAGATGGTGCAGAGTCCCCAGTTCTGGAGCCTTTTCACCATCTTCGTGGGGGGCTCCGAGGCGGGCCTTTACCTGGGCGCGACACTCATCGGCTTCAACTTCGGCGGGAACTTCGCCCTCTTCCCCGCGGCCACGGCGGATCTCTTCGGCAACAACAGCATGGGGGTGAACTATCCCTGGGTCTTCATGGCCTACGGTGTGGGCGGAGTCCTGGGCCCCCTCCTGGGCGGCATCATGGGAGATTCGGGGGCGTGGGCGTACGCCTTCATTCCTGCGGGGATCGCCTGCCTGGCGGCGGCGGCTCTGGCCATGACGCTCAGGCCTCCGGTGCGGGCCTCTTCTCAGGAGACTGCGTCACCCGGCCTCCCCGTACGCGCGTGATCCCCGGAGGCGGGTGAAGGGATCTCAGATTGTTTTCCCGTCACCCCCTCCTCTTGCTCTTTCACCCTCGTGCCCTCCTTTTGGCCCATGCAGACCCTTCAACCAATGTGATTCGTTCAACCCCGCCATCGCATGAATCGAAGATCCTTCCTTCGCCACGCAGGCCTCGGCGTGTCCCTCGCCTCCCTTCCCGCTCCCCTCAGTGCATGGCCCGGTGCCGGGTTTGCGGGGATGCCCTTTTCCCAGCCGAAGAAGGCTTCGCTTGCCGGTGATTCTCATCCCGACGCCCTCATCATGGACGCCATGGGAGAACTGCGTCCCATCTATCCTCCAGACCTCATCCGGGAAATGCTGGCCAGCGGGATGGACAGCATCACCGTCACGCTCTGCGATCCCAAGCCGGTGGGGGCTGAGGCGCTGCAGTTGGCCGTGGACGGTCTCCTGGAATACGACCGCTTTCTCCGGGAGCATCCCGGCCTCCTCCTCAAGGCCTCCGGCACGGCGGATGTGGATGCGGCCCGGGCCTCAGGGCGGATGGCCGTCTTCTATCTCTTTCAGAACTCCGAGCAGTTCGGCGGAGATCTGGACCGGGTGGAGATGTTCCACCAACTGGGTGTGCGGAGCAGCCAGATCACGTACAACGACCGCAACGCGGCCGGGGTGGGATGCCGCGCCGAGGGTGACGGGGGCCTTACCGCCTTCGGACGGGCCCTCGTGGAACGCATGAACGACGTGGGGATGCTGGTGGATCTGAGCCACGCGAACATGGCCACCATGGCCGATACCATCGCCCACTCGCGGGAGCCCTGCATCATCTCGCATACGGCGTGTGACGCCGTGTACCGCCACGTGCGCAACACCACCGATGCGAACCTTCGCGCGCTGGCCGGGAAAGGTGGGGTGGTGGGGATCTGTCAGCTTCGCCCCTTCCTCACGTCCAGGAAGCGGGACAATCTCCATACTTATTTCGATCACATCGACCATGCTGTTCAGGTATGCGGGATCGAGCACGTCTGCATCGGCAGCGACCGGGATCACCGGGTCATCACCATGACGCCCGAATACGTGGCCAAGCTTCGCCGGGAGGAGGGGAGTCAGGTCACCGACTCCGAGCTCCCCTACTTCATCGACGAATTGAACGGTCCCCGGCGGATGGAGGTCGTGTGGGACGGGTTGGTGGGGCGGGGGTATTCGGAAGACGATGTGGAGCGGATCATGGGGCTGAACCTCTACCGTTTGTACGGAGAGGTGCTGGGGTAGCGGCGGCGCCTTTCACGCCGGCGGCCTGAGGCGCAGAGGCCCCGGGGCGCGGATCCCCTCAGGCGCGTCGCGCCCAAACCCGTCCCATAGAGCTATCCTCTCGGCGGGCCGTCGCCGGTAGATCAGATGCGGGATCACGGATCACCCGTGGTCCCGCATTTCGTTTCTACCGTCCCGCCCACGCCGGCAGGAGCTCCGCATGAGATCATCCCGCAGCGCCGCCGCCGTCCTCCTTCTGGTCCTGGGGTGCCTCGCCCTGGGTGGGACGCTTCTATCGGATCCCCGGAGGACGCTGCGTGCCGCTTCCCGCATCTCCGTCGCGCTGCGCGGCGCCGAGTGGATGGGGACGGACGGCGTCGTCCTGCAGACCACGCCCATGGGGTGCGGTCCCGCCGCTCTGGCCAACCTCCTGAAGCTCGTGCATGGAACGAGTCCCTCCCTGGATTCCCTCGCCCTTCTGGCCGGCACCGATGCGGCGACAGGCACGACGCTTGGCGGGCTGGCCCATGCCGCCCGTGTTGCGGGCCTGGAGGCTGCGGCGCAGCGGTTGGACCCCGATACGCTTTCGCGAACCGTTCTGCCTCTCCTGGCGTGGGTGTCCCGGAGCCACTTTGTGGTCCTGGCCCGTCACGACGACGAGGGCGTGGTCGTTCTGGATCCCCAGATCGGTCGATACCGCCTCTCCCCGAATCGCCTCCGTTCCGTCTGGAGCGGTGAGGCGCTGGTGCCCGCTCCCGCCGATGCGGAGTCGGGCGCTCCCTCCATTCCCTCAATCAAGGAGGTCAAACATGCGTTCTGACCGAAGACTCGTGGCGGGGGCCCTCATGGCCTTCACCCTCCTGACGTACCAGCCGGCCCTGGCCGCGCCTCCGTCGGTGCCTCCGTCCGGAGATCCATCGGCTGCGGCGGTTTCCGTCCAGGACGTGCGCGGCGGTGGAGATGACAAGCAGATCGTGGCCGCCATTGCCTGTGCAGGATGCATAGGCGTCACATTCTGGGCGATGCTGTCCGGCGGCTGGACCGCTCTTCTTACCCTGTCCCTCAGGAAGGGAACCGCCGTGGCGGCTCTGGCCTGCGTCCGCGCCTGCGCCACGGCGGTACAGTCGTGACCGCCGTCATGGACCCCCGGCCGGTGACCCGGCGGGGCGTGGTCTGGGTCGTTCTGACCGCGTTCGCTCTCCTGTTCTCGGGGGTCTCGGGGTGGGAGAATCGGTGGTCCCGGGTCGCCGGCGGCCCGGCGGTCTCCGTCGCCCAGGCCGACGGGGGGGCGGTGGAGGTGGGGAGCGTCAGAGGGGGAGGGTTCAGTCTGGATAGGGCTCTCTGCATCCTCTGCGTTTCCACCCTGGTGGGCATCGGCGGAACCAGCCTGTTCGGGATGGTCTTCGCCGCCTCACTGTATGTGGATTTCGCTGTGACCTGCGGTTTCCAGTGCGCGGCGGCATTCTTTTAGTTCGCTTCGCCGCCGCCTGGATCGTGGTGGTCGGGCTGCTCGTTGGCCTCTGGCACGTGGACCGCGCCGGGGCCAAGAAAAGAGCCGAGGCCCGGCGCTTCGAGCCCCCCTTCGCCCCGGGCGATCTGCTTGCGGATCGCCCGGGGGGGCGGCCCTGGCGTTCCCAAGCCTGGAGGGGACGACCCTACACGCTCCTCTACATCCAGGAAGGATGTCCCCACTGCATTGCCGAAGTCGCCCGCTGGGCCCGGGCCGTGAGGGCGGCGGGCGGCGCGGAGGGTGATGCGGGCGGCCATGCGGAGGGCGCCGTGGACGGCGGTGCGGAGGGCCTGGGGACCGGTCGCCTGTCTCACGAGATCGAGCCGGGGCTCTTCCTGGTCATTACGGCCTCGCCCGCCTCCACCTGGGAAGGCCTGCGGCGGGAAGTTCCCGGCATCCTCCTCCCCTATCTCACCCTCGATAACGAGGGAAGCGTGGGGCGCCGGCTCGGCGCACGCGGCGTTCCCCTGACCCTCCTCTTCGATTCCACCCATACCGTCCGCCGCCGTGTGGTCGGACAGACCTCAATGGAATGGGTACGAACGTTTTTTCTACACGCAAGGCAAGGAGTACAACCATGAAGACATACGACGGTGGCGTACGGGCGTTGGATCTGGAAGTGGACGAGGGGCGCTCGTCCGACAGCACCCCCTACGGGTGGTGGCCGCGTACCCTCCGCTCCCTGTTCGACGGATCCTGGTGGGAGCCGTATCTCCTGGCCGTGACCCTCACCGTCGTCGGCGGGATCTTCGTGGCTCCGGTCTCGGGATGGGTCCTTTCCGGCGCCGGAGCGACGGCCCCGACGTCGCTGAAGGCCCTGATCTGGGTGGCGGTGGCGGCGGCCCCCCTCACCGTAGCGGCGCGGGCCCTCGGCGTGGCGGTGGTGATGTGGGCCTTCCTCGTCCTCCTGGGAGAGGCTCCCAAGGGGAAGAAGCTCTTCGCCGTGGCTCTGGCCGGCGAGGTGGTCATCGCCCTGGCCGGCCTGGCGGTGGGCGTCCTCCTCTTCCTGCGCGGACCGGGAGCCGTGTCATCCCCCGCGGATCTTCACATCACCATGGGACTGGACGCCCTCGCTCCCGCCGGATCCCTCCTCCAGAAAGTTCTCATGCAGAGCGGCAGCGTGTTTCACCTGGGGTGGATCGCGGTTCTCGCCCTCGGCCTCATCTATGGTGCGGGTGTAGCCCGGAGCAAGGCGTGGATCACCTCCGCTCTGCTCTGGATGGTGTTGCTTGCCGTTACGGTCGTGCGTATTACCTATGTCGGCGCATAACCGAAAGGGGGAGCTGTGAATCCCATCATCCGTCTCGACGGCCTGACCATCCGTTACCCGGAATTCACCCTGCAACCCGTGACGCTGGATCTCTTTGCCGGCCAGCGCATCGCCCTCGTGGGAGAGAACGGAGCGGGGAAGAGCACCAGCATGAAGGCCATGGCGGGCCGCCTTCATGAGTACGAAGGCTCGGTGTTCTTTGACGGAGATCTTCTGCCCGATCTCCTTCCCGGAGTCCGGGGACGTATCGGCTTCCTTCCCGAGAAGCTCCTGGGTCTGGGCTGGATGAAGGTGAGGGAGCATCTCGACTTCCTGGAGAACTTCTATCCGGGATGGGACGCGGAGTACGCCCGGCTTCTGGCGCGGCGTTTGGACGTGCCCCTTGCTGCGAAAGTGGGCGGCCTCTCCAAGGGGACCCAGGTCAAGCTCAGCCTGGTGGCGGCCGAGGCCTTCCGTCCGCCGGTGCTCCTTCTTGATGAGCCCACCTCGGGAATCGATCCTTTCATGCGCCGGGAAATCCTCGACCTGCTGGACGAGATCGTTCCCCCGGGCGGGGATCGTCTCCTCGTGTTTTCCAGTCACATCCTCGAGGACCTGGAGCGCATTGCGGACCGGGTGCTTCTCCTCAAGCAAGGACGGCTGGCCGGTGACTGGCCCCGGAGGGAGCTCGAGTCGCGCTTTCCCGGGCAGTCCCTTTCGGACATCATCTTCAGGGAGGTGGCCTGATGGCGTCACAAGTGATTCCCCGGGAAGTCAGCGTCCTGGTGCGCATGGAATTCCGTCGCATGCGGGAGGCTATCCTCCGCATAATCGGGATGACGGTCGCATGGTTCGGAGCGCTCTTCGTCCTGGGAAAGGTGACGCCGGGAACCGTCAGCTTCGCCCTCGTGACCCTAGGGCTTTCGGCGGGCATGGTTCCCTTCAGCACGTCCATGCGGGACAAGCTGGACGGCACCATGGAGTTCCTCGCCTCCCTGCCCGCCGACCCGGAGAAGATCGCTGCCGGCAGGTTCCTCTTCATGGCGCTTCACGCCGTGGTGCCTGGTTTCATGATGGGCGTGGGTGTGATCCTGGGCATGTCGTTGATGATCGGCGCTGCAGAGGCAGAGGCCCTGCGGGTCGCGGCCCCGCAGCTCCTGCTCGTGTTGAGCGTAGCGACGTCCTGGTTTTTGATCTTCGTAGGTCTTTCGACGGGACACGCCCTGGTGACCCGCTTTGAGCTCGGCAGGATCATGGGGTGGCCGGCGCGGATCGCCATTTTTGTCATGATCGTCCTGACCTTTGCCGGGGAGGAGGTGAGCGCCATGTTTCGCCCCATCCCTCACTGGTTCGGTGCCACCCCCTGGGCTCTGCCTGCGCTGGGGGTCCTGGTGCTCGCGGCCTGCGTGGGGGCCATCTACGTTTCCTTCCGGCTCACGGCTTCGGCTCTGAGAAATTTCCGTCCCGATCCCACGGAACTGCCGTTGACTCCATGACCTGGGGCGGGTGCGCGCCCGGCGCGGTGAGGCTGGTCCGGTAATGTGCGGCCAGCGGGCGCGGCCCGGCAGCGGCGCCGTCTTCACCGACACGGTCTTCGGATATCCCGTCCCACGGTTGGGAGATCTGCCTCCCGGCACCTACCGCGCCCAGGCCGTTCTGAACCGGTACCGGACCTTCCATCGCTCCGACGGTCACACCGTCAAGCTTCCTCCCGACCGGGGCGAAGGGCAGCGGTGGAACCGCAAGCCAGGCAACCTCTACTCGAGCGTGGTAAAGTTCACGGTGGAGAAGGAGGGGCCGACGCGCCTCTCCCTCTCCCTCGACCATGAGATCGAGCCCCTTCCCGATCCCGCCACCCTGGAGACGGAGTGGGTGAAGTACGTGCGCATCCGTTCCGACCTCCTCTCGGATTTCTGGGGCACCGACGTGTACCTGGGCGCGTGGGTGCTTCTCCCCAAGGGGTTCGATGAGCACCCCGAGGCCCGATATCCTCTGGCGGTGTTCCATGGGCACTTTCCGGCGCGCTTTACCTCCATGCGTACCGAGCCTCCCGACACCACCGAGCCGTGCGTGTACAGCGCCCGCTTCCACCTGGACTGCTACAACCACATCCAGCAGCAGTATCAGTACGAGCTCTACCGGATGTGGACCTCGCCCGATTTTCCCCGCCACCTGGTCGTGGAAATCCAGCATCCCACGCCCTACTACGACGACTCCTACGCCGTGAATTCGGAGAACAACGGCCCCTACGGGGATGCCATCATGACCGAGCTCCTCCCCGAGATCGAGCGGCGTTTCCGGGGCATCGGTGAGGGCTGGGCGCGCTTTACCTACGGAGGCTCTACAGGGGGCTGGGAGGCTATGGCCGCCCAGGTTTTCTATCCCGACGAATTCAACGCGGCCTACGTGGCGTGCCCCGATCCCATCGACTTCCGCGCCTACACTGTCATCAACCTCTACGAGGACAACAATGCCTACTATCTGGACGAACCCTTCAAACGGACGCCGCGTCCGGGACACAGGGATTGGCTGGGCCACATTGACCGGACGCTGGAGGAATCGAACCACCTGGAACTCGTCCTGGGTACCCGCAGCCGCTCGGGGCAGCAGTGGGACATCTGGGAGGCTGTCTATTCACCGGTGGGGGAGGACGGCTATCCCCGCAGGATCTGGGACAAGGAGACGGGCGAGATCGACCACGAAGTCGCCGAATACTGGCGCGAGCATTACGACCTCGTGCACATCCTGCGGCGCGATTGGAAGACACTGGGACCGAAGCTGGCGGGAAAGCTCCACATCTACGTGGGGGACATGGACAATTACTATTTGAATGACGCCGTCTACCTTGCCGAAGAATTCCTGGAGTTCACTTCGGATCCGTACTATGACGGCGAGGTGGACTACGGCGACCGGGCGGAGCACTGCTGGAATGGCGACCACAGCCAACCCAACGCGGTGAGCCGCCTGCGTTACATTCAGATGTTCGGGCCCAGGGCCGCCCGCCGGATCATCGCCACGGCGCCGCCCGGGGCCGACACGGTGAGCTGGCGCTACCGCTGACGGCGCGGCCGCACATCTTGACGCGAAAGGAGAACCATGGCGAAGACCGCTTCCTTTGACGTTTCCACCGGAGTCGACCTTCAGGAGGTGGACAACGCGGTCAATCAGGCAAACCGGGAGGTCGCGACCCGCTACGACTTCAAGGGCACCACGTGCGCCATCGAGTTCGACCGGAACGCCGGCGTCCTCAAGCTCGATGCCGACGACGAGTACAAGCTCAAGGCGCTGGCCGGCGTTCTCAGGGAGAAGCTCACCCGCCGCGGAGTTCCGGTGAAGAACCTGGACGAAGGCAAAGTGGAAATCGGGTCCCTGGGCCGGGCTCGCCAGACCATCGGGTTGAAGCAGGGGATCGATCAGGAGACGGCGAAGCGGATCTCCAAGGACATTCGCGGACAGGGCTTCAAGAAAGTCCAGGTGCAGATCCAGGGGGACGAGCTACGGGTCATGGCACCCAAGCGGGATACGCTCCAGGAGGTCATCGCCTTCCTGAGAGGGCAGGACTACGGCGTGGAGCTCCGCTTCGGGAACTACCGCTGAGGCGGGCTTCCGTTGCGGACCCCGCCTCAGCCCTGCGCCCAACGCCATGGCGGAGATCATCTTACCTGCTCGTGGGTTGGGGCGGCACGGCCCCATCCCGGTCATTGGCTCCTCTCGACGTAGCTTGGGCTATGCCTTCGAGTCGCCGCCCACGCCCTGGGGCCGTGGCGTCCCCCACGCGGCCCGCTGCATGACCCGGACAGGCTCCTAGACCCAGCCCTTCCACACCTCCGGGGCGTGGCCCACCGTCACTTCCTTTCCGCAGCGGACCAGGGGCATGCGCAGGATGAGGGGCTCCTCGGCCGCGATCTCCAGCCAGCGATCAGGGCCGTAGTGGGCCGTCTGGAGGCCCAGGGCGCGGAAGCGCTTCGCGTCGCGGTCGATGAGGGCGTCGCTTCCCAGCCTCTGGAAGAAGCGGCGAAGCTCCCCTTTGGAGGGAGCGCGCACCTTGAAGTCGTTGAAGTGGACGCGGATGCGGCGCTCCTTGAAGAAGCGCAGTGCCTTGCGGGTTTCGGCGTCGTTCTTAACTCCGAAGATCTGCACGTCCATGACGGCGGGTATCTCGGTTTACGATGAAGCGGAAGGCGGCGAAGGTGAGCCCCACCGCCACGTATGCGACTCCGATGAAGACGAGCGCGGTGTGGTCCGATTTCATGAGGAAGCGGATAAGAAGCACCACCGTGGTGCCCATGAGGACCAGGCCCAGGAGGATGGGGAGAACCGCGGAACTCGTCCGGCGGCGAAGGATGAAGTTCGCCACGCACACGCCCATGGACACCAGCAGGAAGGTCATGCTGGAGAAGGAGGCGATGAGTTCCAGGCTTCCCAGCATGGTGAGGAGAAGGGCCGCCGTGGTGATGCCTATGGCCGCCCGCGCCGGAACGCCGTCCGGGGTGCGGGTGGAGAGCGCCCTGGGGGCCAGATTGTCCTGGGCCATCTCGTTGGCGAGATGGCTGGCTCCGAAGAGGGTGGCGTTGATGGCCGACGAGGTGGCGAGCATGGCGGCGATATCCACCAGGACCACGCCGAGCCGTCCCAAGATGGGTCGAGCCACCTCGGCCAGGGCATATTCCCCCGCGCCCAGGAGCTTGGCAGGATCCAGGTTGCCCACGGCCACGGTGGCGATGCTGATGTAGATGGCCGAAGTGATGAGGATGGAGGCGTAGATGGAACGGGGCAGGTTGCGGTCCGGGTCGCGGGTTTCCTGGACGGCGTTGGTGATGAGCTGAAAGCCTTCGTAGGCCACGAAGATGAGGGCGCCACCCAGGAAGATGGCGGCGGCGCCGTGGTCGGCCCGGGGCATGAGGTGTCCCGGCTCGGCGGTGAAGAAGCCGACTCCCCCCAGAATGCCCAGAAGGGCGATCTTGAGGTACACCGCGATGTCTTCGGCCCGCCCCATGGTCCTGTTCCCGCTCAGGTTGATGGCGAGGAAGAAAAGGAGGGAGAAGACGGAGAGGGCGCCGCGGGCGCCGCGGACGTGTTCGACGCCGAAGAGGTGGGCCGAGTACGCCCCGAAGGTGAAGGCATAGAGGGCCAGGGTTCCGATGTACCCCACGACCACCGTCCAGCCGGCTACGCCCGCCACGGACGGTGAGCGCGGAAAGGCCATCTCCAGGTAGGTGAAGCTGGCGCCGTCCTTACGGAAGGTGAGGGCCAGGCGCACATAGCTGTACGCTGCCGCCAGCGCGACCAGGCTGCCCACACCGAAGGCCAGGGCGGCGGCGCGGCCCGACACCTGGACGGCCAGCCCCAGGACGGAGAAGATTCCGCCTCCGATCATCCCGCCCACCCCGATGGCGATGAGCTCCACGGGTCCGAAATCTCCTCGAGGAGCGGCAGGGGCGCCGTGCGTACCCGTGCTCTGGCTCATGGGGTGGTCCTTCGGGGAATCTCGGGTGATGTTGCGGGTGGAATCTCACCAGGGACCGGACGATCCGGGCGGACCGGGAACGGATACGATATGGCCTTTCGGAGTCACGGACGCAACTACTGGGCCTTCCTGTGGCACGCGGCGTTTCTGGCCCTGACCATGACCTTCACCGACATCAACACCGTCCTGCCCTCACTGGTGATGCGTGCGGGGGGGAGCGGGGCGCAGCTCGGCCTTCTCACGGCCATCATGGTGGGGACTCCCCTGGTGGGCCAACTCCTCTTCGCAAGTTATCTCCATCTCAAGCGCCGCAAGAAACCTTTTCTGATCTTTGGCATCACGCTGCGGGTGCTGGCGTTGGGCGGTGTGGCGCTGGTCCTCCTCAGGGAGGACGCTCTTTCCGGGGGGACGCTTCTGGCCCTGGTCTTTCTCCTCATGTTCCTCTTCTCCCTTTCGGGAGCGTTCGCGGGGGTGTCCTACACCGACGTCCTGGGAAAATCCCTGGCCAAGGAGGAACGCAAGAGCTTTTTCGTGACGCGCCAGGTGCTGAGGAGCCTGGGCATCCTGGTGTCGGCGTTGGCGGTGCGCCAGATCCTGGCCTACATGGGGTATCCCGAGAACTACGCCCGTCTCTTTCTGCTGGCGTCGGGCCTTCTCCTCACTGCGTCGTTGGGCTTCTGGGTGCTGCGTGAGCCCCCGGCCCCCGCTCCGGGCACGGTGTCGAGCGTGCGTGAGGTGCTGGCCTCCATTCCCCGCGTGCTCCGGGAAAACCCACGTCTCCGCCACTGGGTCCTGGTGGTGAACCTCACCGGGTTCGGCCTCACGCTCATGCCCTTCTACGTGGCCATGGCCCGGGATTCCTTCGGCCTTTCCCCTGCCAGGGTGGGAAATTTCCTCTTCGTCCAGATCCTGGGGATGCTCCTTTCCAGTTGGATCTGGTCCCGGGTCGTGAAGCGCCACGGCTTCAGCGGGGTGGTGCTGGGCTGCGTGGCCGGTGGCGCCGCGCTTCCTCTTCTAGCCCTTGTCCTGGCGCGTACCAGCCTCCCCATCTTCATGCCGGTTTTCTTCATCATGGGCATGAACATCAGTGCCAGGAAGATCGGTTTTGACGGGCTCTTCATCGAAATCACCACTGACGAGAACCGGGCGCTTCACCAGGGGATCCTGGGTGCGTTGAGCATCACCGGCGCCGCGTTTCCCCTGGTGGCCGGGTGGCTCATCGACCGGGTCGGGTTCGCTCCCGTCTTCGTGGCCGGCTCGGTTCTCATCGCAACTGCAGCGTTCTTCGTGCGGAGCGCCTGCCGGGGGCCGACCCCTTCCGTTATGAACAATAGTTCATAACTTAGGGGGGCACGCACGGGAGGTGAACATCCATGCCCCGACCGCAGAGAGTTCGTCGGATCGAGTCTCCGCCCCGCTATCAGGCGTTCAAGCCTGTGGGGTTTCGCCGGCGCGATCTGGAGGAGACCGAACTTGCCGTGGATGAGTTCGAGGCCCTCCGCCTCGTGGACTACGAAGACCTGGACCACAAGGCGGCTGCGGAGCGCATGGGGATTTCCCGTCCCACTTTGACCCGCATCCTGGAGAAAGCGCGCTGCAAGGTGGCCGGCGTTCTGGTGGAAGGGAAGCTTCTTTCCATCACCGGCGGTCGGTTCGACTTCGTCCGCACGCGCCACCGGTGCAGGAACTGTGGAGAGGAAAAACCGACGCCGATGCGGCGCAGGCGGCCCAAAGGCCTGGAGCCGGTGTGCCCGGAGTGCGGTTCGGAGGATGTGGAGGACGTGGGGGTACAGTTTCGGAAATAGTCGGGCGCCGCTCCGGAGGGCGGCGAGCCCTACAGCACGAGGTGGAAAGATGAGTGGAGTCGAAGGGAGCGGACCTGGACCGGGGCATGGGCACCGGCCTTGTCATGGCCACGGGCACGGTCATGGCCACGGATATGGGGGGCATCGCGACTGCGGAGGGGATCCCGGGTTCTGCATCTGTTTGAGATGCGGGAATCGGATCGAGCACCGCCGCGGCGTGCCCTGCCGGCAGGAGCGCTGTGAGAAATGCGGCGCGGCCATGATTCGGGAAGGGTCTGCCCATCACGAGGCCTACCTGCAGAAGCAGGCGGCCAGGGAGAAGAAAGTCACCCCTGCCGAAGAAGGAAGCGTATCATGACGGAGATCAGCCTCAATCCTCGGGAGATGCCGTGGGAGGAGAGCGCATCGTACCCCACGGGAACCAAGATCAAGGTTCTCTATGACGAGGGGGAGCGCAGGACCGCCCTTCTCAAGCTGCCTCCGGGATTCGAGATGGGTGACCACGCCCACACCACCCACGGTCCCTGCACGAGCAAAAAAGGCGCGGAGCTTCTGGTGGCCTGGGGAGCGTAGACGGCGTGACTGCCCACGAGATTGCCGCGACGCTGGCGCCCACCGTTCCCCAGGCCCTCATCGTCACCGGGTTCGTGGTGGTGATGATGGTGCTCATCGAGTACCTCAACGTTCTCACCCACGGGTGGTGGCAGTCGGGGCTCATCGAGAAGCGGTGGCGCCAGTACGCCGCTGCTTCATTCCTGGGTGCTATTCCCGGATGTCTGGGGGCGTACACGGTGGTGTCGCTCTATTCCCACGGCGCCATCAGCTTCGGCGCTCTCGTGGGCACCATGATCGCCACCAGCGGCGACGAGGCTTTCGTCATGTTCGCCATGTTCCCGGGGCGGGCGCTGGCGCTCACGGCGGGTCTGTTGATCGCCGGATGGGTGGTGGCGGCCCTCACCGACCGCTTTCTGTCGTCGTGGGCCCCTGCAGGGGTGGGCGACCACGAGCTGGAGCTGCACACTCAGGACACGTGCGCGTGCTTCGATCGCCGCACCATCCTGTCCCAGCTTCGCGACATGAGCTTTCCCCGCGCCCTCCTCATCGCTCTCTTCGGTCTCTTCTTTTACGCCCTCGCGGACGGATCATTGGCGGGAGACGAGCCGGTCTGGATCCGGACCACCATGGTGGGCAGCGCCCTCTTCGCCTCCTTCGTGGTGGTGACGGTGCCGGATCACTTCTTGGAGAAGCACCTCTGGGAGCACGTTCTCAGAAAGCACCTGGTGCGCATCTTCACCTGGACGCTGGGGGCGCTCGTCGTCATCGGCCTTCTTACCCTCTTCGTGGATGTGGACGCCTGGATCCGGGGAAATCTCTTTACCGTCCTCGTGGTGGCGGCCCTCATCGGGCTCATCCCCGAATCGGGACCCCACCTGGCCTTCGTGACGCTGTACGCCACCGGGACCCTCCCGTTGGGGATCCTGGTCGCCAGCTCCATCGTGCAGGACGGGCACGGCACGCTTCCACTTCTTGCCGTTTCTAAGGCGGCCTTCGTGCGCCTGAAGGTGATCAACCTGGTGGTGGGGTTGGCGGTGGGCGGCCTTCTGCTGGTGCTCATGCCCTGAAGGAGACCCGGCTGGCGTGCTCTCCCGCCCGTCCCGGGGCGGGCAAGTTCACCCGCTGAGAAAGTTCCGGATTCCCGAGAGGCCGAACTGAAAACCGGCGGCCACCAGGATGAGTCCCAGGAAGCGGGTGATAAGGACGTGGGCATGGTCTCGCAGGATTCTGTCGAACCATGTGGCCGCCAGGAGCACCACGAAGAGGAAGAGGGACAGCGCCGCCACCGCCGCCACGCCGGTGAGTTCGGGGTGGGGGATTCCGGTGCGGGTGGTGAAGGTCACCACGGTGGTGATGGCTCCGGGGCCGGCGATGAGGGGCGTGGCGAAGGGCACCAGGATCTGGTCTTCGGGCTGCACCGGGGCCTGACGGTCGCCGTGGATGCGGGTGGGGCGCCCGTACAGCATCTCCAACCCCATGAGGATGATGATGAGCCCGCCCCCGGCCTGAAAGGCGGGCAGGGAGATGCCGAAGAACTTCAGTACCGACGTTCCGGCGAGGGCGGATGCGCCTAGGAGCCTGTTCACGCTATCTGGGGCCGAAGGGCTTCGACGATGAGCGCGAAGTGAATG